>CALAWP010000060.1 GCA_937895345.1 uncultured Paenibacillus sp. | reverse complement strand
GATTCGCTGACAGCAAGTACCTCGCACATCTCCTTGACGGTCCATCGATCCCGTCGTTCACGGATGTACGTATAGAGCTGGCATGCCTTTACCGCTTCCGGTCTTTTGCGAAAAAACCGAGTGCGTCCTTGAGAATTTCATTCGCGCGGCGCAACTCGCCTATTTCTCTTTCTAATTCGATTTCACGCGCAGTCTTATCGGCAGATGCATAAGCGCGTCCGCTCCCGATATGCGCTCCGTCGCCGTGCAGGGCTCTTTGCTTTCTCCAATCCTGCAACGTATAGTAGGATACGCCTAACTGCTCGGCGGCTTTCTTTGGTCCAATCTCATCACTCAATCTTACTGCTTCTTTTTTGAATGCTTTGTCGTATCGATTCATTGTCTCCCGTCCCCTCGTCAGCTTTCATTTTATTTCATACGAGGGTATTTTTCGACTGCATTTTTATCGTAGCACTCCAATGTCGGGTGTAACAAAATGCCACGATGGAGTCAGGGGAACGGTTAACAATCCGGGTAATTAGCTAAGACATTCTCCCTTAGGATTTGGTTGTACAAATGGTTCGTGAAGTGGAAGATCCGAAAGTGAAGAGAGAAATAAATAACTGCATTCACATAAAAGACTGGCACGCTGTAGAAGCAATTGGTGCAACTACAGCCGTTTCTTAAAGAGACATGACAAGTCAAAGTTAACCCGAGCCAACCGGCTTCAGTGATAATTTATTCTACTTTTGTATTAAATCTCTCTTACATTCTCACAAATCAAACACTTATCAAAAAAATAATAAAGTTGAATTTTGTCGAAATAAGGCATAAAAACACGGGCCTCTGGAATCAAATTTATGGGAAATATCCCAAATAAAAATAATTAGTTGAATGAAAAATGTATTTATGTTAAGTTCTAACTGCAAGAAAAAACGACCAATTTTCGAGGAGGAATCTAGGTGAAGAAAGTAATGGCCTCTGTTCTCGGCTTGTTATTGTAGTTTTCAGTCAATGCATCTGCACAAAATTTAAGTGTTGCGGAGCAACAGTCGGATGATGAAAATGTTATTTCTGTGGATCTCTCTGATGTAATATTGAGAGAGCCCGTATTAGTTGCTAATTATGAAGAAGATTTTAAAGATCTACTGGACCAACACATTGAACAAGATTTGGAGTACTTAGACTTGGTCAAAAAACATAATAACGAAGTCGACTCAGATCAAAAAGAGTAACTATCAATATTGATTGAAATTGCCAAAAAGAGACTTGAAGAACAAACCGAATTGCTATTGATGTCCCGTTATCCGGAGAACAAATATGAATAGAATAGCGCTATATTGGATAATTCTCTGCAAAAAAATAATCATCGAGTAACACCCTTATCAACAATAAACAGCACTTGGAACACAGGTAACTACGGCAGGGAATCTACAACTGGATTTGGTTCGAATGCTTTTTATTCACACTCAGCAAATTATAATAGGGCATATGTTTATGTTGCTCCACTAATCCTAACAGGAAGTGCCACCACTTTATCTGGCATTCAAATAGCTCCAATTCAGGACCAGACTGCTACTATTAAAATCAACTCAATTACAGCTAATGCAACGATAGCATGTACTACGGATAACTCGTACGCCTATTATAAAGTTGATGCATTAATTTATAATGCGTTGACTAATCAATTATTACGTTCGCAACAAGTTGTATCAGATGGCTGTACACTATCGAGTGATTTAAAATATGTTAACTTAAGTTCGACTTCGATTAACTTTTCAAATGTCCCCTTAGTAGCCTTCAATGGAAATAACATATACATAAGGGCGTCTGCCGATGTATATTACGGATATATTCATTCAGGTGTCGATGAAGGAGGGGCTAAATGGGGCTCCATACAAGTATACTAGGTTTATCTTAAACTGTTAGGGGCTAATAAACTAGATGATTACAATTATATTTAATCTTGTGATAATCGTAATACTTATTTTCACTTTATCAAAATTAAATAAACTGGATAAAGATTTGAGCGTCAAACTAAAAGTATCTGTCGTTTTATTTGCTCTAGGTATACTATATAGCATAGCCATTCAGCTTTTAATGCCGAGTATTAGTACTGCAATTTTTCAGGCTAACAGAGACAGGTATACCTTTTGGATTGAAGTCATAAATTCACTTGAAAGTGTATTTTTGATTGTGGCGCTGCTAAATCTAATTCCAATATTAAGGGACCATCAATTTTAC
Organism: uncultured Paenibacillus sp.; assembly: GCA_937895345.1. GTDB lineage: Bacteria > Bacillota > Bacilli > Paenibacillales > Paenibacillaceae > Pristimantibacillus. The sequence continues at coordinate 104,187 of CALAWP010000060.1, read as the reverse complement.
AGAAAAAATTCGCAGTAATGCTATATAAACCTTATATGTTCTCGAAGATGGATAGGATAGTGCACTGGCAATTTCAGTGCTCTTTTTTTGTAACTGGGATCAAATCCGGCAGCGGCCGGAATTTTTTATGCCTTGAATATCGAACGGATGTTTGGTATAAAATAAGAACAAACGTTCTATGGGGTGATCAGCATGAAACGGTACATCGGCAAGGTCGTTCAACTCATATACATCGATCGCAACAATCGGGTCAGCATTCGGGATGTGAAGGTGCTGACGGTAAAGGAAGGCCGGTTGAAGGCCTATTGCTTTACCGCTCGGGCGCCGCGCATCTTTGACATCAATCGCGTTGTAGATGCGGAGGAGGTGCGGCGTCATGCCTAATAGGCTGAAGGGCAATCATAACCGGGAGCCGGAGCTGATCGGCCGGCAGCTGGCGGAGTCGTTAAACGACAGGATCATGATCGAAGTCCGTCTGCACGATCCCTGGGAACAGCTGCGCGTGATTGGTATGGTAGACCGAATCGATTACGGCAGCGGCCGTTTTTCGGTCAACGGGGACTGGTTTCGATTGGATGACATAGAAGGCGTCGATACAGCCGGGTGATTCGGCGAAAATAACGAAAATAGAGCCCTTCGGCTCTATTTTCCGTTTGGATCGAGCAGCTGCTTCCGGTAAGTGGTCGGTTTCATCCGCTCGGCCTTTTCGAATTGGGTTACAAAATAATCCGCACTGCTGAATCCGACCTTTTCCGCAATTTCATAAATGCGCAAGTCCGTCAGCCGCAGCAGCTTCTTCGCCTCGTTTACGCGGAGCTGCAGCAAAAATTCGTTGAAATAAACGCCGTACGTTTTTTTGAACAGCTGCCCCAAATAGACGGGATTCATAAAAAACTCGGCCGCTATGCTCTTTAAGCTGATGTTTTGATTGAAATGGGATTCGATGTACTGCTTGATTTTGTAGATATCGCCTTTAATATATTCCTTCCGCAGCTCCGATATCGTCGCGCAGCTTTCGATGACGAATTGGAGAAACAGCCGCTTCAATTCCTTCATCGACAAATTCAAATCGTACCAGCCGACGATCGGCTCGAGCGACAGCAGCGATTTTTCGTCTCCGTCCATCCCTCTGATCGTCTTAATGACGCCGAGCACGCAGCGCTGAATGTTCGTCTTGACCGCTTCGGGCGCATACCGCTTCTCCCGAAAGCAACGAAACAGCCGGTCGACCAGCCTGCGCAGCTCCGGCTCGTTCTGTTCCTCCAGATGGTTCATCAATTCCGTATAATACGTGTCATCCATTTCCAAGTATTGCAGTTTAATAAGCTTTACCCGCTCATAAAGCACGATCCGGCTGTCTTCCTCTACGTATTTGTACGCCAAGGAAGCGTTGGCTGTCTTATAGGATTCGCCCAGCCGCTCCAGGCTTTGGACCGGCTCGCCCGCATACATAAACGGCTTGTCGCCGAGCAAGGACGCCAGCTCCCGCTGCAGCTTTTGCAGGAACGCGTCCAGCTTGCCGCCGTACGGTCTCAAATCGCCTTCGGATACCAGCAAGCCGAGCCGGCTTCGGTGCTCATGCACATACGTGCAGCGGCCGTCGTTCCGTTCCCGCTGCATGACGTTCTGTACCATTTCTTTCAGTTCGGATAAGCCGACGGGCGCCAGGTCGTCTCTCCATTGATGTCTGTCGTTCAGCTCGACAAAACAATAATGCAGCTTAGAACGGGGAGTGATCCCTAGCTTCGCCTCCCAGTCGGCAATAAACGCCGGAGGAGCCGTCCCCATAATGATCGACTCCATCATAGAACTCGACAGCAGCTGCTCGCTGATGCTCCTGTTCCGTTTGTCCTGCTCCAGCTTATCGGCCAGCCGCTTCAAAATGCCGGAAAGCTCGTCCTGATCGATCGGCTTCAGCATATAATCGTGAACACCGTACCGGACGGCCTGCTGAGCATATTTGAAATCGTCGTGTCCGCTCAAAATAATGAACACCGGCCGATGCCCGCCTCCGTCGTGAACCTGCTGGATTAATTGAATGCCGTCCAGCACCGGCATCCGGATATCGGTAATGACGACATCATGTTTGTCCCGCTCGATCAAGGCCAGCGCATCTTCTCCGTTGTCCGCTTCGTCCATGGCCCCATATCCGCAAGCTTCCCAGTCAATCAGCGATTTCAGTCCTTCCCGTACGTATACCTCGTCATCGACAAGCAGCAAGCGAAGCATGGCTCACAACCCCTTCCCTTCTTAAGCGGACGTTCGATAAAGTCGGTTTAGGCCGTCCGGTCTGGCTCGGCCGCAGGCTTCCAGATCCGATAATTGCCGCTCAAGGCGAGCAGGGCAAACAGATAAAGGCAATTGTCGTAATAACGCCGGTCGCCGGTGCGCGGTGGAGTATTCCACAGCAATTCGACGCACGCCCGGGCGTTCTCGCCCGATGCAGCCAACGAGGCCGCCGCGTTGGCCGCCAGCAGCCCGACGGGATGAAGCGACTTCTCCTCGAACGGCTCTCCGTCGACGGTATAGCGCCGATAGTCGTTCGGATCCTTCCCGGCAAAAAAAGCCTGAATCCGCGCCGCCGCCCCGCATGCCCGTTCGTCCGCTCCGAACCACTCGCAGTCCAACCCGAGATTGGCGGCCACTCTGTAGGAATCGCTGTAAAAGCGGCCGTAGCCCTTCTCATTGTTGGGCGTTCCGTCATAATAGGCATATTCCGGCGCAAGGCCGGTCAGCGGGTGGCAGGCAAGCTGCAAATACGCCCTGCTCGCCTCCGCCGCTTCCTTCCAGAACGGACGATCCTCCGGATAAGCCCAAAGGGCGAACAGCTCGTAAAAGTGAGGCAAATGATACGACGGATCGGTAAACTCGCAATCCGGTATAAATTTAATCAGCTTATTGTCCGGATTCCACATCGGAAATCCGACGCCGCCTTCTCCGTTGTGAATGCATGTCCGCAGCAAATCGCGGGCCTGCCGGCCGTAATCGAGCGGCGGCTCGCCATCGCCCCAGCGATGGGAAGCGAACAGGAGCGCCATCGCATAAAACTCTTCGCCGTCCGGCGCGGGGCCGTAAGCGCGTTTGGTGCCGTCGGGGTTGCATGACCATGCAAAATATCCCGCATGCACGCCTTCCGTCATGTACATATGCGTAACGCTCCATTTCCACAGCCGGTCGAATATATCCTTCCGCCCGAGCTGTACGGCCATCATCATGCCGTACGACATGCCTTCCGTGCGCACGTCGTGATTTCCCGTATCCAGCATATAGCCCATATCGTCGCCTGCAGGAAAATAAAACCTCGTCTCCTCATCTTCGAAGATCGCTTCCCAGGCGGCTTGTAGCCGGGCAGACGTCTCCGATGCGGAATAACCGTGTTCCGCAAATACGTTGCGGTACCGATCCGTATAAAATGCGCCTTGGCGGGTGTTCGTCATTGCCATCCATCCCTTTCTTGTTCTTGGCAGTCCATTTCTACTATAAATCCGTCCGCACCGTATGAGTACCCTTCGAATTTAAGCATTTATACCAAAAATCATAGTTCCATGAACGGGATGGCGAGCGTAACCCGGGTGCCTTCTCCGGGCTTGCTGTCCAGCACAAATTTGAACCGGTCGCCGTAAATCATTCGCAGCCGATAAATGACGTTTTGCACTCCGATATGCTCGCCCAGCTCCTCTTCATTTTCCAGAAAGCGATAAAAGCGGTCGCTTTGCTCCGGCTGCATGCCCACCCCGTTGTCCGATATCGTAAATGTTAACGATTGATCGTCTTTCGTGATGGCAATATCGATATACCCTCCCGATTTCAAAGGTTCGATGCCATGAATGCAGGCGTTCTCGACGAACGGCAGAAAGACGAACTTCGGAATGGTGCACGCCAGCGCCGCCGGATCGGCTTGGATGCCGTACCGCATCCGGTCGCCGAACCGGTATTGCTGAATTTCGAGAAAACATAAAATAAAATCGAGTTCTTCCTTTACCGTCACCTTGTCGCGGTTCCAGGTGAGCGACGAGCGGAACAGCTTCGCCATATTGTGAATGATTTTGGCCGTTTCGGTTTCCTTCTTAATGACGCTTCTCATCCGGATCGTCTCCAGCGCATTAAACAGAAAATGCGGGTTGATCTGGCTTTGCAGCGCATTCAACTGCGCTTTTCTCCGCTCCAGCTCCAAGTTTTTCTGCATAATGTCCGCCATGTATACATCGTTGATCAAGCTTTTGATTTGCAAGGTCATCCGGTTGAATTCCTCGGTCAATTGACCGATTTCATCCCTCATCTCCTGTTGGTCGATCGTTACGAAGTGCTGGTTTTTGACCCGTTTCATATGTCTCAAGATGTATCCGAGACGAGTCGTAATCGATCTCGAAATCCAAACGATAATGATTGTCGCCGCGAGCAGGTTGATCGCCGCCAGCCAGATGACGAACTCCCTCGACTGCTTGACCTCCAAAAACACCTCGTCCTCCGAAATCGTACCGACGATGCGCCAGCCGTCCAAATAACCGGCGTTCGTATATTCCGTTTCGAATACCATCGTGCCGGACGGACGTCCGACCGAAGCATAATCCACCGATTCCCGCCTCCAGTCGATGCCGCTGTCCGTCGTATATTCGATAATGCCGTTTTCGTTAAGCAAATAGAAGTGGCCGTTCAGATTCAAATTCGAAAAAATTTGCTGAATCGTCGACGCCTTCAATTCGATCTTCAATATTTTTTCCCAGTTGTTCATGGAGCTGTAATAATTCATTTTGCGCACGATGCTGAACGCTTCGCGGTCCATCCGCCTGTCCGCTTTCTCGAACTGGTCCTCCCTGGCGCTTCGGACGAGCATCGGCTCGTTCGTGGAGTCCGCTTGAATCCGCATGTACCATTCCGCGGCCTTCACTTCGTCGGACAAGTATCCGATGCCGCCGGAATGCAGGATGGTCGGATTGTCCAGATAAATTTTAATGTTTTGCACCGAATTGTACACCGGCGTATAGTTGTTCAAGATTCGACGAAAATAGGAGTCGTACGCTTCGATATAAGCTTCCGGCCGTTCGTAGGCCGTTTCGATAATTTCATTCAGCGTATTGTCGGTTACAAATACTAACGAGACGCTGACCGCGTCTTCGATTTCGGTGCGAAACTCGTTTTTGACCTGTTCCAGAGCCCGCGAAATATCTTGCGTTTTTTGCTGCTTTACATTGCTGGAGGTGACTTGATAAAAGATGACGTTCGTCAGAACGATCGGCAGAAAGACGCACAGCACGTATACGATCAGCATCTTGTTTTTTAATCGGATATTGTTCAGGCTGAAGACCCGTTTCAAGTCTGTTCCTCCTTCTCCCTCCGGCAAACGCTTACACGATACGGAGCGCTTCCGGGCCAAGCGGACGTTACGGCTCGATTTCATCATTCTAATCGATATCCGCTCGAACGACAAGCGCCGCCTTTTTCCTCCGTTCTCGCAAAGACGCATGGGAAACCGGGCCTAATTTTTCCGCCGGCGCAACCTAATGGCTGTCCGTACCGTCATAGTAGGTGCAGCTGCAAAAATACTTAAAGAGGTGAACTGATGAAGAAGAAACCGCTATGGATGGCATTGATTGCGATAGCGCTTGTCTTTACGCTCGGCCAATCCGCATTCGCATTCAAGGACATCGCCGGCAATCCCGATGCCAACAGTATTCAGGAGCTGAAAAAGAGAGGCATTATCGGAGGTTACTCCGACGACAATTTCAAGCCGGACGGCAAGCTGACGTACGCCGAAGGAGTCTATTTGCTGGTGAAAGGGTTCGGACTGAATATCGATATGACGAACTTCGTTAAAGAACCGCTCGCCAGCGACTCGTTCCCGAATCTTCGCGACGACGCCTGGTATTCGGAAGCGTTTGTGATCGGTTCCCATAACGAGTTGAACATTCCGCAGGACGTCAAGGCGAACGATACGATGACGAGAGAGCAGTTCGCTTATCATCTGTTCCAGGCGATTAAACGGACGGGCGATTACGCGATTATCGATCTTTGGAACGAGTTAGAAGACAAAGACCAAGTTAATCCGGACTATATGGGCAATATTCAAAACTTGCTCAATATGAATGTCATTAAGCTGAACGGCTCCGCCAAGTTTTTCCCCGACAAGGCAATCACGCGCGGCACCGCGGCCGGCTGGCTGTACGGCGGCATTCAATTCGTCGAAAATACGCAGCCGATCGAGCCGATGCCCGAGCAGCCGTCATACGATTGGGAATTGAAGCTGGAGACGGAAGCGGTTACCAAGGACGTCAACAAAGTTATCATATCGGCCGATGCGCCGCATCCGGGTTACGGCCTGCGCATCTCCTCCATCGTATTCGAGGGTGACCAGGCGATTATTCATGTCGATCCGGTCCTGCCCGATCCGGACCGGATGTATCCGCAAGTCATTACGAACGTGAAAGCAATCGCTTACGTGGACGCTTCCCTTAAGCCGGTTCTCGCGAGAAGCGTATCGGGCGGCGGCACTCCTTCCCATCCGGGGAACGGCTCGTCCAACCCTAGCGACAGCGTTTCCAGCCCGGCTCAGTAAGGAAACCGGCCATAAGATCGCTTACACCGGTTTCATTTTCGCAAACGATATCGTTTCACAACGCGGCAAGGCTGCTTTGACGTTTATGCCCTGGAGCATAGACGGCCGAAGCAGCCTTGTCTTTGGCAGATTAGTCCGGAATCGCCCATTCGATCGGCGCGTTCCCCATTGCCTCCAAATGACGATTAATCGTCGAAAAAGGTTTGCTCCCGAAAAATCCGGTTCGCGCCGATAACGGGCTCGGATGCGCCGAAGCGACGACCGGATGCCGCTCCGTATCGATCAGCGACAGCTTGGCCTGCGCATGCCTGCCCCATAACACGAACACGACGGGCTGCTCCCGCTCGTTCAGCAATCCGATAATCCGGTCGGTAAACCGTTCCCACCCCTTCTTCTGATGCGAGCCCGGGCGGCCGTCCTCGACGGTCAGCACCGTGTTCAGCAGCAGTACGCCCTGCTCCGCCCAATGCTCCAGGCAGCCGTGGGACGGCGGCTTGCAGCCCGTATCCGATTCCAGCTCTTTATATATATTTTTGAGCGAGGGCGGCAGCTTGACGCCTCTCTGCACCGAGAAGCAAAGCCCGTGCGACTGCCCCGCTCCATGGTAAGGATCCTGTCCCAATATAACGGCCTTAACCGCCGCGTAAGGCGTCGTCTCCAGCGCGCGGAGCAGATGCTCCTTCGGCGGATAAACGGCCGTCTCCGCATATCGTTGATCCAATTCCTCCAGCCACTGCAGCAAATAAGGCTCCCGCAGCTCCGCTGCCAGCTTGTCCAACCAGTCGTTACCTAACTCCAGCTTCATTCCGTCGGTTTCCTCCACTATGCTAAAGATCATCTATTTAACATTATAGCGGGAAACGCCTCCGTCTAGAAAGGAGCAACTTTAACCATCGCAAGTCAACGTATCGTGCTCATATATTTTGCTGGGACGTCCCCATTCAAAATTGCTGAGTCCGATTTCCCGAAAGCCGTATTTCTCGTAATACCGGATATGGTCCGTAGTCAAATACACCTTGGGATACCCCAGCCGTCCTGCAGTCATCCTGGCGTGTTCAAGCAATACGCCGCCCAAAGCATGCCCCCGCTCGCGTTTATCGATAAACAGCGGCGCAATCCATGGCGACAAATCTTTCCGGTCTACTAATTCCTGCTCAATCAGCTGATAAAAACCGATTATCCGGTCGTTTTTGATCATCAGGAAGGTCAGCGGCAATCCGTTCTCCGCCATCAAACTTTTTTCCATTTGCGAAATGACTGTGTTTTTGACGGGTGCCCACTCTTCGGTAACATAGTCGATGAACGTTTCCCGCCGTTCCGGACATTCCCCGATGGACTGGATCGCAATGTTGGCTCCCGGTTCCGCCATAGCGGCCGGGGCCGAATAAATGGCGGTCTTTGCGCCGTTTGTCAGATAACCGTCCGCGAAGCGGCTCCATCCGTATTGTTCGTAATAACCATTCAAGTCGGTATTGAGGTAAAGGTTGTCGAAGCCCATTTTCCGCGTTTCCTGCAGCGCGTGCCTCAACAGCTTTGCGCCGTTCCTTTGTCCCCTGTACTCGGGCAACACATATAAACAAGCAAGCCACGGATATACGTCCTGACGGCTGATCAGGTCATTTCGCAGCATCGCATAAGTGCCGATGATCCTTTCATTGCGAATGCCAATATAAAATCGCGGCAACTCGCTCTCCGTCTTTATGGAATGAAGCATACAATCGTAATAAAACATAAAGTTTGCGTCGCTTCCCCATTGCTCCCAAAACAATTGCACCGCCCGATCGAAAAAATCGGGTTTATCCTGTAATTTAAAGATATCCATCGTCTTTACCCCGCCCTTCCGCTCCTTCCATCATACCGAGTATGATGAAGCCCCTGAAGGGAAAAGACAACTATATTGAAACTGTACTGCCGCAACGCAAGTTTCGCTTCACACTTCTTTTTTTAATTAAGAATGTTGTTCCAATACTGACAGTACATTTTATTGCGGACATCAAAAAGCACCTCTATGCTGCAATATTTCGTTTTACCACGAATAAGGCGCAACTGCGAGGTGCCGTTTTCATTAAGTATTGTAAATAGAATTGTGCGTTTCACGGGTTTGTAATGTACGTTGTTTTCGGCCGCTTATGTCTGGATCATATTGGAAAACCGTTGATTTACGAGCATTTACAAATTGGTGCCGAGCACGGGAATCGAACCCGTACGGTAGTCACCTACAGCAGGATTTTATGTTTTACGGCGGAGGCATAAAAACGTCTATGCCAGACGTCGTAAGACGTTCCCTTTACGGACCAGCTCGTAATATTCGGCTCACCCCGTAGAACACTTTTCCGGTTGCTTAGTCGGTGGCTTGACGTTGGTCAATTGGTTTTTACGAACCTTGCGCGTACTTCGCATAAAAGACGCGCCTTAGCCTGACGCTAGTTTACCGTCATAGCCTACCGTTTCGCACACTTGCCGTAAAATTTCCAGTAAATTATTTCGTCGGCTACATTTATCCTCCGGATTGGGCAGCGTCGTTCTGACGGAAAAATAGACGAGTTAAAACGGACGTAAAAACATAGGGCTACGAAAATTTTTATCGCCGAGCGCCGAACGAGCTGGTAAAATTGAACTGAGTTGAATATTGGAGGTGACCATATTGAAGCAGATTATTGCATTGTTTTACATAGTAGCGGTAGGACTCGCCATTTACGGAGTAATCATGATGTTTAATTACGACACTTCAGATGGTACGGGAGTCATTGTCGGAGGGGATGCATATAACTTCATCATTATCGCAGTCCGTGGCGTCGGAATAGTTTGTACGGGAATTATCTCAGCGTTAATTGCGACAGGGCTTGCGGTGTATGACTCGAAAAACAGTGATGAGGACTCGACATATAACACACCAGAGTATATCCATCAAAAAGACGCTACTGATCAAGCAGCGCAATAAAAAAAGCCCCTTACAGAACCGTAATGGCTCCGTACGGGGCTTTGATATTATTCGTCTTCTAGCGTCTCCAACGGACTATGTCGCTCGTGCTTCTGAGAGATATCGCTTGAGAATAGATTAACGTAGTTTCGTACCATGTCGAGCGTGGCGTGCCCGAGGATGATCTGCAAGGAAAGCGGATCGCCTCCGTTCATAATATAAGCCTTTGCCATCGTGTGTCGGAACGTGTGCGGCGAAACCCTAACGCCTTTTATACCGGCCGCAACACCGTAAGCTTGTATGTTCTCTTGCATCGTCCGAACCTTCATCGGCGTGTTATCGATGATGACGAATAAGAAATCGTGGTCGAGCAGTCCGCGAATTTCGAGATATTGACGCAAGTGCAACTCAAGCGTTTTCTGAAAAGGCACGTATCGCTCTTTGCGTCCCTTACCGTACACTTTAATCTTCCGCTCGCGCCAGTTGATGTTTGGTACTGTGATCCCCTCTGCTTCCGATATCCGGACGCCAGTCTCGTATAACAGGAGCATCAAAAAGTAATCGCGATATCCAGTAAACTTCGATCGATCCGGCGCGGCTAGCAACGCTTTTAAACTGCGGTTTACTGAACGTCTCAATCAGTCGTTTCTCCGATTTAACTTTAATGACTTGTCAAACGGTTGTCGTTAACGTATCCTTCCGTAGCCATATAGTTGAAGAACACACGCCACCCACGAATATACTTGTCAACCGTTGCATCCTTCGCCCCAGCCTCCCGGGTCGCCAACATAATTTCGTGTATATGTTCGTGTGAAACGTCTACCGGCCTTTCAACTCCGAGATTCTTCATCTCTTTCCGCAGTCGACCGATGACGTCGCGGTAATAGACGATTGTGGTACCGGACAAATTGCGTATTTTACAATTCCGCAGAAACGTCCGCTCTGCAACCTCGAAATCCTCCGCCTCCACCGGCAGATTGACAGCGTCGTAACCGCTGTCCGCAATCGTATTCTTCCGCCGGACTCCTGAATTTTTCCGCATAAATAAAAACACCTCTTCCGCGTTATTTTCGGTTGAAACCGAATATTGTGCGGCTAAAGGCGTCTTTTACGCGACCGATTATGTACCAGGCGCGTCAGGATTCGTATTTTACGGTTCGTAATTTACCGTCTATGTACCGTTTGCTTCCGAATGGCTTACCGTCGGCTTACCGCTGGCAAACCGCATAACTACGGGCTTTTCGATTGTGGTGCCGAGGACGGGAATCGAACCCGTACGGTAGTCACCTACCGCAGGATTTTAAGTCCTGTGCGTCTGCCAGTTCCGCCACCCCGGCATGTGGAATTTGCTTTGATCATGGTGGGCCCTGAGGGACTCGAACCCCCGACCAATCGGTTATGAGCCGACCGCTCTAACCAACTGAGCTAAGGGCCCTCGAATAATACTATAAGAGCATATTGATCGATGGTTGGTTGCGGGGGCAGGATTTGAACCTGCGGCCTTCGGGTTATGAGCCCGACGAGCTACCGAGCTGCTCCACCCCGCGATGTTGTCCATTTCAGCAAAGCAATTTAATGGCGACATCAATTAATATACTATATAAACCAATCCGCAGTCAAGTATTTTTTTATGGGAGGAATCTGACGCCGTAGCGTCCTTTCCTGGACCGGTACACTTCGATCTCGCGCGGACAGTCGTATCCGTAAATCCACCAGTCGTTTTCCATTCTTCGCACCAGACAGCCCGCTTGAAACTTTGTATCGTACAATCGAAGCCAATACACCCATTTCATGGACGGCAACCTCCATTTGTTCACCTTGATGTAGCCCTTAGAATACCCCAAATGATGCAAATACAAGCATCATGAATCTTAGAAAAGGCGGAATAAGGATATACTACTCGCAGGCATCCTAATAAAGGAGATGAACCAAATGCTGTACGGTATTGCCGTCTTCCCGGATAAGTCTGTACAAGATGCAGCAAACAGCTGGAGAATCCGCCATGATCCGCATTATTGCCTAATTGCCCCCCATATGACGGTGCGGGAGCCGGAGGAATGGGACGAGCCCAAGCTGGCCGCCGCGGTGAAGCAGCTGGAACGGGCAGCCGCATCGATTCAGCCGTTTGAAGCGCGCTTCAACCGCGTCTCCACCTTCTTCCCCGTCAATCCCGTCCTCTATTTCGCTCTGGAGGATCCGCAGCCGATGGTGCGTCTGCACGAGGCCGTTTGCAGCGGACCGTTGACGATGACGTCCGAAACCTATGTCTATACGCCTCATCTGACGATCGGGCAAAAGATGTCCGAAGGCGAGCTGCACGATTTGTACGGCAATCTCAGAATGAAAAGCTTCGAGCTTAGCAGCCGCATCGACCGGTTTCACTTGCTGTACCGGACCGAATCCGGAGTCTGGACGGCATATCAATCGTTTCAGCTCGGTTGACGCAAATCAGCCGCCTGCAGGCGGTCAACCGTCTGCAGGCGGCTTATAACTTCGGCGATGCTTATTTTATTCCGCGGTCTCTTCGGTCGATTCCTCGACTGCAGGCGCTTCAGACGCTTCTCCCGCAGCTTCCTTCAAAAGTTCTTCCTCCGTAAACGGCATCGGCTCGACGATCACGCCGCCGTCTCCTTCCATGCCCTTGCCGGCCAAGGCGGCATTCCCTTTCGTTTCCCATTCCGCCAGCGCTTCCGCCACATCTTTGTTGCCCGCCATGACATCCTGGAACAACATGTAGCCGAAGTGCTGAGCTTCCCAAATATGCGGGTTCTTTTGGTAAAGCGTGTTTTCGTCGACGGTTGCGGGCGGCAGCGGCCGCAGCTTCGTAAACGCGTCGATGTTATAGCTCAAGCCGCCAATCGGCTGCAGAAACTCCTTGCGGGCAACGAGCTCGTATTGGCTGCGGGATTTCATCTTCGCCCAGTCGCGGCCGTTCATAAACTTAATGAATTCCCATGCGTCTTCGGCATTCGGCGCCTTCGCATTGATGCCCATCAACTGGCTCAAGCCGATGTTGCCGCCTACGCCCGGATTGCTCGGATGCATCGGAAGCGTAACGACATCCCAATCGAGCGGCTCGTAATCTTTTATTTTGGCGGCATTGTCGCTGTAACGTTTCAGTTCGTTGACATAATAGGAGCCGTCGATCATCATCGCCACTTTGCCTTGGGCGAACAAATCGCCGTAGAACGGATCGTTGCCGCCTTCCTCGCTCAACTTTTCGTAGTAGAGGTTCATATAGTCCTGATCGGGAATGATATCCTCTTTGTACAGCCCGGAGACCGTTTCCCAAGCTTCTTTCCAGCCGTCGCTGTTGACCATCATTTTCTCGGCGTTGTCGTCGTACATGCGGAGACCGAGCGAGCTGATATATTGCTGAACGCCGCTGAATCCGTCCGTGCTCCAGCGATTAAACGCAAAGCCGAAAGTACGGTCCAGTCCTTCGCCCTCGGACACCTCGCGCGCCTTGTTCAGCACGTCGCTCCATTCCATCATGTCCGTTGGAGGCTCGACGCCTTTGTCCATAAAAATCCTTTTGTTGTAATATAGCGCAGAGGACGAGAATGTCGGCGTCAGCGCGTAGATTTGGTTGTCGCCTACCGCTTTAATCCCTTCGATAACGGTAGGAACGTAATCGCTCAGATCGAACTTATCCTTTTGAATAAGCGGATCGAGCGGCTGCAGCAAGTTGTCCTGGGTAAACCGCCGCAGCATGCTGTAATCGATGACGACGACGTCGACAGGGTTGCTGCCCGTCAGCATTTCTTTCATTTTTTCGTACGGGTCCGGTTGTTCCGCAGGCTTCTCGGAATTGACCGGCTCAAAGCGCTGGTCGTCGTAATTGACGGCGCCGACAATTTCAAACGTAATGTTCGGATGCATAATTTCATACGTATCCGTATATTGCTGACGGAAATACGGCTCATTGTCCGAACCGCCGTAAAGCACGCCGATGCGGATGACCCGCGTTTCGGAGCCGCTCGAGCCCGAATCGCCGCTGCACGCCGCGAGAAGGCCGGTCATCAATGTCAACGACAGCCCGAACGAAAGCCACTTGGAAAACTTGCCTCTCCTTAATCCGTTATTCCCCATGTTATGAACCCCCTAATGATTTTGGCGCAGAAATAATAATTCGCTCGCCGTCAAATTCCATCGAAGCTTTGTCCTGAATGCCAAGAGCGGCCAAATATTCCTTCGGCACTTGCAAGCGCCCGGCGCGGTCAACGACGACGTATGCCTCATGCACCGCTTGCAAGCCGCCTTTGGCTGCGGGAAGATTGATCTCACCCCCATCCGTCATATTGGGGTTGCGTTTAATGAATTCGGTGCTGGTCAAGCCGTCGCGAATGGCGACGACGCGATCCACCTTGCTGGCCAGCGTCATATCGTGCGTAACAATGACGATCGTAACGCCCAGTTCGCGGTTCAGGCGGCGAAAAATGCCCATTATCATATCGGAAGTTGCCGTGTCCACCGAGCCGGTCGGTTCGTCCGCCAGCAGCAGCTTCGGCCGATTGGACAGCGAGATCGCGATCGCGACGCGCTGCTGCTCGCCCCCGGACAGTTGATGCAGCTTGTTGTGCATTCGTTCCTTCAAGCCGACCCATTCCAGCAGCTGCTTGGCATATTCGCGGTCGAGCTTGCCGGACAGCATCATCGGCATCTCGACATTTTCAAGCGCCGTCAAATAAGGAAGCAAGTTTCTCGCATTGTTCTGCCATATAAATCCGACCGTTTCTCTCTTGTATTGCACGAGCTCCTCATCCGTAATTTTAAGCAGATCCCAGGGTCCGACCTTCACTTGCCCCGCGGAAGGGCGGTCAAGACCGCCCAACGTATTCAGAAGCGTCGATTTGCCGCTGCCGCTGTTGCCGATGATGGCCATCAGCTCGCCTTCTTCGACCTTCAAATTGAGACCCTGGAGCGCCACGACTTCCAGATCGTCGGTTTTGTAAATTTTGACTAGTCCTTCGCAATGGATCATTCGCCGTTAACGCTCCTCTCCCATTTTGACCGCTTGATGGACTCTCAGCCTGCGAATGTGCAGGAACAGCAGCAACGCGCCGATCAGCATCATGAAGCCGACGACGATAAACAGTCCGTTTGTGTCGCTCGCTTCGAACACGACTCTGAACGGAGGCACCGTTTCCGCCACATTGTCCGCCGTCTGCAGGAACGGCAGGAAAATCATGCTGACGGCCTTGCCGATCAGAATGCCCAAGCCGATCGCAAGTCCGGCGGTAAACAGCTGCTCGAGCAGCAGCATGCCGGTCAGCTGCTTCCGCGACAGCCCCATGGCGCGCAGGACGCCGAACTGGACGACGCGGCCGGATAAATTGAAAAACCAGAACAAAATATAACCGGCGAGCGTAATAATAACCGAGACGAGGAAGCCCAGGCTCAAAATGCCGAAAACGCCGCCGCGCGTCGGATGTTTCGACTGCACGCTCAATTCCGTTCGCACGTCCTGCACCGAGTACAGCTCGATGCCTTCCTTCTGCAGCTTCTCCATAATCGGGCCCACAAGAGCGTCCGGCTCCATCTTCAGCCATACCTCGTACGGAATAAGCGGCAATTGGTCGTAAATATAATCCAGATTGGCGACGATAAACGGCGCTTTATCCGGATATTGGGCCGGCCAGTAAGGCAAAATGCCGACGATGGAAAACTCCACCATGCCGTCCGTAAAGCTGACCGAGATAATATCGTTCACTTTCAGCTGATACTTCTCGGCGACGTTGGACGGAATAAGGGCGGCATGTTCCGCCAGGCCCAAATAATGCAAATAGTAGGTCGGATCGAGCGGATACAGGTCCTCTCGGAACCAGGCCACATCCCTGAAATCGACGTTGTCGATGCCGACGATGCTGCCTTGGCCGATCGATTTGCCGGAAACGATGACGTTTCCTTTCGTTTGCAGCACCCTCGCGGCAGCTTCGACGCCGTCGAGCGACCGGAATATTTCGAACGGCGGTTCGTTGTACAGCAGACGGGTAGGCACCGGATTGTTGCCGCCGCCACCGCCGCCTCCGCCTCCGCCTTGACCGCCTCCGCCTTGACCGCCTCCGCCTTGGCCTCCGCCGCCTTGACCGCCTCCGCTCGGCAATTTCACCTCGGGCGTTCCGTCCCATACGGTCTGAATAATGACGTCCGAACCGAATTTATATAACGTCCGCTCGGTCGAATTCAGATCGATCGTACGCGCCGCCGAGGCGTTGTAGACGCCGAGGCCAAGCGTAAGCACCAGCAAAATCATAAGCGGGTAATACCCTTTGGACGAACGCGACAGCTGGGTCAGCGTCAAGTAGAGCGGCACCGGAAGCAGCTTGCCGCCCAGCCAGTTGAACAGCTTGAGCAGCCACGGGAACAGCCGCAAGAAGAACAGACCGAGCGCAAAGATGGCAAGCGCCGGTACAAAGAACAAGAACGGCTGCACATTGAGCTGATCCGTCGTCATGCCCGTCTTGAACGTCAGCATCTGCCTTTCGTTAAACATATACCAGCCGTAGCCGGCGGCCGCGAGCAGCAGCACATCGAGAAACCACCGCTGCCAGACCGGCTTTCGGTCGGAGCGGGCCAAATCCTGCTTATAGCTGACGATCGAAGAACGGGCATACATGATAGCCGGAATGATCGTAGCCAGAATCGCCAGCAAAACGGCCGCTCCGCCGGCAATCATGCCCTCCGTCGAGAAGCCGACCGGAATCGACTTGCGGTTGACGAACGACAGAA
The DNA here is from genome assembly GCA_937895345.1 of uncultured Paenibacillus sp. GTDB lineage: Bacteria > Bacillota > Bacilli > Paenibacillales > Paenibacillaceae > Pristimantibacillus. The sequence continues at coordinate 87,982 of CALAWP010000060.1, read as the reverse complement.
AGCCGTTGGCGGAGCCGATGCTCTTGGCCATAAACCAGCCGATCATCGGTCCTAAGGCGAGCGCTGCCCCTCCAAGGAACAACCCTTCGAGCAAATAAATCCAAATAATTTGTTTGGTGCCGGCGCCGCGGCTCCGAAGCACCGCAATGTCGCTTCGCTGCTTATCCAGCGCCTGCCGGGCATTCATCGCAATGAAGAAAAAGACCATGGCGAGCATCGGAGCGGCCAGCGTGAAGAGCAGCGTTTGCAGCTGCAGGCTTTGCTTCTTGAATTCCGTGAGCGTCGTCGCGAACGACAGCTCCACCCTCGTATCCTTCAATCGCTGATACAGCTCGATGTTCAGCCGCTCCAGCGTACGTCCGAGCGGATTCAGCTGGCTCGTTTGAATTTCGGACAAATCGAACGCATAATACCAGCTTGCATTGTGGAGAGGGATCTTCAGCTTCTCCATCAGCACGGTCTGGAAGGCGTCTTCGCTGATCAGAAGCGTTCCCAGCATGCTCTCCAAGCCCTGATACCAGTAAGCGTCCGACTGGTCCAGAGGATTGTACGCGCCGACAATCTTGACCCGAAGCGTCAAATTAAGGCCGCCGTAAACCGGGTATTCGAATACGTCTCCGATATGGACGTCGTTACGGAACAGCGCCTCCTCCATCATAACCGCTTCAAGAATGTCTCCGTCGCCCGCTTTATCCGAATACCACTGGCCCTGCGCCAGCTCGGCATGAGATTGAAGATCCGTCAAGGACATGAGCGTCAGCTGACGGTTGCGGCCGGCGTCCACTTTAGTCGGATCCTCGGGAACGACGTCTCCGCTGCGGATCGAATAGCTTCTTGCATACGTGTCAAAGTCAAAGCCGATTGCTTTCGGCACTTCGTCGCGGATGTACCCGTCGACTTGCTTCAAGGCATCCAGCTGCGTCGCCTGCCCCGGCGTGGACTGGTACCTCATGAGAAGGGAACCCGCCGGCATGCCCGTGCTTTTTTCCTGCAGCTGCTGGGCGACGACCCGCTTCAGCGCGCCGTCGGCGTACATCGGAATGCTTGTGGCAAAAGCGACGGCCAGCGTCAGCCCGGCCAACGTGCTGAGCGTCAGCCATCTTGTATTCCACATCTTGCGGAACAAAAAACGGAACAGCGGAATACCCATACGTTATTTACCTACGACTTTCTGGCCCGGCTGAAGTCCCGACAAAATTTCGACGTCGGTAGAGGTTTGCTGGCCGACCTCTACGTCCACCTCGCGCTTGCCGTTTTCGTCTACGACTTGAACGTATGTACGTGAACCGATTGAACGAAGCGTGGACGGCGGAATGACGACCGCGTTTTCGGTGCGCTTCGTCACGACGCTGATCGATACCGGCGTTCCCCGGTTAATGTCCTTCGGCAAATCCGCAATTTCGACGATCATGAAATCTTCCGGTCTCTCCGGTTTGTTTTCCGGAGGCATTCCGCCGCCGCCGTTGTTCGATTCCGTGGACTTGACGGGCAGCGACTTCACTTTGCCTTTGAACTTGCCGAGGCTGCTGATGTTGAGGTTCACTTCCATGCCCGGAGCGACCTTTTCCATTTCCGTCTTCGTCAGCTTGGCCGCCGGCGTCATTTGCGCCGTGTCGGCCACGATCGCGATCGGATCGTATGCCTTGACCGCGTCGCCCTTCCGGACGCTGACCGATACGATCGTGCCGTCGAACGGAGCGACGAGCACCGCCTTGGCGATTTCCGCCTCCATATCGACCAGCTTTTGCCGTTTCTCTTCAAAGGCGATGCGCTTCGTTTCGAAATCCATCGGATCCATTTCGTCGCGCATCCGCAGCGTTTCCTTCATATCGTTCTCGTCGCGCTGGAACGAGAGCCGCTCCATGCGAAGCGCCTTCTCCAAATCTTCCACGTCGAGCTCCGCTACGATGTCGCCGGCTTTAACCTTGTCGCCGACTTTGACGTAAATGTCCTTCACGTGCTTATCCATCGTAAAATAAAGCGTTTCTTCCTGAAGCGAAATAATCTTGCCCGTAACCGATACGGTCGTCTCCAGCGTCTTCGTCGTCACTTCGTATTCGGGCTTCTTCGAAATTTGCGGCTGGACGATTTCCGGCAGCACTTCCTCTTCCTTCTCGGAAGGGAGCAGCGCGCAGCCGCTCGCAAATACCAAGGACAAACTTGCAACGGCAATCATTGAACGTTTATATAAACTTCCCGTCCACCATTTCATAGACATGGTCGGCAACCTCCAAAATCGTAGGATCGTGTGTAGTCATGCAAATCGAAACGCGTTCAGTGCGAATAATGTTTTGAAAGACCGACATAATTTGCGCGGACATCGCCGTATCCAGCTCCGCCGTAGGTTCGTCGGCCAGCAGCAAGATCGGCTTGTGCGCAATCGCCTTGGCGATGGCCACCCGCTGCTGCTCGCCGCCGGACAGCTCGAAAGGACGGTGATGCATCCGCTTCTCGAGACCGACCAGCTCCAAGCATTCCTCGACCCTCTCCTTCCACTCGGAACGGGGGGTTCCGGCCATGCGCAGCGACAGCTCGACGTTCTCCCAAGCGGACAGCAGCGGCATCAGGGCGAAAGCCTGGAAAATAAAGCCCATATCCTTTCGTCTTACCAGCGTTCTCTCGTCGTCGCTCATCTTGCTGAACGGCATGCCGTTAAACCAAATCTCGCCTTTGCTGGGCACATCCAGGCCGCCCAGGCTGTTCAGCAAGGTCGTCTTCCCGGAGCCGGATCTTCCCTTGAGCATGACAAGCTGGCTCGGTTTGACCTCCATGTTGATACCTTTCAAGACGTGAATCGCAGTTCCTCCCGTTTGGAAGATTCGTTCGACGTTATGAACAGCCAGCAGGCTGCCCGGCTCGCCGCCGTTCTTCCCGCTCGGACTTTCGCTTCCGTCCGGGCCGCTTGCGGCGTCCGTCGAATCCTGGTTCAAGTCCGGTTCCGTCTCGTGCGTAATCGCCATAAACGTCTCCTCTCCCCCTTCGCAGTCTCTATATGAGCTCATAATTCTAATCTTACCATGATAGACGGAGCATGGGATGAAAATGTTACGCGAAGTGACAACATCTTCTAAACTTTTTTTTGGAACGGTCCGTTATGCCCAAAAAAAGCCGTCCGGGCTTGCAACGCAAGCCGCGGACAGCCGATTAAACCGCCGCCGCTGACCGGCGGGAGGCCTTAAAGATTACAGTTTGAAACGCGAAACTTCCCGGTTGAGCTCGGCTACAATGCCGTTCAGCTGCTCCGCCGCCTCCGAAATGTTTTGCATCAGCGCCAGCTGCTCCTCCGCGGCCGCGGCCACGTTTTCCGCTTTGTCCATGTTCAGCGCCGCCGAAGACGCGGTTTGCTGCATCGAAGCGCTCACTTCCTCCGAGCCGGCGGACATTTGCTCCGTAATCGCCGAGTTTTCGTGAAGCTGTCCGGCCATATCGGAGATTGACGTCATAATCGCTTCAAAGCTGCGCTTCAGCCCGGCGACTTTGTCCCGGCCGCTTTCGAATTCGTTCAGCGTCTGTCCCATATAGGAAGAGGCGTCTGCGATATCGGTGCGGGTCGACGAAATAAGCTCGTGAATAACGTCCGCGGATTCCAGGGAACTCGCGGCCAGCTTGCGGATCTCACCGGCGACGACCGCGAAGCCTTTGCCTTGCTCTCCGGCCCTGGCCGCTTCGATGGAAGCGTTCAGAGACAGGATGTTCGTCTGATTGGAAAACGAAGTGATATTGTCCGCAATGGCGCCGATTTGCTGCGACCGGGTTTCCAGCGACGCGATCAGCCCGGCAAGCTTGTCGAAGGCGCTTTGAATCGCCAACATCTGGTTGACCAGGTCGTTCAGCGCGGTTTGCCCTTGGGACGCTTCGACGGCCGTTTCCGAGGAATGGATCGCCATGGCCGACGTATTCTCGGCGATCTTTCCGATGCCGGCCGCCATTTCCTCGACGGCTCGCGACGTTTCTTCCGCCCCGCGCGCTTGCGCCTCGGAGCTGCCCGCCACCTCCTGGATATTGCGGGCGATATGTTCCGTCGCTTCCGCCGATTCCTTGGCCGAACCGGCCAGCAGATCGGAAGATTGGCCGACCTTGGCCGCATTGGCGGCGATGCCGGAAATCAATCCTTGCATCGCTTCGATCATCTGGTCGACGGAACGCGAAATTAAGCCCAGCTCGTCCTTGCCGTATTTGTCCTCCTTCGCCGGCGTCAAATCGCCTTCGCTTACGCGCTGCGTCTTGGCGACGACTTTGCGGATGACGTTCATAAACCGTCGAATCGTCAACGTAATCATCACCGCCATGACAACGGTAATGACGAGGACGGCAATAAACGTTGTCAATTGGAGAGAGTCCAGCTCGGATTCGATTTCGACGATTCTCGTTTCGTTATGCGCATCCAGGCTCTCGCCAACCTCATCGATGCCTGCCCGGCCCGAATGAAACCGCCGGTCCAGGTCCGGATCGAGGGCGTTCGCCCCGCCGCTGCTTGCAGCCTTCTCCGCCGCTTCATACCATTGGGTAAAATGGGCCTGGAAGTCGTCCATAATTTGCTGGATCGACTGACCGGAAGCGCCTCCGGAAAGCTGAAGCAACCCGTGCTGCTCCAAGATGTCCCGGGCTTCCGCCGCCCGTTCCAGCGCCTGTTCCTTATTCTCGGCCATCTCTTGCAGCAGAAGATCCGCTTCGGCCTTGTCCGGTCCGGAGCCCAGCTTCAAAAAGGCGGCATAGGCTTGATACATGTCCCGGTCGGCATTCAGCACGAGCGTATCGACCCGGTTCGCCACTTCGACAAATTCCGTATTCATTTGATCAAATGTCTTTCGTTGTTCCCCAATCATGTAAAGGTTGGAAAGACAATAAAAAAACACCGGCAGCGCTCCCAGCAAAATCAGCTTCGCGCGGACAGACAATCTCATGAGCACCCTCACCCTTCGTCGATAAGAACCGTTTCGTTCCATTAAGATCTATATCGGGCCGGCGAGAGGTTTCGAGTAGACGCCAGCCATAATTTTTAAAAAGTTTGTGTCGAACGGTCGTCATCAACGATCGTTTCAACCGGCTTGCGCCATCCTCCCCCTAAAATAATCATAAAAAAAGCCGCCGCATCGAAATGCGGACGGCGCCTGCTTGCAAGCATGCGGACATACAAGTGCCTTATTTGCCGAACGATTGCGGGTCTTCGCGCCACGCCTGGAGAGCGGCGACGTCCGATGCCGCAACTTTCCCTTGCCGCACCGCTTCCTCGATCAGCGCGGAATAGTTCGACAACGTCTCCAGCGTGATGCCTTCCGCTTCGAACGCTTCGGCCGCTTGCTTGAACTGATACGTGAAGATCGCCAGCACCGCCAGCACCTCGGCTCCGGCCTCGCGCACCGCCAGCGCCGCTTTCAGCGAGCTTCCTCCGGTCGAGATCAGATCTTCGATGACGACGACCTTTTGCCCGGGAACGATGCGCCCTTCGATCTGGTTTTGCTTGCCGTGGCCTTTCGCTTTGTCGCGAATATAGGACATCGGCAGATTCAGCTTTTGCGAAACCCAGGCGGCATGCGGAATGCCCGCCGTCGACGTGCCCGCAATTACGTCCGCGTCCGGATACCGTTCCCGGATCAATTGGACGAAGCCGTCCGCAATGCTCTCGCGAATGGCCGGATACGCCATCGTCAGCCGGTTGTCGCAATAAATCGGCGATTTCAGACCGGACGTCCATGTAAACGGGTCGTTCGGGCGAAGCGCCACCGCTTCAATTTCCAGCAAATTGCGGGCAATCTTCCGCGGCAGTTCGGTCAAAGATACGTTGCTCATGCTTCGGTCAGCTCCTTTATAATCGATTCGAGCGCGGCGCGCGGTTCCGCCGCCGACGTGATCGGCCGGCCGATCACCATATAGTCGGTGCCTTGCTTCAGCGCTTCCGCCGGCGTCATGATGCGGGACTGGTCGTTGGCGGCCGCCCAGGACGGGCGGATGCCGGGCGTCACCGTTTGGAACGAAGCGCCGCAAGCTTCCTTGACGGCGGCCGCCTCGGACGGGGACGCGACGACGCCGCCAAGTCCTGCGCTCTTGGCGAGTCCGGCGTAGCGCAGCACCGCTTCTTCCACGCTGCCGGCAATGCCGATCTCGTCGTTCATGACCGTCCGGCTGGTGCTCGTCAACTGCGTGACGGCAATGACCGTCGGCATGCGGCCTCCGCTAGCCGCCGCCTCCGCGCCTTCCATGGCCGCTTCCATCATCGCCCGGCCGCCTGCGGCATGCACGTTGAACATATCGACGCCGAGCCGCGTGACGCTCCCCGCCCCGCCTTTGACCGTGTTCGGAATGTCGTGCATCTTCAAGTCGAGAAAGACGTAGTAGCCCTTTGCCTTCAAGCTTTCCACGAATGCCGGTCCGGCGGCGTAAAAGAGCTGCATGCCTACCTTCATATAACACGGTATGCCCTTCAGGTCCTCCAGCAGCCGCTCCGCGGACGCAGCGTCGGGATAATCCAACGCTACCATTATTTTTGCTGCGGCTTGCTCTTGCGTCAGCTTCATCGGTACCTGCCCCCTGTATTCGGATATGCGGACGGGGCTGCCTGTCCCAGCGGGAGCTCCGGCTGAACAGGTCCCGTCGCTTAAACGGCTCCGGAAACTTTCTGAAGTTTCCGAAGCCGCATCACCTGCTTTTTAATCTTTATTTTTGCTGCAATACCGGCATGGCGGCGGAGGAGAAATTGATCGTCTCCATCATCCGCAGCAGCGCGCGAACCGTATCCAGCGAAGTCATGCAGACGACGCCGTTTTCGACCGCCTCGCGGCGAATCCGGAAACCGTCGCGCTCCGGCGTTTTGCCTTTCGTCAGCGTATTGAAGACGAATTGCGCCTTGCCCTCGCGCACCAGGTCGAGAATGTTCGGCGAGCCTTCGCTCAGCTTGTTCACATGCGTGACGCGCAGGCCGGCTTCCTCCAGCGCTTTGGCCGTGCCGCCGGTGGCGTAAATTTTGTAGCCGATGTTGTAGAAGCCGCGCAGCAGCTCCACCGCTTCTTCCTTGTCCTTGTCCGCAACGGTCGCGACGATCGCGCCCGAGTTCGGAATTTTCATGCCGGCGCCGAGCAGCCCTTTGTAGAGCGCCTTGGCGTATTGCGTATCGCGGCCCATAACCTCGCCCGTCGATTTCATTTCCGGCGTCAGCGTCGGGTCGACGCGGCGCAGCTTGGCGAAGGAGAAGACCGGCACTTTCACCGATACGTAGCTGTCTTCCGGCCATAGGCCGTCCGTATAGCCTTGGGCGGCAAGCTTGTCGCCCAAGATCGCTTTGGTCGCCAGGTTGGCCATCGGCAGGTTCGTCACCTTGCTCAGGAAAGGCACCGTACGCGAGGAACGCGGGTTGACCTCGATGACATACACTTTCTCCTGATGGATGACGAACTGGATGTTGACGAGCCCGATGACGTTCAGTTCCTTGGCGATCTTGATCGTTATATCGACAATTTGCTGCTTAATGTCGTCCGACAGCGATTGCGGCGGATATACTGCAATGGAGTCGCCGGAGTGGACGCCCGCGCGCTCGACATGCTCCATAATGCCCGGGATGAGCACCGTTTCGCCGTCGCAGATCGCGTCGACTTCCGCTTCCTTGCCCAGCATGTAGCGGTCGATCAGCACCGGATGCTCCGGATTGATCTTCACCGCTTGCTCCATGTAGCTCAGCAGCTCCTGATCGGAGTAGACGATCTCCATCGCCCGGCCGCCAAGCACGTACGACGGACGAACGAGCACCGGATAACCGAGCTTCTGGGCCGTCACGACGGCCTCGTCCACCGACGTTACCGTGCTGCCTTCAGGCTGCGCAATGCCCAGCTTGCGAAGGAGCGCTTCGAATTTTTTGCGGTCTTCCGCAGCGTCGATGCTTTCCAGGCTGGAACCCAAGATTTGGACGCCGGCTTTCGCCAGCGGCGCCGCCAGGTTGATCGCCGTCTGGCCGCCGAACTGGACGATGACGCCGATCGGCTTCTCCTGCTCGATAACGTTCATGACGTCCTCGAAGAACAGCGGCTCGAAGTAGAGGCGGTCCGACGTGCTGAAGTCGGTCGACACCGTCTCCGGGTTGTTGTTGATGATGACCGCTTCGTAGCCGGCCTTTTGAATCGCCCATACCGCATGCACGGTGGAGTAGTCGAACTCGATGCCCTGGCCGATGCGGATCGGGCCGGAGCCGAGCACGAGCACTTTTTGCTTCGTCGTTTCCGTCACTTCATTTTCCACCTCGTAGGTGGAGTAGTAGTACGGCGTAGTCGCTTCGAACTCGGCTGCGCAAGTGTCGACCATTTTGTAAACCGGCTTGATGTTGTTCGCCAGACGGAACTGGCGCACTTCCGCTTCCGTCGTATGGCTGCCGTTCGGGAAACCTTCCTTGCGAATTTCCGCGATGGAGCGGTCGGAGAATCCTTTGCGCTTCGCTTCGTACAGCGTTTGCGCCGACAGCGCCGACTCCTTGCGCAGACGATCCTCGAAGGCGACGATGGATTGGATCTTGTCCAGGAACCACCAGTCGATCTTCGTAATGTCCTGCACGTCTTGCAGCGCGTAACCGCGGCGGAACGCTTCCGCCACGAGGAACAGACGCTCGTCGTCCGGTTTCGCCAGACGGCTGCGCAGAACATCGTCGGAGAGCGCGGACGCTTCCTTCAGATGCAGGCGGTGAACGCCGATTTCCAGGGAACGGACCGCCTTATGAATCGATTCTTCAAATGTGCGGCCGATCGCCATGACTTCGCCCGTCGCCTTCATTTGCGTGCCCAGCTTGCGGTTGGCGTCGATAAACTTATCGAACGGCCAGCGCGGAATTTTCGACACGATATAGTCGAGCGTCGGCTCGAAGCAGGCGTACGTCTGTCCCGTCACCGGGTTGACAATCTCGTCCAGCGTGTAGCCGACCGCGATTTTCGCCGCCATCTTGGCGATCGGATATCCCGTCGCCTTCGACGCCAGCGCCGAAGAGCGGCTGACGCGCGGATTCACTTCGATAACGTAATATTGATAGCTGTGCGGATCGAGCGCGAACTGCACGTTGCAGCCGCCTTCGATATTCAGCGCGCGAATGATCTTAAGCGATGCCGAACGGAGCATTTGGTACTCGCGGTCGGACAGCGTTTGGGAAGGCGCCACGACGATGCTGTCGCCGGTATGGACGCCGACCGGGTCGAAGTTTTCCATGTTGCAGACGACGATGCAGTTGTCGTTCGCGTCGCGCATCACTTCATATTCAACTTCTTTCATGCCGGCGATCGATTTCTCGATCAGACATTGATTGATCGGGCTGTAGCGGATGCCCGACGCGACCGTTTCGCGCAGCTCCTCTTCGTTCGCGCAGATGCCGCCGCCCGTGCCGCCCAGCGTATAAGCCGGACGAACGATGATCGGATAGCCGATCCGGTTGGCGAAGTCGACGGCTTCCTCGACCGTCGTCACGATGTCGCTTTCCGGCACCGGCTGCTCCAGCTCGCGCATCAGCTCGCGGAACAGATCGCGGTCCTCGGCTTTCTCGATCGCCGTCAGCTGCGTGCCGAGCAGCTTCACGTTTTCCTGCTCGAGCACGCCGGCGCGCGCCAGCTCGACGGCCATGTTCAGGCCGGTCTGGCCGCCCAGCGTCGGCAGCAAGCCGTCGGGACGCTCCTGGCGAATGATTTGCGAGACGAAGTCGAGCGTGATCGGCTCGATATATACCTTGTCCGCCATATTCGTATCCGTCATAATCGTGGCCGGGTTGCTGTTAATCAGCACGACCTCGTAGCCTTCTTCCTTCAGCGCCTGGCAAGCCTGCGTGCCGGCGTAATCGAATTCCGCCGCTTGTCCGATGACGATCGGACCGGAGCCGATCACGAGAATTTTTTTGAGCGAGTTATTTTTGGGCATACTGAAGCTCTCCTTTCAGCGTCTCCGACAACACAGCCTGACGTGGTTTTTGCGGGTAGTTTGCTTTGTGCTTGCGGATCATGTCCAGGAATTCGTCGAACAGATAGCTGGAATCGAACGGTCCCGGAGCCGCTTCCGGATGGTATTGCACGGAAAATGCCGGATGAGTGTTATGCTTAAGTCCTTCGATCGTCTTGTCGTTGTTGTTGATATGGGTCACCGTCAGCTCGGTGCCGGCGACGGACTCTTCGAGAACCGTGTAGCCGTGGTTTTGCGACGTAATGTAGCAGCGGTTCGTCGCCAGCTCCTTCACCGGATGGTTGCCGCCGCGATGGCCGAATTTCAGCTTCGTCGTATCGGCGCCGCAAGCGAGTGCGAACAGCTGATGGCCGAGACAGATGCCGAAGATCGGATATTCGCCGAGCAGCTCGGAGATCATCTTCACCGCATGAGGCACGTCCTTCGGATCCCCGGGGCCGTTGGACAGCTGAATGCCGTCCGGCGCCAGGCGGCGGATTTCGTCGGCCGTCGTATCATGCGGCACGACGACGACATCGCAGCCGCGCTTCGTCAGCTCGCGCAGGATGCCGCTTTTCGCGCCGAAGTCGACCAGCACGATCCGCTCGCGGTCGCCGGGGCTGGCAAAGACGTGCTTGGTGGACGTACGGGCGACCTGGTCTCTCATGAGCGCGGAGCCGTTCAACCGTTCCTTCAGCTCTTCCAGGCTTTCGGAGCCGGTCGTAATCAAGCCTTTCATTGTGCCGTAATGACGCAGCTTGCGGGTCAGCATGCGCGTATCGATGTCGCTGATGCCCGGAATGCCGTATTCCTTCAGCAATTGGCCCAGCGAATATTGCGCCCGCCAGTTGCTCGGAATTTCTTCGTGACGGCGCACGACAAAGCCGTGGATATAAGGGCGAATCGCCTCGAAGTCGTCGCGCGTAATGCCGTAGTTGCCGATCAGCGGAAAGGTCATGGTCACGATCTGACCGCAGTAGGACGGATCGGACAGCACCTCCTGATAACCGGTAATGCCTGTATTAAATACCACTTCGCCCGTCATTTGGCCTTCCGCGCCAAACGACAGTCCCGTGAACAGCGTTCCGTCTTCCAACAATAGTCTCGCTTGCATCCGTATCACTCCTCCGATGTTATATCTTATTCCGTCCAGACGATTTTGCCGTCCACGATTGTCGCGATCGGCCAGCCCTTAAGCGGCCAGCCGCCGAACGGGGTATTGCGGCTCTTCGACAGAAACTGGGACGGATCGACTTGACGTTCCTGATCGAGATCGACGATCGTTATATCCGCAGGCGCCCCGGGTTCCAGACGTCCCGAAGGCAAGCGGAACACCCGGGCCGGATCGGCCGTCATCCGCCGCAGCAGAAAGCCGAGCGTCCAGCGTCCCGTCGCGACGAATTTCGTATACAATAGCGGGAACGCCGTCTCGAAGCCGACGATGCCGAACGGCGCCAGATCGACGCCTTTCGCCTTTTCCTCCGGGCTGTGCGGAGCGTGGTCCGTCACGATCATGTCGATCGTGCCGTCCTCCAGCCCTTCGATGACCGCTTGCACGTCGCGCGGCGTGCGCAGCGGCGGGTTCATCTTCCAATTGGCGTCGTCCAGTCCCGGAATGTCCTCGTCGGACAGGACCAGATGATGCGGGCATACTTCCGCCGTAATGCGGGCGCCGATGCTCTTCGCCAGCCGGATCAGCCGCACCGATTGCTCCGTGCTGACGTGACAGACATGGTAATGGACGCCTGTCGCTTCGGCCAGCAGCGCGTCCCTGCCGACATGAATCGCTTCCGATTCGTTCGGAATGCCTTTAATGCCGTGCTTGCGGGAAAAGGCGCCTTCGGTCGCCCACGCCCCCTTGACGAGCGAGTCGTCCTCGCAGTGCGCGATGACCGGCATGTCGAGCGATTGCGCGAGCTTCATCGCGTCCTTCATCATTTGCGCGTTTTGCACGCCGACGCCGTCGTCCGTAAAGCCGATCGCCCCCGCTTCCTTCAGTGCGGCAAAATCGGTCAGCTCCCGGCCCAGCTCGTTCTTCGTAATGGCGGCATACGGCAGCACTTTAACCAGGGCGCCGTCCTTCGCCTTATCTATAATGTAGCGGACCGTTTCCGGCGTGTCCGTCACCGGACGCGTATTCGGCATGCAGGCGATCGTCGTAAATCCGCCCTTCGCCGCCGAACGGGAACCGCTGATGATATCCTCTTTATGTTCAAAGCCCGGATCGCGCAAATGCACGTGCATATCGATAAATCCGGCGGAAACCAGCTTGCCCGCGGCATCGAGCACTTCGGCGCCTCCGGCATCGACCGTCTCCGATCCGTCGACGACAGCCGCAATTGCGCCGTTCTCGACGTAAATATGTTTCGGTTGCAGCTTGCCGGTCTCTTCGTTCCATACGTTGCCGTTCATAATCCATAATGACATGTGCGTTCTACCTCCGAATTTATTCCACCGAAGCGGTATCGGCTGCCTGGCAGCCCGGTACGTGCGTACTTGCCTTTGTCAGCTCAGCGCCCGTTCGATTACAGCCATCCGGATCGGCACGCCGTTTTCCATCTGCGGGAATATGCGCGACTGCGGATGCTCGACGACCTCGTCGTCGATTTCGACTCCCCGGTTCACCGGAGCCGGATGCATAATAATCGCGTGTCTGCCGATGCCGGCCGCTCTTTCCGCCGTCAGGCCGTAATGCTCCCGGTAAGCTTCGGCCGAGCTGAGCATGCCGCTCTCGTGCCGTTCCAGCTGCACCCGCAGCATCATGACGACGTCGGCCAGCAGCGCTTCCTCCATCGGCACGTACGGAGCGTCAAGCTCCTCCGCCCTCATGTTCGGCGGCGCGCAGAACGATACGTTGGCGCCGAATTTGCGCAGCGCCCACAGGTTGGACCGCGCCACCCGGCTGTGGAGCACGTCGCCGACGATGGCGACGTTCAGCCCTTGCAGCGAGCCGAAATGCTTGCGCATCGTATACAGGTCGAGCAAAGCTTGCGTCGGATGCTCGTTGTTGCCGTCGCCGGCATTGATGAGCGGCACCCGGATCCGTTCGGCCAGCTCGGCCAGCACGCCGATCGGCTTCAGCCGGATGACCCCGACGTCGATGCCCATCGACTCCAGCGTACGCACCGTATCGTAGATCGATTCGCCCTTCTGGACGCTCGAGGCCGCCGCGGAGAAGTTGATCACCTCCGCCCCCAGCCGTTTTTCCGCCACTTCGAACGAGAAGCGGGTGCGGGTGCTGTTCTCGAAAAACATGTTGGCCGCAAATTTGCCTTGCAGCGCGTCGTGCACTTTGCGCGGATGACTTTCCCAATGGGACGCGCGGTCCAGTATCGATTCGATTTCTTCCTTGTCCAGGTCCTTCAAGCCCAGCAAGCTGCGCTGCTTCAATTGCGTAAACGTCATCCGCCCTGCCCCCTCTGATGTATGATCGTAACTTGGTCGATTAGGTCGATTTCCGATAAAGCGACTTGAATCTGTTCTTGTCTGGAGGTGGGGACGTTCTTGCCGACAAAGTCGGGCCTGATCGGCAGCTCGCGATGGCCTCTGTCGACCAGGACGGCCAGCTGAATGCTTTGCGGCCGGCCGCAATCCATAATCGCGTCCATCGCCGCGCGGATCGTGCGTCCCGTATACAGGACGTCGTCGAACAGGATGACCCGTTTGTCCTTCACCGAAAAAGGCGCCTCGACGCCTTCCCCGATGGCGGCTGCCGCTTCGGCGTCGGCATCCGTCGCCAGCCGGTCGTCCCGGTAGCGGGTAATGTCCAGCTCCCGGACGGGCACCGGCTTGCCTTCGATATCCTCGATCCGCTGCGCGATCCGGTTCGCCAAATAAATGCCTCTGGTCCGGATGCCGACAACGACGCAGTCGTCGATGCCTTTGTTCTTCTCCACGATCTCGTGCGCGATGCGCGTGAGCGCCCGGCGGATCGCGGTCTCGTCCATGATGACCAGCTGCTGTTCTCCCGGCATTCCACTTCTCCTCCTTCATCCGGATTGTCGTGCATGGCTTCAAGCGTAGCCGCCGGCACCCTAGCCTGGAGCTTGGAGGCGCGGCCTGCAGATCAAAAAAACTCCTTGCAGTCTAAGACTGCAAGGAGTTTGTGACGGTCGTGAAAGACGGGAAGCGGCGTTCGCTCGCAGACTGACCGTCTGCGCCGGCGCTTCTCCCTTATTCGTTCATGACCTGTTATTCACGCTACCTTGCCAGCCTCACGGGACTGAGTTAAAGGTACTGCTCTGTATCAAAGGAATTATCCCATGTTCGACAAGAGATGTCAAGTGCCTTGACAGGCGCGCGAAACAGGCAAACAACGAATCATAACAGGGTGCAACAACGATCAAGCTGCCTTAAGCATCGGCCCCAGCCGCCCCGGATTCCGGTTTACAGACTCAGCTTGCGTATCCGCTCCACCGCTTTTTCCGTATTTTCCCGGCTGCCGAAGGCGGTCAGACGGAAGTAGCCTTGCCCGCTTTGGCCGAAGCCGACGCCCGGCGTTCCGACAATATTCGCCTCGGACAGCAGTTTGTCGAAAAACGTCCATGAATCCATGCCTTGCGGCGTCTTCAGCCAAATGTACGGCGCGTTGACGCCGCCGAACACTTCCAGGCCGAGAGAGGCTAGACCGTCGCGGATGACGGCGGCGTTGGACATGTAGTATTGCACCAGGGAAGCGATCTGTTCCCGGCCTTCCGGCGAATAGATCGCGGCAGCCCCGCGCTGCGTCACATACGATACGCCGTTGAACTTCGTCGTATGGCGGCGGTTCCACAGATCGTTGATCAATACTGCGCTGCCGGCGGCGTCATACCCCTTCAGCTCGCGCGGCACGACCGTGTAGGCGCAGCGCACGCCCGTAAAGCCGGCCGTCTTGGAGAAGCTGCGGAATTCGATCGCCACCTCTTTGGCCCCTTCGATCTCGTAAATGCTGTGCGGCACGTCCTTCTCCTGAATGAACGCTTCGTAAGCCGAGTCGAACAAAATGAGGCAATTGTTCGCTTTGGCGTAGTCGACCCACGCCTTCAGCTCTTCCTTCGTCAGCGTCATGCCGGTCGGGTTGTTCGGGTAACACAAATAAATCAGATCGACCTTGCGGCCGGGCAGCGCCGGCTTGAATTGGTTTTCCGCCGTGCACTCGAGGTAAACGATATTGTCGTACCGTTTCGTCTCCGGGTTGAAGCGGCCGGAGCGGCCCGCCATGACGTTCGTGTCGACGTATACCGGATAGACGGGATCCTGCACCGCCACCACGCTGTCTTCGCTGAAAATTTCCTGGATGTTGCCTACGTCGCATTTCGAGCCGTCGCTGACGAACACTTCGTTCGAAGCGATGTCGATGCCGCGCGCTTTATAGTCGTTCTCGATGATCGCCTGAATGAGAAAATCGTAGCCTTGCTCCGGGCCGTAGCCGCGGAACGTGCCGGGAGCCGCCAGCTCGTCCACGGCGCCGTGCATCGCCTTAAGGACCGCTTCCGGCAGGCCGCGCGTCACGTCTCCGATGCCAAGGCTTATAATTTCGGCATTCGGATGTTCCGACATAAATGCCGTGCGGCGCTTCGCAATTTCGGAAAATAAATAGCTGCCTTGCAATTCCAAATAATTTTGGTTAATGGATGTCATTGTTTCACCTGTCCTTTGGCTTCGTTCAGCAATAGAATAACGCACTTCCCCCGGCAACATAATGAAGGAAGTGCGTAAAAGTTTGCATTATTCCGCCTATGCCGGACGAGGCGGCATCCTGCCTCTTACCGCTTGCGAAGCGCGTCCAGCACCCGTTCCATATCCGCCGGCAGCGGCGCTTCGAACTGCAGACGGTCTCCCGTGCGCGGGTGGGTGAAGCCGAGCGCCGCCGCATGCAGCGCTTGTCCGTTCAAGGCCACCGTCTTGCTGCGGCCGTATACGGGGTCTCCCGCAAGCGGATGGCCGATATATTTCATATGGACGCGAATTTGATGCGTCCTGCCCGTCTCCAGCTGCAGCTCGACCAGCGTATAGTCGCCGCCCAGCCGCTCCAGAACCGCAAAATGCGTGACGGCCGGCTTGCTCCCGCGATCCGTCACCGCAAACATCTTCCGGTCGCTTGCGTCCCGGCCGATCGGCGCGTCGATCGTTCCCGCGTCGTGCGGCAAGTTTCCGTGAACAAGCGCAATATACTTGCGCGTGACGGAATGCTCCTTCAGCTGCTCCGCCAGCGACATATGGGCGAGATCGTTTTTGGCCGCCATGAGCAGCCCCGTCGTGTCCTTGTCGATCCGGTGCACGATGCCCGGCCGGAGCACGCCGTTGATGCCCGACAAGTCGGTGCAATGATGCATGAGCGCATTGACCAGCGTACCGCTGTAATGGCCCGGCGCGGGGTGAACGACCATGCCGCGGGGCTTGTTGACGACAATGACGTCCCGGTCCTCGTAAACGACGTCGAGCGGAATCGGCTCCGGCGCAATTTCGGCTTCGGACGATTCGGGCACCTGAAGCGCCACCCGGTCGCCCGCATTCAGCTTGCTGTTCGGCTTTGCCGCCGCTTCGTTTACTTTGGCCCATCCGCCCTTGATCCATTCCTGCACCTGCGTGCGCGATACCGAGCCGCTGTCCAGCGCCCGGGTCAAAAAGACGTCGAGCCGTTCCCCGGCCTGCCCGGAGTCGATCGTCCATTCGTATTCCTCTTCTTCAAGATGCCGGTTGTCCATGCTCGCGTTGTTCCTTGTCCTCTCCGGCTGCCGCCTGTTTTTTCTCTTCCTTCGCGGAAAGCAGCGTATCCAGCAAAATAAGGCCGACTCCGATGCAAATCGCGGAATCGGCGACGTTAAAGATCGGGAACGTGTAGCTGCCGAAGTTAAACTTGAAAAAGTCGACGACTTCGCCGAACCGCACCCGGTCGATAAAGTTGCCGATCGCGCCGCCGAACACCAATCCAAGCCCGGTGAGCAGCGTCGCTTTCGCCGTTTTTCTTACGGATTGCATATACCAGATCAGGCCGGCGAGAATGATGGTGGTGACGACGACAAAAAACCAGCGCTGACCCTCCAATATGCCGAAGGCGGCGCCCGTGTTGCGATGCGAGGTAATCAGAAAGAAATTGCCGATGACGCTGATTTCGTCATGCAGATTTATTCGGGTGGCGACGATTTTTTTGGTGATAAAATCGACGGCGATCACCAACGCGGCGATCAAATAATAATACCAGTAACGCATCGAATCACTCCTATAGCGGTATGCATGCAAATTAACCGAAAACTCTTCTTCCAAATTATCCATCGTTCATTAGTGTAGCATATCGCTCGGCCGCCGCACCAGTCCAGCCTGTCCCTTGCCAAGCATGTCCATATTGAAACGGCCTCCGCCGGAGCAAGCTAAAGCTACAGCTGTGGGCATTCATGAATAGCGCTTCAATCGCAAGCCACTCGATAAACGGGTAAGGAAGGAGCATGCGACAATGACATCCTTGAACGACAAGCAGCTCGCGCATTTGCGGTCTCGGCTGGAGGAGCAGCGGAGAGCCGCGGAAGACCGGCTTCGCGGCAACGGCAGCTTCGGGCTCGCCAATTCGCTGCGCGATTCGACCGGCGAGCTGTCGCCCATCGACAATCACCCCGGCGATTTGGCGACCGAAATATACGAACGGGGCAAAGACCTTTCGCTGCTGGAGCAGGAAGAGCTTCGTCTAAACCGGATCGACGCGGCGCTTGCCGCCATCCGGGACGGCTCCTACGGCCAATGCGCCGTCTGCGGCGCCGACATTCCATATGAAAGGCTCGAGGCGATTCCCGAATCGCTGTTTTGCGTCGAGCATGCTCGCAGACGGGACGTCTCCGACCGGCGGCCGCAGGAAGAAAACGTTTTGCGGCCTCCGTTCGGCCGCACAAGCCTGGATGAGCATGAAGACATGAGCATCGGCTTCGACGGCGAGGACAGCTGGCAAGTCGTCGAGCAATGGGGCAACTCCGACTCGCCGGCCATGTCCGAAAACCGCGACGCCGACGATTACGATCATATCGGCATCGAAGCGGAGGAAAACGACGGCTACGTCGAGGCATACGAAAGCTTCATCGCCACCGATATAACGGGGCGACACGTATCCGTCGTGCGCAACCGCGAATATAAAAACTACATGGAGCGAGGCGAGGGCGACCCCCTTTTCGAAGCGATAGACGAAGCGTAACGGGGACCCGCTTACCTTTTCCGGTCAGTACGTTTTCCCTTCAAGCTGAATTTGTACGATGCGGACGATGTCCGCTATGTAATCGCCGATGATCGGCAGATTGAGGGCGCCGAGCAATCGCAGAAAGTACAGAATCGTCGCCGCAAAAAACGTAAAGCCGATGGCGATGCCGACGCCTCTTGCCGTACCGGCAAGCAAATTGCGCCACATAAGCGAAAGCGGGCGGTTCAGCAAATCGACATATTCGGCGATATGCGTCCGTTCCATCTCGCTTGCGATATGCTGCAGCCTTTTGTCCAGCGCGCTGAGCGATTGCTGCAGCTCCGGGAGATCCTTGGGCTTGTCGCCGCCGTCTTTGCGGCCGTCCGGTCTTATTTTCATCGCATTTAACTCCATTTGCGTCCATAGTCGTAAAGAAGCCCGCTCCGCCGGCAAAGCGGATAAGCGGGCTTTCTTCTATTACTATATCCTTAACCTTCGATGAAAATGCCGATTTCTTTGTCTCCGGCGGCGACTCTCTCCATCTCCGGCCTCGAACCGAACGAAACGTTGCGGACGAGCACGTTTTCGCGCAGCAGCCCGGCAAACGCCTCGAGCGTGGCCTGCAGCTCGGCATCGGCGTCCAGCACAAGATCGATCCGTTTCTCGATCGGAAGATCGAGCTTTTTGCGCGTGTCCTGCACCGCCCGGATCACTTCGCGCACCCAGCCTTCCCGCTCCAGCTCCGGTGTAATGTCCGTGTTGAGCGCGACGGTGATGCCGCCGCCGGACGCGGAAGCGAAGCCGCTCTTCGCTTTTTTCTCCACCAGCAGCTCCTCGAGCGGTATGCCGAACGTCTCGCCTTCCGGCGACGTGAACGGAAACGTTCCTTCGGCGACGACCTTGGCCGCTTCCTCGGCGGACAGCTCCTTCAGCGCGGTTTGAATCGGGGCGACGTTTTTGCCGTATTTTTTGCCGCCGATCTTGAGGTTCAGCTTCAGCGTAAAATCGACGAAGCCGTCCTCGGAATTTTGCACCGCAATCGACTTCACGTTAATTTCGTCTTTGATGATGTCCTCGTACTCGCCGATTGCAAACTCCCGGTCCAGCGATACGATCAGCTCGGACAGCGGCTGCCGCGTCTTGATGCCCGTCTCGTTGCGGACGGTGCGGGCCAGCTCGACGATGCCCTTGGCGCTTTCCATATCCCGCTCCAGCGTCTCGTCGATCAGCGTTTCGTCGGCTTGCGGATAATCGGCCAGATGGACGCTGTCGGCGCCTCCCAGGTTGCGGTAAACGTCGTCCGCCAGCAGCGGGGCATACGGTGCGATAAGGCGGGACAGCGTCAACAGCGCCTCGCGCAGCGTCGTATATGCCGCAATTTTGTCCTCCGTCAGGCCGCTGCCCCAGAAACGGTCGCGCGAACGGCGGATGTACCAGTTGCTCAGCTCGTCGACGAACGTTTCGATCGCCTTCGCCGGGTTCAGGAAATCGTTCGCCTCGAGTCCTTTCGACACCGTCTTGATCAGGCTGTGCAGCCGCGAGACGATCCAGCGGTCCAGCTTGTTGTCCGAACCCGCCCCGCGATGCTTCTCCGGCTCGTACCCGTCGATGGAGGCGTACAGCGCGTAGAACGCATGCGCGTTGACGATCGTGTCGATCACCTTCGATTTCGCTTCGCCCACGATGCCTTTGGAAAACCGTTTGCTGTTCCAAGGCGCGCTGTCGGCCAGCAGCGCCCAGCGGAACGCGTCGGTGCCGTATTCGTTGATGATTTCCCAAGGATCGATGACGTTGCCCTTCGACTTGGACATCTTCTGCCCGTTTTCGTCCAAAATATGGCCGGTCGAAATGACCGCCTTGTACGGCGCCTTGCCGTTATAAAGCGTCGACACGGCCAGCAGGCTGAAAAACCAGCCGCGCGTCTGATCGATGCCTTCGCAAATAATGTCCGCCGGATACTGCTCCTCGAATTGCGCCTTGTCGCCGAACGGGTAATGCTGCTGCGCGAACGGCATGGAGCCGCTGTCGAACCAGACGTCGATCACTTCCGGCGTGCGGCGCATGACGGCGTCTTCAGCGAACGGCGACTTCAGCAAAATGTCGTCCACGTACGGCTTGTGCAGCTCGATGTCCTCCGGCACTTCCGTCACGGCGCGGGCGCGCAGGTCGGCAATGCTCTCCGGCGCGTATTCCTTGCCCGTCGCCTCGCACACCCATACGTTGAGCGGCGTGCCCCAATACCGGTTCCGGCTGATGTTCCAGTCGACCAGATCTTCCAAAAACTTGCCGAAGCGTCCTTCGCGAATATGGCCGGGATACCAGTCGACGCCGTTATTGTTGGCAATGAGCTGATCCTTGACCGCCGTCGTTTCGATAAACCAGCTTTCCGTCGCGTAATAGAGCAGCGGCGATTTGCAGCGCCAGCAGAACGGATAGCTGTGCTCGTAGCGCTCCTTCGCGAACAGCAGCCCTTTCTCGCTCAGCATCTTGACGATATCGACGTCGCAATCCTTCACGAACCGGCCGGCCAGATCGGTCACCTCGTCCGTATAGCGCCCGGCGTTGTTGACGACGCTCAGCATGCCGATGCCGTTCTGGCGGGCGACCTTGTAGTCGTCCTCGCCGTGCGCCGGAGCGATGTGGACTATGCCGGTGCCGCTCGAGTCGCTGACGAAATCGCCGGTAATGACGACATGTCCCTTCTCGACCGTCGCGTAACGGAATGGCGGCTCGTAGGAGCGTCCCGCCAATTCGGAGCCTTTCAGCGTCGACAGCACTTCGTAGTTTTCTTTCAGCACCTTTTCCGCCAAATTGGCCGCTACGATATAGACCTCGCCGTCCTTGGCCGCGCGGACGTAATCCAGCTCCGCGTTGACCGCCAGCGCCACGTTCGCCGGCAGCGTCCAAGGCGTCGTCGTCCATGCGAGGACGTAATCGCCCGAATCCGTCAGCTTGAACTTGGCCGTGGCGCTAAGGTCCTTCACGTCCTCGTATCCTTGCGCCACCTCGTGCGAGCTCAGCGTCGTCTGGCAGCAAGGGCAATACGGGCTGACGCGGTGGCCGCGGTACAGCAGCCCTTTCTTGTGGATCGTCGACAAAATATGCCATACGCTCTCAATATAGCGGTTGTCGAGCGTAATGTACGGATGATCCATATCCGTCCAATAGGCGATCGCTTCCGTCAGCTCCCGCCATTGCTTCTCGTATTCGAAGACGCTGTCCTTGCACTTTTTGACGAACGCTTCGACGCCGTAATTTTCGATTTCCTGCTTGCCCGAAATGCCCAGCTGTTTCTCGACGCCGAGCTCGACCGGCAGGCCGTGCGTATCCCAGCCCGCTTTGCGGACAACCCGGTAACCCGCCATCGTCTTGTAGCGGCAAATAAAATCTTTGATGACCCGGCCCAGCACATGGCCGATATGCGGCGCGCCGTTTGCCGTCGGCGGTCCTTCGTAGAAGACGAAATTCGGCTTGCCGGCTCTGTTGTCGATCGATCGTTTGAACGTATCCTGTTCCTTCCACTGATTCAGCACCCTCAGCTCGCGGCTGCGGGCGCGCTCCTTCACGTCTACGCGCTGCATGGACGCATCGCTCCTTTCGTCGTTTGCGAATAAAATAAAAAAGCCCCGTCCCGATAAGGGACGAGGCGAAGCTCGCGTTACCACCCTTGTTCCGCACAATTGCACCTTCGCCGACAGCGAAACGTGCAGCCCTTCCGCCTGCGCCCTCACGGGGACGGGCAGGATTGCGGCATCTCAAGCGCGAATCGATTCGATTCGCGTTCCCTGTAACGGGGGACGGCCGTCGGCGCTTACTGGCTTGTCGCAAGGGTTGGGCGCCGCTTCTCGGAGAGGATATTCCGCTGAGCTTCGAACGCCGGGCTTGCAGCAACCGCCGGCTCTCTGGGGATCGAAGGCAAAGCGTACTCGTTCTCGTCGCAGAAGGTTAGCTTTGTTCGTAATGATTATAGTTATAGCGCATTGTATGGCCGGTTGTCAATCGCCGCCGGCGGATTCGGGCATCAGAAATCGACGGAGCCTAATGCCCGGGGCTTATCCCCGCAGCAGCTCGTGCTCGGCGTCGCGCGAGTTCGATGGCGACTCCAGCGTATCCCAGCCGTCCTGCGACAGCAAATCGAGCTGGGCTTCCACCAGCGTCCGGAATCTTGCCCTGTAGATGGACGCCTGCTTCTTGAGCTCCTCCACCTCAAGCGCAATTTTGCGGGACTTGTTGAGCGAATCGTTGACGATGCGGTCTGCGTTTTTCTCGGCTTCCTTAATGATCAGCTGTGCTTCCTTCTTCGCGTTGTTCCGAACCTCGTCGGCCGCTTCCTGCGCCACGATAATCGTTTTGCTGAGCGTATCCTCGATATTGGCAAAGTGGTTCAGCTTCTCCTGCAGCGCCAGCATCTGGTTGTGGAGCTCCTTGTTTTCCCGAATCAGCGACTCGTAATCCTTGATGACCTGGTCGAGAAACTCGTTCACTTCGTCTTCGTCGTAGCCGCGCAGTCTGCGCGAAAATTCCTTGTTATGTATGTCCAATGGCGTTAACGGCATTGGCGCACCTCCTAGAGCTGATTTATCCGGCGCATGCGGCGGCAAATCCGAAAGCGCCGCCTTTGCTGTATCACACACATTCGACAGCGCCCCGTTTATTTCCTGCAATCTCTTAAATAAATTTGCCGATCCGGACCCGAATTCTGCCCTTTTTTGTCACTCCGTCCGCGGAAACGACTTTAAAGCGGCCAAGCCCTTTAAACGAGACGACGTCTCCGTCGCGCAGCATCCGGGACGGATCCTCCTCCGTCCGCCAATTGACCCGGCACCGGCCTGCGCGGATCGGGTCGACGATCCTGGACCGGCTGATCCGGTATACGTCGCTTGCAATGCCGTCCAGCCTCATGGACGCGACGCTCAGGCTCATCTCTTCCAGCTTCGGAATCGACGGCTGCAATTGGTCCAGCGGCAGCATCTCCGTCAGTACGTGAACCCGATGCACCTGACGGAGGTGGATATTCAAATAGTCGGCAATTTCCTCGCAAACGATAATATGGGCAAAGGACGGATGCACATGGATGTCGCCGATCCGATCGCGCTTAATGCCCAGCCCCAGCAGCGCGCCCAAATAATCGCCGTGATCCAGCTCCGCTCCCGTAATGGCGGGCAGCCGCGCTTCGAGCACGGACAATCCGATCTCCTCCCGCTCCAAATCTCTGTAGTCGGGGGCGACGACCGCCCGCTTCCGTTCGGCTTCGGCGTATCCTCCGTCCATTCTGACGGCCACATCACCGTTCCGGTTGGCCAAACTTTCTACAATTTCCTGCTGGCGCGGATCCAAAAAATCGGTCCGCCTCAGCTCATGAAGCTGCGCGGACCGCTCTACCCATTCCAACACTCTGTCTACAAACGGCTTTTCTTCGGCATGGAAATGATGATACAGCGCTTCCTTCGTCATGCCGCCATCCTTACCCGAGACCGAAAATGAATCCGATGACCGCTTGCAATCCGAGCGCGATGAACTGCAGCGCAAAAATCGCAATGATCGGAGACAAATCCAGCACGCCGCCAAGCGGCGGAATAAATCTTCTGAAAATGCTCAAGTAAGGCTCCACGATTCGGCCCAGAAGCTGGCCGATAAAGCTTTCCCGGGCGTTCGGAAACCAGGACAGCAAGACGTATCCGATAATCAAATAGCTGTAAATGCGCAGTGCAAAGCCTACAAAACCGATAATGGTATGTTCCAACCGAAGGTCACCTCATTTTGTTGTAATCGTTCTCCTCTGCCAGCATCTCCGATATGGAACCTTGGATCTCGAAAGATTCGGGCGTGCACAGAAAAATGTTGGGGCCGAGCTTGGAGATGCTTCCGTTCAAAGCGTAAACCGTGCCGCTGAGGAAATCGACAATCCGAAGCGCAAGATCGCTGCGCACCCGCTGCAAATTGACGATGACGGCGCGGCGCGAACGGAGATGATCCGCGATCTCCTGCGCTTCGTCATAGGAACGCGGCTCGTTCAGCACGACGCGAATGTTCTTCTGCGTATGAATGCTGACTACATTGTTATTATGGCCAATCCCGCTGCTTCTACTGTTTTTACGCATTTCGAAGGGGGTGGTTTCAGTTTCTTGCTCCTCCGTTGCCGCAACGCGCTCCCGCTCGACGACTTCTTCTTCCTCCTGCAAGCCAAGAAAGTTCATAAACCGGTTCATGACGCTCATCGTTTCATTCCTCCTCTTTCCCCACTAGTATCGTGCCTAATCGGATCCAGGTTGCGCCCTCTTCAATCGCGATTTCAAAATCGTTCGACATGCCCATGGACAGATGGCGGATGGAACCGCCCGCGCCCTGGCGCTCGAGCTGCCCGTCCCTCAACGTTCTCAAAGCCCGAAACACGCTCCGCGTCCGTTCCGGATCGGATTCGAACGGCGCCATCGTCATCAATCCGACCGGGCGGATCGAAGGAAACGCCTTCAAAGCGTCGACAAAAGGTGACAGCTCGTTCGGAGACAATCCGTGCTTGGACTGCTCTCCGGATACGTTGACCTGAATAAAGCAAGGAACGGTCAGATTCAGACGGGCGGCGCGCTTCTGGATCTCTTCCGCCAGCGGCAGCCTGTCCAGCGAATGAATGTATGTAAACTTTCCGATGACATCCTTAACCTTATTCGTTTGCAGAGAGCCTATAAAATGCCAGACGGGGCCTTCTTCCGAACCGCCGCCGCTGAGCGCGCGCCATTTGTCGGCGGCGTCCTGCACGCGGTTCTCCCCCAAATGGTTCAGCCCGCTCCGGTACGCTTCGGCCGTCGTTTCCAGGGATACGTACTTCGTAACCGCAATGACGTTCACGTCTTCCCTGCTGCGGCCGGAACGGCTGCAGGCCGCTTGAATCCGCCGCTCGACCTCTTCCATTCTTTGTTGCATGGACATCGTTTTCTTCACCTTTCCGCAATGCCGATCCAGCTTGCCATTCGGCCGGTGCGGCCGCTCTCCATCCGATGCGAATAAAAAAGATCGGTTCTGCAACCGGTGCACCAAGTAGACATTTCGATACGGCTCGGCAAAATTCCTGCTTTTATCATAATCTGTCGGTTAATTTCTTTCAAGTCGAGCGCAGCTTTCCCGTTTTCGAGCTCTTTCATGCAAACCCGCCTCGCCGTTTCGGACAGCGCCAGCTCCTCCATGACGCGGTTCATCTCGCCGATGACCGGTCCGTCCACCTCGTAGCAGCATCCTCCGATCGACGGTCCGATTGCCGCCAGCAATTGGTCCGGTCTCGAGCCGTAAGCCTCGTGCATCGCCCGCGCCGTTGCCTCGGCGATCTTGCCGGCCGTTCCTCTCCAGCCCGCATGGGCGAGCGCAGCTGCGCGCCGCACGGGGTCATAGAAATATAAAGGCACGCAATCCGCATAAAAAGATACGAGCAGCACGCCGGGCACATCCGTCATGATCGCGTCGCAACCGGCGATCGCATCGTCCAGCGACTGCCTGCCTTTGCCCCTGTCCTGTTCGGTTACGCGGTATACGCGATTGCCGTGCACCTGCTCGGCGCATGTGAAAGCTTCGAACGGCCACCCGAGCGTCTCCGTTAACCGTTCGCGGTTCCGGACGACATGCTCGTCGCTGTCGCCGACGTGCAGCCCCATATTAAAGCTTGCCCATGGCTCGCCGCTGACTCCCCCGGCGCGTCCGGTAAAACCGGCCGTTACTCCTTCGATCGACAAGCGCGGCAACAAAAAAAGCGAAGGCTCCTTCGCTGACGGCAGAAACGGTTCCATCCCCATCACCTCTGCCTAAATTTTACCCTCATTAGGCCCGAACGTGCAAATCGTCTTCTTCGTTTCGCAGCGCTTTCGTCTCGTCCATGCGGACGAGCACGACGTCCGCGCCGATCTTGACGATGTTGCGCCAAGGTATGACGACCTCCGTACCGCTGCTTCCAAACCATCCGAACACCTTCGTATATTGGGGAACGACGATCGAATCGATGCGCCCCTGCCGCAGGTCCAGCTCCAGGTCGCTGATTTGGCCCAGCTTCTTGCCGTCCACGATATTAATGACGTCCTTCGTTTGGAAATCGGATATTTTCAAGTCGATCACCACTTTTCCGTCGTAGTCGATACGGCTTATTCTTATTATTACTATATGTTCGATCCGCCCAATATGTCCTCCGAAGCGCCAAAAAAGCGGCGGAGTCCGATGGCCCGCCGCTTGCCGGTTACGTTTTGACATGCTTCTGCATTTGGGATATGGCCGACTTCTCCAGCCGGGAAACTTGAGCTTGCGAGATGCCGATTTCGTCGGCAACCTCCATCTGGGTTTTTCCTTCGAAAAACCGCATGGACAAAATCATTTTTTCCCGGTCGTTCAGCTTGTGCATCGCTTCCCGCAGTGCGATCTCCTCGATCCAGGATACGTCCTTGTTGCGATCGTCGCTGATCTGGTCCATGACGTAAATCGGATCGCCGCCGTCATGGTAGATCGGCTCGAAGAGCGATACCGGATCCTGGATCGCGTCCAGCGCGAACACGACGTCCTCCTTCGGAACGTTCAGCGCCTCGGATATTTCGAATATCGTCGGTTCGCGCGAATATTGGTTCGTCAAGCTGTCGCGAACCTGAAGCGCCTTATAGGCGATGTCCCGCAAGCTTCGCGATACGCGAATCGGGTTGTTGTCCCGCAAGTAGCGGCGAATTTCCCCGATGATCATCGGCACCGCGTAAGTCGAAAATTTGACGTTTTGGCTTAGATCGAAATTATCAATCGCCTTCATGAGACCGATGCAGCCAACCTGAAACAGGTCGTCCACAAATTCTCCCCTGTTGTTAAACCGCTGAATAACGCTTAGCACAAGCCTTAAATTTCCATTCACCAATTTCTCCCGCGCTGCCCACTCGTTGCGCGTCTGCAGGGCCGTGAACAGCTCCCGCATTTCGGCATTGGTCAGGACAGGCAGTTTTGCGGTATCCACTCCACAGATCTCGACTTTGTTACGGGTCAACGTGATTACCTCCCAAGGAGAAACATTAATGTTCATTATCTCCCTGGGCACCCGTTTTATTCCCGATCAGACATGATTCGACATCGGGCGCGGCAAGCCGCAAACCGTTCAGACTACACCATTTTGTTGAACTCTTTGCGCAATCTTTTAATAATTCTTTTTTCCAGCCGGGAAATGTACGACTGGGATATGCCCAGCATATCGGCGACGTCCTTCTGCGTTTTTTCTTCCCCGTCCGCGAGCCCGAAGCGCAGCTCCATAATAATCCGTTCCCGTTCGGAAAGCTTGTCGAGCGCCTTGTGCAGCAGCTTGCGGTCGACCTGCTCCTCGATGTTGCGGTAGATCGTGTCGTTTTCCGTACCGAGCACGTCGGAAAGGAGCAGCTCGTTGCCGTCCCAATCGATATTCAGCGGCTCGTCGAAGGACACTTCCGTCCTCGTTTTGCTGTTGCGGCGCAGGTACATCAAAATTTCGTTTTCAATGCATCGCGAGGCGTACGTCGCAAGCTTGATTTTTTTCTCGGGATCGAACGTATTGACCGCTTTGATCAAGCCGATCGTGCCGATCGAGACAAGGTCCTCGATATGAATGCCGGTGTTCTCGAACTTGCGGGCAATGTAGACGACAAGACGCAAATTGCGCTCGATCAGCATCGCTCGGATGGCCGAATCGCCGGATGGGAGCTTCTGCAGCAAATATTCCTCTTCCTCGCGCGTCAAGGGGGGCGGCAGCGCCTCGCTGCCTCCGATATAATAGATTTCTTCGCTTTTTAGTCCGAATAAAAATAAAATCCGATAATAATATAGTTGCAATATCAGCTTATACTTGACGAGCATGTGGCCCATCCCTCCTTGATGAATTGTGCGGACGATTATGGCGTGTCTACCATTGACGGATGGATTATCGCTTGATAGGCCCCATCGGCTGCCAGCCTGCCGCCGTCCAGCCCAAGCAGCACGCGGCTTGTTTCGTATCGTTTGCCCTCCATGTCGACCGTGACCGAATCCGGCTTCAAGGCCAGCATAAACTGCGAGCCCCGGTTCACCCCTCTGAACGGAATGAGCCGCAGCCGGTCCTGCCAGACGAACGGCTCCGCATCCATTCCCGCGATCAGTCGGTCCACCTGGGCGCCGCGAATGCCTTCGAGCCACGACGGCGGGAACACGTCGGCCCAGCCGGATGCCTCCACGACCATGACCGGCGTACGCGTCAGCGGATCGTACAGCTGGTTGCCGGTATCGACCAGACCGACGCAGCGATGCTCCCGATCGCCGATCACGATTCGGACTTCGGCGAGATGCGACCGGATCAATTCCTGCTTCCGCTTGCCTGCCCACACCGCCCGATAGACGTACAGGCCGACGGCGAGCGACGCAGCGAAATAAAAAAAGCCGAGCTTCAGCTCTGTCCGGACGGTACCGCCGGCGAACGTGACTGCCTGCCACACCTCTCCCGAGCCTTGCATAAACAAAAAATACAGTCCGAGAACGGCTCCGGCCGCCGCGAAATTAACCGAATAAAACGCGGCCAAGTTGCGGATATAATGCTGCAGCGACTGAAAGCCGAACGCGATCCAGAGCATCGCGAACGAAAATAGGACTTTGACCGCTATCGAAAACAGGAATGACAGCGCGGGAAACAGCATAAGTACAACATAACAGGCGCCGAAGGCCGAGGCGCCCAGCAGCCGCCAACGATTCGGCTTAATATGGCGCACCCAGGCCGTCACCGACAATACGGCGCCGTCGACAAGCAATTCCCGCAAAAAAAGAATATCGATATAAACCGCCATGCCAGCCGCCTTCCTCCAGCCGCTTCGCTTCGCTGCCTTTGCCCGCCTCCGCGACAGGGAGAACGATTGAGACTAGTATAGGGCAATCCTATTCCAAAGTCTGTCTATTCATGACGGTATAAGCCCTCTTTTTTTGTCGAGGGGATGAATAAAAATCTTCAAAAACAGCAGCAGCCGCAGAGCACTTCTTGGTCTAAAATAAAATAAAAAGCCCTCCGGCGATGCCGGAAAGGCTTGATTGATTGATAGGATTGCTGTAATGGCCGCCCCCAAAGAGGAAGCCGACAGCGGTTATTATGGAAAAAAGTGCCGGTAATCCGCAGACGCTTATCTGTCGCCGCGAGGAGGCTTGCGCAGAAATGCCGGGATTTCCAGCTGATCGCTGGACACGTTGCCGCTGAACGGCTTGACGTTGCTGGTCGAGCCGGTCGACGCGGTTCTCGACTCCTGCTGCTCGGCTGACGACGATTGCTGCGCGGGGCGGCGGTTCGGCAGCGAAGCCGCCTTCGACTCGAAGCCCGTTGCAATGACGGTTACTTTAATTTCGTCCTTCAATTCCTCGTCGATAATCGCGCCGAAAATCATGTTCACGTCCGGATCGGAAGCGGAAATGACGATTTCGGCCGCTTCGTTCACCTCGTACAGCGACAGGTTGCTGCCGCCCGTAATGTTCATGATGACGCCGCGCGCGCCGTCGATCGACGTTTCCAGCAGCGGACTCATAATCGCTTTGCGGGCCGCCTCCGCCGCACGGTTCTCGCCCGTGGCGACGCCGATGCCCATCAAGGCGGAGCCACGCTCCGTCATGATCGTCTTCACGTCGGCAAAGTCGAGGTTGATCAGGCCGGGAACGGCGATCAGGTCGGAAATGCCTTGCACCGCTTGGCGAAGCACGTTGTCCGCCTCGCGGAACGCCTCCAGCATCGGCGTCTTTTTGTCGACGATTTCAAGCAAGCGGTCGTTCGGGATGACAATCAGCGTATCGACCTTTTCCTTCAGCGCCTCGATGCCAAGCTCTGCCTGTCCGGAACGCTTGCGGCCTTCGAACGTAAACGGACGAGTCACGACGCCGACCGTCAACGCGCCGCATTCGCGCGCGATCTCCGCAATTACCGGAGCGGCTCCCGTGCCGGTGCCTCCGCCCATGCCGGCGGTGACGAACACCATGTCGGAGCCTTTCAGCTGATTGCTGATCAGGTCGCGGGATTCCTCCGCCGCCTTTTTGCCGACTTCCGGATTCGCGCCCGCTCCGAGCCCTCTCGTCAGCTTGTCGCCGATCTGCAGCTTGTGCTCGGACTTGGCCAGATGAAGCGCTTGGGCGTCCGTATTCACCGTTATGAACTCGACGCCTTTGACGCCGTTTTCGATCATGCGGTTGACCGCGTTGCTGCCGCCGCCGCCAACTCCGATTACTTTTATTTGCGCGAGCTGTTCAAGCTCCAAATCGAATTCCAACATCTCTCATTTTCCCCCAGTCAAATAAATTCGTTAAACATATTTTTGATCCGCTCAAACATACCGGGTTTAGTTGGAGCTGAGGGACCCGCTTTGCGGCTTGGAGCTTTCTTGACGGCGCCGGTTCCCCGGGCGCCCATATATTTCGAAACGTATTGAATCATGCCCACCCCGCTGCTGTATGCGGGATCCTTCACGCCGATGTAGTCCGGCACCGCAATGCGCACGGATGCTTCCAGCTCCGCCTGAGCGAGCGGAAGAGTTCCGGGAAGCGACACGGTGCCGCCGGTCAGCACGTAGCCGTTCACTTTGTCGCCGTAGCCGAGCCGTCGGACTTCCTGACGGATAAGGTGGAAGATTTCGACCATGCGGGGTTCGATAATGCTGGCCAAATCCCGCTGGGAAAACTCCTTCTCCAAATTGCTGCCCATGCGGGTCACTTTGAACTTGACGTCCTCCGCCGCATCCGCTGTATTGGCGCAGCCGTATTTAAGCTTGAATTTCTCGGCTTGATCGCCTTGCGTGCGCAAGCCGTAGGCAATATCGTTCGTGACGTATTCCCCGCCGATCGGCAAAGTCGACACGGCGGCCAGTCCGCCCTGCTCGTAAACGGCGATCGTGCACGAGCCCGCTCCGATATCCGCCAGCACGGTGCCGATCATCTTCTCGTCCTTGGACAGCGACATCATGCCCGACGCCAGCGACAGCAAGATGACGCCCGAGATGCGAAGTCCCGCCTTTTCCACGCAGCGCATCAAGTTATGTATGGCCGTCTTCGTTCCGGTTACGATCGTAGCCTCCACTTCCAGCCTGACGCCGATCATGCCGCGCGGATCCGAAATGCCCTCCAGGCCGTCCACCAAATATTGCTTCGGCACGAGATTGATAATTTCGCGTTCGGGCGGGAGCGCCACCACCTTGGCGGCCTGCAGCACCCGTTCGATGTCTTCCTCGCCGATCTCCCGGTCCTCGTTCGATACGGCGACGACGCCCCGGTTCGTTTGCAAGGCGATATGATTGCCCTGAATGCCTACGTACACCTCGGATATTTGGATGCCGACCATGCGCTCCGCATGCTCCACCGCATTGCGGATCGACTGCACGGTCTGGTCAATGTCTACGATAGCTCCCTTGCGAATACCTTCCGAGTCGGCAGATCCAACTCCAATAATATTAATGGCTCCGTTGTTCACTTCGCCAATAATAGCACGAACCTTGGACGTACCGATGTCCAAACTGACGATAATGTCATTGCTGCTCAACTCGCGGCACCTCCGTTTCTATAAATATGAGTGTGATATAAGTACGGTATAAGGCATAACCATGACTATAACTTATACATTCTTATATTTAGAATGAGATCGGATTTTGCTTCAGCCTCTCTACTTATTCAACGCTTCTGATATTTTCCCTCTTTTTTCAACAAAATTTTCATTATTCTTTTGTTTTGGTGTCGAACGCGCCGCAGCGCGGGCCGCGAAGCCCGAAAGCGGCCGCCCGCCGGCCATGGGGATCAGCAAGATGAGCGAAGCAAAAAAGGGTGAATATCATTAAAATTCTACCATTCTTTCAAGCCATTGAGTAGTATCTTTTTACTCAGATTCAACATTTTCCAGCTCTTCCCTTTCAAAAGGAACGTAAGTGTCGGCAAGCAGCATCGTAATTTTGCCGGGGGCCTGCGTCTCGACGACGGCGTTCAGCTTCTCGATCTTGTCGGTCAGCACGGAAACGGCCGTCACAACCTCGAATTTCGTTCTCGTATAAATCCGGATCCGGTCGGGATACGCATTGGACGGAATCGGCGATATTTCCGACAGGTCGCTCAGCTGCTTGTCCGGAATAAGGGCCAGCTGCTTCGTCAGCTCCAGCTTGACCGGATCGTTCGGCTCCCAGCCGGTCAGGACGGGCTTGTCCGCCAGCGCAATGGCGCGGTTGCCTTCCTTGACGGCCGTGCCGTTCGCCAGCAGCGCCGTCAGCTCTCCTTCGCTGCCGATCTCGAAAGCAACGACCGGATATTCCTGCACGGCGATCTTCACCAGGCCGGGAAATACTTTTTCGACGATGGCCGACTCGACTTGAGGCAGCTCGGCCACCCGCTCCGCGATCGCCGAAGAAGCCGTCTGGAAAAAGGCGTCGCCCGCCTTCACGCCCGCCGCTTGGGCGATTTCGCCGTTCGTCGCCAGGTTGGCGCCGGTAACCCGGATTTCGGATATTTTGCTTAAGGATGAGTTGAAAAACAGCACGGCCAGCAGCGCGACAAAAAGCAGCAGCAGTACGGCAAGCAGCTTTTTGTTGCTTTTGCGCTTGCTGGCGGGCTCCTTCAGCACCGGCATCTGCGTGCTCATGGCTTGTCCCTCTTTTCGCGTAAAACGCAGGCTTCCTCGCATACCATCCCTTCAGGGAGAGGAAGCCTTTCGTTTCGAACTTGCTTTGCGCTAAGCATACGATTCTTTATTCGACACTGGCGTAAATCTGAATATGCGGGCTCCAAGCCTGGAAAGCAGCGTTTCGATCTGCTCGTAGCCGCGGTCGATATGATGAATTTGTTCCACGACGGTTCGGCCTTGCGCCGCGAGCCCCGCGATGACCAGCGCGGCTCCCGCCCGCAGGTCGGTCGCTTCGACGGTGGCGCCGTACAGCCGGGGAACTCCCCTGATGAACGCGGCATTCATGTCGACCCGTATATCGGCCCCCATGCGGGACAATTCGCCCACATGCTTCAGCCGGCCCTCGAAGATCGTTTCCTTCATGATGCTCACGCCGTCCGCCAGCGCCAGCAGCACCATCACCTGCGATTGCAGATCGGTGGGAAAAGCGGGATAAGGAGACGTGACAATGCGCTCCACCGCCTTGGGCCTGGCGCTTCCGCCAACTTTAATTATATCACCGTCCACGGCGATTTGAACACCTGCGCGGCGCAGAACGTGTATGAGAGAGGACAGATGGGCAGGCTCGGTATTTTGAAGAGTGACATGGCCGCGCGTCGCCGCAGCCGCCACCATCATCGTTCCCGTTACGATCCGGTCCGGAATGATGCGGTATCGGCACGGCGTCAGTTCCTTGACGCCGTCGACCGTAATCGTATCGGTGCCGGCGCCCATAATTTTGGCGCCCATCTGATTGAGAAAGCGCTGCAAATCCTGGATTTCCGGCTCGCGCGCCGCATTGCTGATCGTCGTCCGTCCTTCCGCCAGCACTGCGGCCATCATAATGTTTTCCGTGGCGCCGACGCTAGGAAAGCTCAAGTAGATGTCGGCCCCGCACAGCTTGTCGGCTCGGCATATGATCCGGTTGCCGGTCTCCTCGATGGAGGCGCCCAGCGCTTGAAGCCCTTGCAGATGCAGGTCGATCTTCCGTTCGCCGATGGCGCATCCGCCCGGCTGATACACTTGCGCTTCCCCAAAGCGGGCCAACAGGGGTCCCATCAAAAAAATGGAGGAGCGCATTTGCTTCATCAGCGCCTCCGGCACGTGGGACGTCGAGGCGGCGGCGGTATCCAGCACAACGGTTTCGCCCTTGTGTTCGGCCCGGCATCCTAATTCGCACAAAATGTTAAGCATGACTTCGATATCGAGCAGATGAGGCACGCTGTCGATTGTCGTCGTGCCTTTGGCCAGCATGCTGGCGGCCAATATCGGCAAGGCGGCATTTTTCGCTCCTTGGATAACTATGGTTCCTGAGAGTGGTTTCCCGCCTTCAATCACCAATTTGTCCAATGTATCACCTCCGAATTACCGCTCGCCCACCACCAATACTTCCGGCACGAGCCGGACGCCGTTTCGCTCTTCCACGGCGCTTTGAATATGGGCTATGAGGGCGAGAACATCTCTAGCTGTCGCTTGCCCGGTGTTTACAATAAAATTGGCGTGTTGTTCAGACACTTGCGCTCCCCCGATACGGAATCCCTTGAGCCCCGCCTCTTGAATCAGCCTGGCGGCGTAATCGCCTTCCGGATTGCGGAACACGCTGCCCGCGCTGGCCATTTGCAGCGGCTGCGTTCTCAACCTCCGCTCCTTGTACGAAGCCATCGCCGACGCAATTTCCATCCGGTCACCTTCGGCCAGCTCGAAGCTGGCTTCCAGCACGACTCCCTTTCGTTCCTGCAAAACGGAATGACGGTATGAGAAATGCATGTCGTTCCGATCGTAGCGGACCAATTCCCCTGTTTCCAGTACAATGTCGGCAGACTTGAAAATACGCGACACATCCGACCCGAGAGCTCCCGCATTCATGTAGACCGCTCCGCCGACCGTCCCCGGAATTCCCCCCGCGAATTCCAGCCCGGTCAAACCTTGCTTGCCTGCCATGATGGACAGCTTGATGAACGAGTAGCAAGCGCCCGCCGTAACGGTCGTTCCCTCGAAGCGCACAAAATCGAGGCTTCCGGCCGGCTTGATGACGGCGCCGCGGACGCCCTTGTCGCTGACGAGCATATTGGAGCCTCGTCCCAAGATCATCCACGGAATGCCATGCTTGTTCAGCAGCTTCACCGCAGCCGTCAGCTCCTCTTTGCCTTTGGGGAGGATCAGCAGATCCGCCGGTCCGCCGATTTTCCATGTCGTATGTTTCGAAAGCGGTTCGCCATAGAGCAGTTCCCCGAGCTGCGCCTGCTCCGCGTCCGCTATAAATGCTTTCATTGCGCAATTCCTCCTTTCGTGCCGGGGCTGACGCTGGCCGCCGCAACCGCGGCGTCCGGGTGAGAGATCCCTGCCGGGTGTGATGGTCGCGAATATAGAGTATCTTATGCCCCCATCGGCGGTTGTGTGACAATCGCCCAGACGCCCCGGTCCGAGCCCCCAAGGGCACGGCCGGGGCTGCGTCAGCCTGCGTTACCGCGAATAGCGGGATATGTTAAGTAAGATGCCGAGCGCCGTCAGCAGCAGCGTCAGCGAGGAGCCGCCGTAGCTGACGAGCGGCAGCGTAATGCCGGTGACCGGCATCATGCCGATGACGACGCCGATATTGATCAGCACCTGCACGCCGATG
The DNA here is from genome assembly GCA_937895345.1 of uncultured Paenibacillus sp. Classification (GTDB taxonomy): domain Bacteria; phylum Bacillota; class Bacilli; order Paenibacillales; family Paenibacillaceae; genus Pristimantibacillus. The sequence continues at coordinate 52,714 of CALAWP010000060.1, read as the reverse complement.
ATGCCCGTAATGCCGACGGCAAGCAAGCTTCCGAACGTATCGGGCGCGGACGCCGCCGTCCGGATTCCCCGCCACACGACGACCAAAAACAGCAGAATCAGCGCCGAGCCTCCGATAAAGCCGAGCTCCTCCGCCAATATGGAAAAAATAAAGTCCGTTTGCGGCTCCGGCAAATAGCTGTACTTTTGCCGGCTCATGCCGAGACCTAGCCCGACCAGCCCTCCCGGTCCGATCGCAAACAGCGATTGAATGATTTGATACCCGCCGCCCAGCGGATCGGCCCACGGGTCCAAAAAATACGTGATGCGGTCCAGCCGGTACGGCGCGGCCAGAATGAGGCCGACCAGCCCGAGCAGTCCGACCAGCGCGAGCGCCCCCAGGTGCGCCAGTCTGGCGCCGGCCGTAAAGATGAGCAGCAGCGAAGCGCCTACCATGACCGAGCCGGTGCCCAGATCGGGCTGAAGCATGATCAGGCCGAAGGCGAGGCCGACGAGGCCGAGAGGCGGCAGCAGCCCTTTGGCGAACTGCGTAATGGCGGTTTGCTTGTCCGACAGCCATTTGGCCAAAAAGAGCACCATGGCCAGCTTCATAAATTCCGAAGGCTGAATGCCGAAGGAACTGATGCCCAGCCAGCTGCGCGCCCCGCCGCGAACGACGCCGACGCCCGGTATAAGCACGATGACGAGCAGCCCGAAGCAGACGATCAGAGCGGCGGGCGCCCATCTTTTCCATACCGAATAATGCATGTTCATAGTAAATAGTAACGCAACCGCACCCAGCACGGCAAACAGCATCTGCCGCTTAACGTAATAGAAGCGGTCTCCGAATTCATGAAAGGCAAGCACAGCGCTGGCGCTGTACACCATTACGATACCGATGGCCAGGATGAGGCCGATGGCGGCTAGCAGCCATAAATCCGGGGCAGACCGCGCTTTAGCCATAGCGTACACACCTCTTCACTTGCGAAAGTAGGGACAACCCCCCTACTTACAAGGTATGCGCCGATCTTTTAAAAATGCTTCCCCGTTGTTCATAGGACGAGAACATGTCCCAGCTCGCGCAGGCGGGCGACAGCAGGATGAAGTCTCCGGGTCCGGCGAGCCGCGCTGCGGCCCTGACGGCCCGCTCCAGCGTTTGATCGGCGTCCTCCTCAGGTTCGACCGTTTCGACGGCCGTTAAACCCGCAAGCGCGGCGACGCCCGCCAGCTTGCCACGCGTCTCGCCCAGCGCGACAAGCGCCTTCACTCGGCTCTTGAACAGCGGCAGCAGCTCCATATAGTCGGAGCCCCGGTCAAGCCCGCCGGCGATCAGAACGACCGGCTTTGGAAGCGAGCGGACGGACATCGTCGTGGCGGCCGGGTTCGTCGCTTTGGAATCGTTGTAAAATTTGACGCCGTTCCGTTCGCAAACGAATTCGAGCCGATGCTCCACGCCCTTGAACGAAGCGAGCGTGCCGGCGAGGCCGGCCGGATCGGCTCCGGCGGCGGCCGCCGCCGCGATCGCCGCGAGGGCGTTGGCCGCATTATGGCGTCCCGGGATGCCGAGCTCGTCCAGAGGGATGACGGGGACGGCCGCCGCAGCCGCTTCGGCGCTGCCCGGCACGCGGCATACGATCATGCGGCGGACGGACGCTCTCTCCTCCCCTTCCTCCTCTCTGGACAAGGGCGGATCGAGGAAGACGCCTTCCTCAAGCGTTTCGTATAACGAAAAGGGCAGCGTCCGGCTGCGGATCTTGCCCGCCATCGACCGCGAGAACGGGTCGTCCCAGTTGAGCACCGCAACGTCGTCTTCCGTTTGGTTGGCGAACAGCTTCGCCTTCGAAGCGGCGTAATCGTCCATGCCGCCGTGATAGTCGAGATGCGTCTCGAACAGATTGAGCAGCAGCGCGATGCGCGGCCGGAACGCCGAAGTTCCTTTCAGCTGGAAGCTGCTCAGCTCGGCGACGATCCAGTTGTCCGCCGCCGCGTCCGTCACCGCGTCGCACATCGGCAAACCGATATTGCCCGCCACGATCGGCTTCATGCCCGCCGCGGACAGCAGCTCGCCGATCAGCGTCGTCGTCGTCGTCTTGCCGTTGGATCCCGTAATTCCGATAATCGGCGCGGGGGACAGCCAGTAAGCCGCTTCGACTTCCGTCACCACCTCGACGCCCAGCTCCAGCGCCGCTTTGACCGGCGGAGCGCTGTACGGAATGCCCGGATTTTTGACCAGCAGCGCCGTATCGGCGTCTACGAGATCGTCGGGATGGCCGCCGCAAAGAACGGGGATGCCGAGGGCGGACAACTCGTCCGCTTCGGGACACGCCTCCCGCTCCTTCCTGTCGTTGACGACGACGTCGGCCCCCAGCCGATGAAACAGCCTGGCGACGCTGACGCCGCTTCTGGCCAGACCGAGCACGACGACGCGCCGGCCTTTGTAAGTTGACGGATGATTCATATTGACAGCCCTTTCTATGGACGCATGAAGCGGTTCCCGCGCATGAGAACCGCTTGCCAGCCAAAGATGTAAGTTGGTGCAGGTTTAGGTTGCATATCCTCTGCCGCTAAATGACGAACCACAATCCGGCGGCGGCCAGCACGAGACCGGCCAGCCAAAAGACGGAGACGACCTTCCATTCCGACCAGCCGAGCAGTTCGAAATGATGATGGATCGGACTCATCCGGAAGATGCGCTTGCCCCGCAGCTTGAACGAGGATACTTGCAAGATGACGGAAAGCATCTCGATGACGAACACGCCGCCGATGAGGATCAGCAGCAGCTCCGTCTTCGTCAGCACGGCGACGGCGGCAATGCCTCCGCCGATGCCTAGGGAGCCCATGTCGCCCATGAACACCTTGGCCGGATGCGCGTTATAGACGAGAAAGCCGAGCACGGCGCCGACCATGGCGGCGGAAAACACCGCCGATTCGTAAGCCGACGTCTGCAGCGCGACGATCGTAAACGCGCCGAACGCGATGGCGCTCGTCCCGGCCAGCAGGCCGTCCAGGCCGTCCGTAAAGTTGACGGAATTGCTGGCCGCGAACATGATGATGATGACGAACGGATAATAGAACCAGCCCAGGTCGAAGCCCCAGTCCGTGCCGGGCACCGCGATTTCGGTGCTGTGGTTCATCCGGTACAGCAGCGCGCAGACGATGACGGAGAACAGGAGCTGGCCCAGCAGCTTCTGCAGCGCCGTCAAGCCGAGCGACCGCTTGAAGACGATCTTGATGTAGTCGTCCAGAAAGCCGACCAGGCCGAAGCCAAGAGAGGCTGTCAGCAGCACCCAAAACTCGTCCGTCTTGTCGGAAAAGCGCAGGAACGCGATCAGCAGGGCGATCATAATAATGATGCCGCCCATCGTCGGCGTTCCGCTTTTTTTCTGATGGCTCTGCGGTCCTTCCTCCCGAATCTGCTGTCCGAACTTCAAGCGGCGGAGGAGCGGTATGAACAAAGGCCCGAGCAGCACCGTCAGCAGAAAGGCAACCCCGGTCGACAACAAGATGACCATCATGTCCATCGTCTCACCCCTTCTCCAAATCGCGGACGATCTGCTCCATCATCATGCCGCGCGATCCTTTGACAAGCACAAGATCGTCCGGTTCCATGCGATCCTTGAGCCACGAAGCAAGTTCATCCTTGCTGTCGAAATGTTTGACAAGCCCTTGCGCGGCCGCCGCCGGCAGCGACTTTGCCGCACCTTCCGAAATATGCGCCGACAGCGGACCGTACGTCAGAACGGCGTCCGCCTTGTCCGGCGATACGTATTCGCCGATTTCCCGGTGCAGCGAAGCCTCCTCCGGCCCCAGCTCCAGCATATCGCCGAGCACGAGCCATTTGCGCCGGAAGCCTTCCAGCGCGCCGGCAAGGTCGATCGCGGCGCGCACCGCGGTCGGGTTGGCGTTGTAGCAGTCGTTCAATACAACGGCGCCGTTGAACGCCCGGCTCGGCTCGATGCGCATGCCGGTCAGCTTCAGCGACTTGAACCCTTCGGCGATCCGCTCGGCGGGAACGCCGAAATGCCGCGCCATCGCAATCGCCGCCAGGGCGTTGCTAATATTATGTCGGCCGGGCACCGGAATATGAACGGTGCCGAGACTGCTGGCCTCTCCGCCGTGCAGCGGCTCGAAGCGGCAGCCGAACGGCTCCAGCTCGATGGCGCCGGCCGACCATTCGCTGCCGGCCCCGAAGCCGAACGTGCGGAGCGTCAGTCCTTCCGGAAGCGGCATCTTCGCAAGGCCGTCCCGCAGCAGCGGCTCGTCGCCGTTGTACAGCAGCAAGCCTCCGTCTCCGAGGCCGGACACGATTTCCAGCTTCGCCTTGGCGATGTTCTCCCTCGAGCCCAGCTGCTGCAAATGCGCGTCCCCGATATTGGTGATAATGGCGGCGTCCGGCTGGGCGATCTTGGCGAGCAGCTCGATCTCGCCGAATTCGCTCATGCCCATCTCGAGGACGACAACCTCCGTATCTTCTTCAAGCGCCAATATCGTAAACGGCAAGCCGAGATGGTTGTTCAGGTTGCCTTCCGTCTTGGCGACCTTGTAATGGGCGCCCAGCGCGGCCGCCGTCAAATCTTTGGTCGTCGTCTTTCCGTTGCTGCCGGTGATGCCGACGACCCGCGTCATCAGCTCGCCGCGGTAAGCCGCGGCCAGCTTCTGCAGCGCCGCCGTCGTATCCCTGACGATCAGAAGCGACACGTCCTCCAGCCCTTCCGGAATTTCGCGGTCCTTCTGCCACAGCATCGCCCGGGCCCCGTTCGCGGCGGCCTGCATAGCAAAGTCGTGGCCGTCGAACCGCTCTCCGACGAGCGGAACGAACAGCTGGCCGCCTCCCTCGCGGCGCGTATCCGTCATAATGCCGGCTACGGTTTCGTCCGGATTGCCGCCCTGAAGGCGCGCTCCGCTCATAGCCGCGATTTGTCCAATTGTGCGTCTGATCAATGTTCCAATCTCCTTATCGCTTCTTTTGCAACGATCCGATCGTCGAACGGAAAGACGTCCTTGCCGATCAATTGATAGGTTTCGTGACCTTTCCCCGCAATCAATACTACATCGCCTTGGCTTGCCATTTCAACCGCTTTTTCAATCGCCTTGCGCCTGTCGGGCTCGAGCCGCCAGCGGTCCTTGCCGATTCCGGCCGATTTCAGCCCTTCCTCGATGTCCGCCATAATCCGGAGCGGATCCTCCGAGCGGGGATTGTCGGAAGTGACGATTACAGTATTCGCATGCCGCGCCGCGATTCGGCCCATCAAGGGCCGTTTCGTCCGGTCCCGGTCGCCGCCGCAGCCGAAGACGCATATAATGCGGCCTTCCGCGTATTCGGCGACGGAACGGAGTACGTTGTCCAACCCGTCCGGCGTATGGGCGTAATCGACGATAACGGAAAACGATTGGCCGGCGTCCACGCTTTCCATCCTTCCGGGAACGCCCGGCATCGATTCCAGGGACGCCTTGACCGCGTCCAGACCGATTCCTTCGACCAACGCCGCGGAAGCGGCCGCCAGCGCATTGTAGACGTTGAATTTCCCGGCGAGGCGCAGCGCCAGCTCGACCTCTCCCCGGAAGGTCGTCAGCCGGAAAGACGTGCCTTGCGCCGTCATCCGGATGTTGGAAGCTTTCACGTCCGCCTCCGCATCGAAGCCGTACGTAATCGTCTCCGCCGACGTGAGGCGGGCATAGCGCGCCGACGCTTCGTCGTCGGCGTTCAGCACCGCGTAGGTCCGCTCTTCGGGACCTTCGCCGTAATCGTTGCCGAGCCTGGCAAAAAACAGCCCTTTCGCCTCGGCATAACGTTCCATCGACCCGTGATAGTCGAGATGGTCTTGCGTCAAGTTGGTGAAGACGGCCGTGCGGAACCGGCAGCCCTTCACCCGCCCCTGCTCCAGCGCATGGGAGGAAACTTCCATTGCGCAATACCGGATGCCGGCGTCTCTCATTTCGCTTAAGTACCGCTGCAGCGAAAGCGCGTCCGGCGTCGTGCCGCTCATCGGGTACGACCGTCCGCCGTATCTCCGCTCGATCGTCCCGATGACGCCCGCCGGCCGTTGCGCGTCGTTAAGTATTTTTTCGATCAGGTAAGTCGTCGTCGTCTTGCCGTTCGTACCCGTCACGCCGATCAGCCTCACGCTGCGGCTCGGATGCCCGTATACCGCATCGGCGATGACGGCGGCGGCCAGACGGCTGTCACGCACGATCAATTGCGGCACGCCGACCGGCAGCTTCCTCTCGGCCACAATGGCCGCCGCTCCCCGCCGCACGGCTTCCTCGGCGTAGCGGTGCCCGTCTGCCGTCAACCCTTTGACGCAAATAAACAGCGCTCCCGGCCCGGCCTCTCTCGAATCCATGACCACCCCGTTCACCGCAACGTCTCCGTCGCCCTCCAGCCTCGCCGTCATAAGCAGCTTTGCCATATCCCGCAAATCCATCTGTTCCACGCCTCCCCGATAGCTCTGACGGAATATGATATGCCGCCCAGAGTTTCGGGGTTAACGCTAGTGGGAGTGAGGCAGGTCGTCCTCGTCTCCGAGATAGATCCGGATAGTGGAGCCGCGGTCGACTCGCGAGCCCGCGGCAGGCGCCTGCCGGATGACGACCTTGCCGGTGCCGGCGGAGCTCAGATTGAAGTTCATGTTCAAGTCTTCATACAGATCGGATACGGACTTGCCGACCAGATTCGGCACCGTGACGACCGGCGTCTCGCCGTATTTGTACAGCCGGCTGATCTGGTTGTCGCGCGGCGGAACTTCCAATATTTCCAGCGCATCCTCCATAATATTGCGCACGATCGGCGCCGCCACAAGACCGCCGAACTGTATCCCTTGCGGATTGTCGACCGCCACGTAGACGACGATCTGCGGATCGTCGGCCGGCGCGAAGCCGATAAACGATACGATATGCTCGTTCGGAGAATAACGTCCGTTTACGACCTTCTGCGCCGTTCCCGTCTTGCCGCCGACACGGTAGCCGTCGATAAACGCGTTGCGGCCCGTACCTTTGGCGACGACGCTTTCCAGCGCCTCGCGCACCGCCTGCGACGTTTCCTCGGAGATGACCTGCCGCACCGCTTCGGGCTCCGTCTTCTGCACCGTCTCTCCCGTCTCGCGGTTGATCCACGCCTTCGTGACGTAAGGCTTGTATAAGGTTCCGCCGTTGATGGCCGCCGACACCGCGGCGATTTGCTGGATCGGCGTCACCGATACGCCTTGGCCGAACGCGGTCGTCGCAAGCTCGACGGGACCGACTTGACTCAGCTTGAACAGAATGCCGTTTTCCTCGCCGGACAGGTCGATGCCCGTTTTGGCGCCGAAGCCGAAGTTCTTAATGTAATCGAACAGCGTTTCCTTGCCCAGCCGGTTGCCGAGCACGACGAATCCGGGGTTGCAGGAATTTTCCACCACTTCGAGAAACGTCTGGCTGCCGTGCCCTCCCTTTTTCCAGCATCTTAACCTTGCGCCGCCGATTTCAACCGCCCCGGGGTCAAAAAACCGCTCGTTTTTCAGATCGACTTTCTTTTCCTCCAGCGCGGCGGCCAGCGTAATGATTTTGAAGGTGGAGCCCGGCTCGTACGTCATCCAGATCGGCAGGTTCCGGTTATATACTTCCGGGTCCGCCTGCTGATAGTGGGCGGGCTCGTACGTCGGGCGGCTGGACATGGCCAGAATTTCGCCGCTGTTCGGGTCCATCGCGATCGCGATGACGCTGTCGGCCTGCAAGCCGGTCATCGCCTGATCCAGCTCCCGCTCCATGACGGTCTGGATCGCCTTGTCGATCGTCAGCTGCAGCGTCAGCCCCTCCTTCGGCTCCACGTAAGTGTCCGACGAATTCGGCATCTGCCTGCCCGCCGCATCCGACAGAAACGACACGTTGCCTCTTATGCCGGTCAGCTCCTTGTCGTATTTGGCTTCGATGCCCGTCAAGCCCTGATTGTCGATGCCCGTAAAGCCAAGCACGTGAGCGGCCAGACTGCCGTAAGGATAAAAGCGCTTGCTGTCCTCCGCCACCGCGATGCCCGGCAAGCCGAGCCGTCGCACCTCCTCCGCTTTTTCCAGCGTCATTTTGCGGCCGCCGGGGCCCAGCTGTACGATCATTTCTTTTTTGTTCAGCTTCTGCAGCACGGCTTCCTGCGTCATATTCAAGATCGGAGCGAGCGTACGGGCCGTTCCCTCCTTGTCCTTCACCTGGACGGGAATCGCCCATACGGTCGGAGAACTGACGTTGTAGGCGAGCTGGACGCCGTTCCGGTCCCAAATCTCGCCCCGCTTGGCGGCGTACGGAATGTCGCGCCTCCACGAATTTTCCGCCCGTTCGGCCAGGTCGCCCCCGATCCAGAGCTGGACGTAGCCGAGCCTGACGCAAAGCGCAATAAAGGCAAAGCCGGCTGCTAACAAAATGATAAACAGCCGGCGCCTCACCGTCACGTTGGAAACTTTTTTCATTCTCCTACCCCCTCGCACCTCTGCTTCGAAAGGAGCGTACGCGGACGCTCATTCCCAGCCTATTCGGGACAAGGGGGGGATAGAACAAGCTCTATGCAATTAGGTTTCGCCGTCGCCGCCGTCCGCGGTTCCTCCGTCGCCGGCGCCGTCCGCCGCTTCTCCTTCGGGGTTCTCCGTTTGCTCCGCCGCCTCTTCGTCGCCGGCCGGCAGCGATTCGGGATCGATATACCCTTCGGCGCCTTCCGGCGGCGACAGCACGACGCTGATCAGCCGCTTGCCGTCCTTCTCCGTCACCTTTTGGGAGATGACGTAGCCCGATCCTTCATAGACGAGTCTGGCGCCGATCAGCGAGGTCAGCTCCGCCGCATCGCGAAGCGATACGCCGGTCAAATCCGGCACGGCCAGCCGGTCCGCCTGCTCGGTAATCAAATACAGCTTTTGCGTCGGATGAACGGCCGTTCCCGGCGAAGGGATTTGCCGCAGCACGGCGCCGCCGTCCCCGACCAGCTCGAAGCTGGTCCCCTCCGCCTTCAGCTTCGCCTTGGCCGCCGGAATTTTCATGCCGGTCAAATCCGGGACAGTGACGGTGACCTCGCCGCCAGCCTCTTCGTCGGCCGTCCGGCTTGGCGCCACGCCCATCTTGCGCAGGCTCTTCAGCACGATTTCCCGGAAGGCCGGGGCCGCTACCCGACCGCCGCCGGCGGTCGGATCGTTCGGCTCGTCGACCAGAATATAAACGACGATCTTCGGATCCTCTACCGGAGCGTAGCCGATAAACGAAACGAGGAATTTGTCCGCGGAATAGTTGCCGCCGATAACCTTCTGGGCGGTGCCCGTCTTGCCCGCGACGCGGTAGCCTTCGATATAGGCGTTGCGGCCGGTCCCCTTCTCCTGGTCGGATACGACCTGCTCCAAATATTCGTTCACCTTGCGCGAAGTTTCCTCGGAAATGACCCGCCGCACGAGCTTCGGCTCCGTTACGGTCGTCGTCTTCGTGGCGGGGTCGGTCATGCTCTTGACGATATGCGGCTGCATCAGCTTGCCGCCGTTGGCGACGGCCGCCACCGCCGCGACCTGCTGGATCGGCGTAACGAGGACCGGTCCCTGGCCGAAGGTGGCCGTCGCGATATCCCGGTTCCACTGAAACCGGATCGAGCCGGACAGCTCGTTCGCCATCTCGATCCCGGTTTTTTGGCCAAAACCGAAATTCGTGAAATATTCCCGCAGCTTCTCCCCGCCCAGCCGCTCGAAGCCGAGCTTGACGAACGCCACGTTGCTGGAATATTTCAGTCCGTCCAGATACGTAATCGTCCCCCAGCCGACCTTGTTGTGGTCGCGGATGGGCGTAGGGTCGCCTTTGACGACGATCGAGCCGGAATGGTAGACATCGTTCGGATCGAACACGCCTTCCTCGACCGCCGCGGCCAGCGTCATAATTTTGGACGTCGAGCCCGGCTCGTACAGTGACCAGACCGCATGGTTGTAGAAGCTTTCGTTGCCGCTTTTCCAATATTCGTTCGGATCGAAATCCGGCATGTTGGCGAGCGCCAATATTTCCATCGTATTCGGATCGGCGGCGATCGCCGTCGCGCTCTTCGGATTATATTGCTTTACGATGTCGCGCAGCGCTTCCTCGACGTAAAACTGAATGTCGTAATCGATCGTCAGCGCGATGTCATAGCCGTCCTTCGCCGGCTTGTAATCGACCTCGCTGCCCGTCAGCTGCACCAGCTTGCCGTCCTTCTCATAGCGCATGTAGCCGTCCTCGCCGCTCAGCTTGTCGTTGAAATACGCCTCGGCGCCGGTCATCCGCTCCTTGTCCGGGCTGACGTAGCCGACCACCTGGGAGGCGAGATTGTAGCGCGGGTAAAACCGTTTAAGCGTCTCCTGTATAATAATGCCCGAATCGCTCCCGCGCTTTTCCTTCAGCAGCCGGGCGGACAGTTCGTCCCGCAGCTGCATCACCTCTTCGGCGACCGCCTTCTCGATCTGCCAGCCCCCCTTCCGGAGCTCCCGCTGCCCGTAAAACTGTCCGTCTTCCTTCTGGGCCATCACGGCGTCTTCCACGTAATCCCGGGAGATGCCCAGCGTTTCGCTCAAGCCGTCGATCACTTCTTTTTGAATGCCGGCCTCGTTGATGACACGCGGATTGACCGAAATGTTATACGCGATCGTATCCATCGCGAGAAGGTTGCCGTACCTGTCCGTTATCGAGCCGCGTTTGGCCGGCAGCACTTCCGACGCAGCCCATCGCTGCTTCGCCATCGCGTAATAACTATCGTCTATGACTTGAACAAAAAAGAGTCTGCCGATCAGAACGACAAAAAGGAGGGTCATGATCCCTCCGAACAACAGCGTGCGCAGCCGAATTCGTTTAATCATAAGCCCTCACCCTATTCGCGCATGACGGTCGACGTATTGTTGCCGCCTACCCGGAGCGTAATGCCGTCGTCCATCTTGCTGACCATGCCTTGCGACTCCGCCATCTGGCGAATCCTCTCCGGATCGCTGAGCATTTCCACTTGCCTCTTCAAATCTTCCATCTCGACTCTGATCGCGCCGTATTCGGAGTTTAGCTTCTTGATTTGAAGGTTCATATCATAGATTTGCGCATAACGGAAAATAATGACTCCGGCGACAACCGCGCAAACCAGAACGGTAAACAAATATAAAAGCTTTTCTCCTACGGGCAGCGATTTCCGCTTGACGACGACCCGCTTCTTCTCGCGGATGACATGCTGCTCCTCGGGCTTGCTCTTCGGCTGAAGCGCCAAATTTCCGTTAACGTATGCCATGAACAATCCCCCTCTTACAATTTTTCGGCAATTCTCAGCTTCGCGCTGCGGGCGCGAGGATTACGCTCCAGCTCCGTCTCGCTCGGCAAGATCGGCTTGCGGGTAATCAGCTTCAACGTCCCCCGGCTGCCGCAGGCGCAAATCGGAAAGTCCGGCGGACAGACGCATTTGCCCACATGACTCGCGAACAGCGTCTTGCATATCCGGTCCTCCAGCGAGTGGAACGTAATGACCGATACTCTTCCTCCCGTCGCCAGACATCGGACCGCCTGCTCCAGCGCTTCTTCCTCCGCGCCCAGCTCGTCGTTGACGGCGATGCGCAGCGCCTGGAACGAACGTTTGGCGGGATGCGGCCCGGTCCGCCGCGCAGCCGCTGGTATAGCCGATTTGACCAGCTCCGCCAGCTCGCCCGTCGTCCGGATCGGCGCCTGCTCTCTCGCCTTGACGATCGTTCGGGCGATGGAGCGGGCAAACCGTTCCTCGCCGTAACGGTCCAAAATGCGCGACAGCTCCCGCTCCTCCCATTCGTTCACGATATCGCCGGCGGTCAGCTCCGCTTCGCGATCCATCCGCATGTCGAGCGGAGCGTCGTGATTGTAGCTGAAGCCGCGTTCCGCCTCGTCCAGCTGCGGACTGGACACGCCCAGGTCGAACAAAATGCCGTCCACCTGCGGCAGACCGTCCCGCATCGGCACGTCCGCTTCCTTCAGTTCTTGCTCCAAATACCGGAAGTTGCTCCGGATCAGCGTAACTTTATCCCCATACGGCGCGAGCCGAACCTTGGCGTTGTTCAGCGCCCAATCGTCCTGGTCGAAGGCGATCAGACGTCCCCGTTCTCCCAAGCGGGAAGCGATCAACTCGCTGTGGCCCGCTCCGCCCAGCGTGCAATCGACATATATGCCGTCCGGCTTGACGGCCAATCCGTCCACCGCTTCCTCCAATAATACGGTTGTGTGCTGAAACACGGCCCTGTCCTCCCATTATTGCTGCCCGTTCTAGCTGCTGTCCATGCGTTAAAAGTTAAAATCGAAATCGACGAGCTTCTCGGCAATCTCGTTGAACGTCTGCTCCGATTGCTCGTAATAGCTGTCCCAAGTCGACTTGCTCCATATTTCCACCCTGCCGGATACGCCGAGCACCATGCAATCCTTGTCCAGCTTGGCATATTCGCGCAGATGGGCGGGTATGTTTACCCTTCCCTGTTTGTCCAGCTCGCATTCCGTCGCCCCGGAGAAAAAAAACCGGGTAAAGGCGCGCGCATCCGATTTCATAAGCGGCAGCGACTTCAGCTTTTGCTCCAGTACGCTCCATTCGCTCATCGGGTAGACGAACAAGCAGTTGTCGAGGCCGCGGGTGGCGATAAAAGAAGGTCCAAGCGCTTCGCGGAATTTCGAAGGAATGATCAGCCGGCCCTTCTCGTCGATGCTATGCTGGTATTCCCCCAAAAACATGACTCCGCTCCACCCCTTCCCCCTAATCCTCCACTTTGCCCCACTTTCCCCCACTTAGATAGACTAGTTCGCCACCTAAAATAAAAATCCTGCTTTGTCAGCAGGATTTTTGAAAAAATATTTTATTGGGTTAATTTTCCGCTCTTGCTATTCGTCCCAGCTGTCGAGGTAAGCGATCTGCTCCGGCGTCAGCCGGTCGATGCCGATGCCGAGCGACTCCAGCTTCAACCGGGCAACCTGTTCGTCCAGCTCGTAAGGCACATTGACGACTTGCTTGCCGATCGTCTTGTAGTTCTCGTTCACATATTGGAGCGACAGCGCCTGAAGCGCAAACGTCATATCCATAATTTCGGCGGGATGCCCGTCGCCGGCGGCCAGGTTGACGAGGCGGCCTTCCGCCAGCAGATAGATGCTGCGCCCGTCCTTCAGCCGGTATTCCTCGATATTCCGGCGGACGGTGCGCTTGCCCGAGGACAGCGATTCGAGCTCCGGCTTGTTCACTTCCACGTCGAAGTGGCCCGCGTTCGACAGAATGGCGCCGTCCTTCATGACGGCGTAATGCTCGCCGCGGATGACGTCGCGGTTGCCCGTCACCGTCACGAACAGATCGCCGGCCTTGGCCGCCTCCAGCATCGGCATGACCGTAAAGCCGTCCATATAGGCTTCCACGGCCTTGATCGCGTCGATTTCGGTCACGATGACGTTGGCTCCGAGACCTTTGGCGCGCATGGCGACGCCTTTGCCGCACCAGCCGTAGCCGACAACGACGACCGTCTTGCCGGCCACGACCAGGTTCGTCGTCCGGTTGATGCCGTCGAAGACGGACTGCCCGGTTCCGTAGCGGTTGTCGAACAAATATTTGCAGAAGGCGTCGTTGACCGCCACCATCGGGAAGTTCAGCGTGCCGTCCTTCTGCATCGCCTTCAGACGGATAATGCCTGTCGTCGTCTCCTCCGCGCCGCCGCGCAAATTGACGGCCATGTCCTTGCTTTCGGAATGAAGCAGCGTGACGAGATCTCCGCCGTCGTCAATGAGCAAATCCGGCTTGCATTCCAGCGCCTTCATATTGAGCGCCTTGAACTCTTCGTCCGTCGGATTGTATTTGGCGAATACGGTGATGCCGTCTTCGACGAGCGCCGCGCACACGTCGTCCTGGGTAGACAGCGGATTGCTTCCCGTAATCGTCACTTCCGCGCCTCCGGCTTGCACGACTTTGGCCAAGTAGGCCGTTTTCGCTTCCAGATGAAGCGAGATCGTCACCTTGAGCCCCTTGAACGGCTGCTCTTTCTCGAACTGCTCCCGAATGCGGTTCAGCACCGGCATGTGCGCGCGGACCCAATCGATCTTCAAATGCCCTTCCGGCGCCAGCGACGGATCGGCGATGATGCTTTTGCCCAACGTATTCATAAGTTAGCTCCCTCCGACTATAAATATACGATTTCATGGCCGCCCGTGCGGCTGTAAGGCGCTTCAAGCAGCTTGCGCAGCCAGGCGTCGCCGTAACGGTTCCAATAGCCGAGCATCGACAGCACGCGTTCCTGCGGCTTGCCCGAAGGAGCGACCGACAGCCGGACCCGGTCGAGCTGCCGGACGGACGCCTCGAACTGCTTCTGGTAAGCGTCGATCGTCTTCGTCTCCATATACTGCATTTGCTCGACGATCTTCGCCAGATTCGTCTCGCCGAGCTTCGCCAGACCGGGCTGCACCGACGCGGCCAGCTGCAGCAGCGGCCGGTACATCTGCTCGAAGCGGGATTTCGCTTCGCCGAATTTCTCCTCCAGCGCCAATTCGTCCTGCGCGGCGAGCCATTGCGCTTTGCGCTCCTCGAACCGTTCCATCACGTCCGCGAACGACAATTCGTATTTCGCCATATTTTTGGCGATGGTGCCTTCAATCAGCGTGTACGACATTCTCGGCACAATAATCGGCATTTCCATGCCGAGCGTCCGGAACGCGCCGCCCGTCAGCGCCCAATAGGCGATTTCGCCCGGACCGAGAACCGTCGCCAGCACGGGAAACAAATAATCCTGCATGAGAGGCCGGGTCAGCACGTTGTTGCTGAATCGTTGGGGCTCCCGTTCCGCCAGCTCCAGCAGCTCGGCCGGCGTCCACGAAACGGTTCCTTTCCGGTCCTGGAACATGCCGTCCCGCTTGTGCAGGAGCGTCCTCTCTCCGCCGGGGCCGGGGTGGAACAGAAACAGATTGGCGCTCCCCGGCGTTACGTCCGCCTGAAGCGGATAACCCAGCTTGCCGATCAGCTCCGCGGAGGCCGCATAAGCCTGTTCCAGCTCGTCGTTCCGCTCCAGCATCGAGCGGAACATCGGCGCTTCCAGCGCGCGAATGCCGGGATCGTCGGAATCGAGCAGCACCAGCCCTTCGGCGCCGAACAGCTCCGTCAGCAGCCGGGCGAACATCTCCGACAGCGAACGGGACCGCCGGCTCATGACGCTCAGCTTCTCCAGCAAGCCCGGCTTGAATTCCGAATGCGGCAGCGCCTGCTCCAATTCGGCCAGCAGCGATTCCCAATCCGATTCCGACACGGCCGTCCGGCTGACCGAGGTTCTCGGGCCTTCGGGCCTGGCCAGCGTCAGCTTGCGCAGCTCCTGCTCCGCCGTGACGACGAAGGCATGATTCGCCTCGTCCCAGTCGTGGTCTTCGCCCGCGATCCAAAAGACCGGCGCGACAAACGTGCCAAGCTGCTCCGAAGCCGAACGCGCGGCCAAAATGACCGACACGGCCTTATGGATGACCAGCAGCGGTCCCGTCCACAGCCCGGCCTGCTGGCCGCCGACGACGACCGGCGCGCCGCCGCCGATGGCGGCGATGGAGGCTGCAACCTCCGGCGCGGCTTCCAAGCGCTCGTTGTATGCCCGAAGCGCGGCCGCCACCTCGGCCGCCGCGGCTCTCCCTTGCGCGCCCTCCTTCAGTTTGCCTAGACGCCGTTCCCAATCCTGCTCCCGGCCGGCGTAATAGCCGTACAGCTCGTCGACGGAAGGATCGCTGCGATGTATGTACGCCGCCGTTAACGGCTGGGCGATAGGCAGTTCATACCTGGTTGTCGTCATGTTACAGCCTCCCGTTGTATCTATTATGATCGTTGTGCAGATGCGCATATTGCAAATGGATAACGCCACAGTCATTTTACAGGAAGAAGAAGCCGCCCGTCAAAGCAAGAAACGTCCCTGGCGCGCAGAGACGTTAACCGTAAACCCTATTTTATTTCAATCGGAGCCGGAATTCCGGCTCAAGCGGGCTGAATGATCAGCTTCCCTACGATAAACAGCATAAATACGACATAGAGAAAGCTCATCGCAAAAAAACTGAGCCTCCATACCATCTTGAATATGCGCTTGACGTCGACGCTGCCCCGTTTCCGATATTGGGCGTTGCCCAGCAAGCCGCCCCCGAGCAGCATAAACAGCAAGATGCCGTACAATCCGAAATTGGTGTTGAAGAGCAGCTGGATGAGCCCGCCCACGCACAATATAAAAAACGCCGTAGAGACGTCCATCGCCATGCGAAGCGCCTTCTTGCGGTCTTGAATAATCGCCCCGTAACCGAACAATACGATGGCGAACGGCAGGATCGGGATAAGTGCCAAAGCGGTATATGCATACTGGATACTGTTCCATATCGTGCCCAAATCCGTTCACTCCTTTCCCGCCGGCTCAACGCCTCATCGCCCGGACAAGGGCGGCTACGGCCTCGTTAAGCGGCGCCGTCGTCCCGTGACGGACCGCCAGCCTCGCGATCGCCCCGTTAATGGCGTCGATCTCGGTTGGCCTGCCCGCCCTAACATCGGCGAGCATCGACGATACGTTGCTCCCCGTCCGCCGGCACACGTCCAGCAGCTCATCCCACAGCCGCGGCGACGGGGCCAATCCTTCGTTCGACAATACCGTTGCCGTTTCCTGATGAAGCGCCTCCATCAACGCAAGACGGGCGGGGTGACCCGGAAGCTCTCCGTTCTTTACGTCGAAAATGGCCGTCAGCGGATTGATGACGGCGTTTGCCAGCAGCTTGCGGCAAACGCGGTTATGGATGTCATTCGACAGAAAAGCGGAAAATCCTGCCTGCACAAGCGCTTCGGCGAACATTTTTTGCGGCGGCGGACCCATTTTGCGAGGTTCTTCAGCCTCCTTCGCCCCGTATCGCGATGAACCGATCCATACGCCGCCGGAGCCGGTATGATGTACGACGCTCTCGGCTTCGCGCCGGGCCGCCTCCGTCGTGACGGCGGCAAACAGCGGCACGCCCGGCAGCTCCGCCGACAATTGCTCCATATGCCCGATGCCGTTCTGAAAGCAAAAAACGGCGAACCTCTCCGGGGCCGAGCCGGTCAGCTTGCGCAAAAATGCGGCCAGTCCTTCGTCGATATGCGTCTGCTTGACGGCGAGCGCCACCGCAACCGGCTCCCGCTCATCCAGGGCTTGTCCCGCCGCTTCGGCCGCGGCCTCCGGACGGCCGGTCCATTGGAAGTCCGCCGCGTTCGTCCGCAACCGCGTGCCGTCCGTTTCCAGCAGCTCCAGACCGCCCTCCCGCAGCTCCCGGCATTGCTCCCCGGTTCTGGTCCATATGACCGGACCGGCTCCGCTCAAGGCAAGCTTCGCTCCGAGAAGAAGGCCGATCGCCCCGCCTCCTACAATATGAATGCGCACGGCTTCCATTCCGCCCCTCGTCTGGTTTCGTTGACCGTATTATAAGCCGCAGACCGGCGAATTCGCAATCGTCAGCCCAACAAACGACACGGCCTGCCGCCCGAAGTTCCGCCAGCGGAACGTTCCAGGCGGCAGGCCGTGTCCCTGCCGGCAGCAATATCATTATTCAATGCGTTCCAGATTGCCGTTGGCGTCCATCTTGAATCGCGGCTTTGCCTCTTCTTCGCCGGACAGCACCGTCAATCGCCGGGCGCGGTCCATAATTTGAATCAGCGTCTTGTAATCGTCGTTAACCGCCCGATAGTCCGTTTGCGCGCTGTTGATTTCCTTGTTCAATCTCTCATTCTCGCTGCGGAGCTGCGCAAGCTCGTCATCCTTCTCTTTCATTTCTTTCTCGAACATTTTAATTTGACGCGACAAATCCTGATACGTCGTTTTCCAGCCGCGCAAAAAACGGATGACGGCGTCAATGGACAATCCTTCGTCCAGCGTTCCGGCATCGGACTTGTACGTCCGATCCTCCCCTTCGTAGACGGCGATGGACGATACTTGCGGAGCCGCGGCGGCCGCTTGTTTCTTTAAATAACTGCGTTTTTGCCTTTGCTGCTTTGCGATCTGGATCGCTTCCTCGTACCTTTTGCGGACGCAGCTGTTCCATCTGAACCCGCAGGCGGCCGACGTGCGGCCGATCCGCTCCCCGACTTCTTCGAAGGCGGCGAGCTGGGTGCTTCCTTCCCGAATATGGCGCAGCGTCACTTCGGCGAGTATCAAATCGTCGTCCGGACTCCACGCATCTTGTCTGACTGCTGTCATGCAACAAAAACCTCCTAACGTAAAAGACGCTTACTTATCTCTATGCCCTTGGTAGAGTTCATAGAATCTATTGGATACTAAATTGTATTTCCATTTATTAACGGACTCATACATAAATAACATGGACGATGAGCAAACTGAATGTAATACATCGAGGCCGCGGCCAAAAAATTTGCCAAATCGTCACGGATTCAAGGTTTACACTCCATGAATGAGCCGTTATAATGATCAATAGAAAAATGGGTCGCAGCGAAAGGGGGATGTTTGCATGGCACGCATGTATCGGGTACTCGGTTTTTGGTGCTTAGTGATCGGATTGATGGCTTTCGCCGGCCATATGACGGAATTCGCGCTGTTGTTTTTCGCGCAAGCCGCGGCTTTCGTATTTCTGGGTTACTTGAATTTCTCCGAGAGAACTTACATAATGATGTTCTGGGGATATATGATCGTTTCGTTTGTCGGATTTACTTATTGGTCGGTCTTCAAGCTGGACTTGCCGTTCTAATATCCGAAGCCGTTTCTATTTACCGCAACCTCAAGCAGCCGTTTCCCGGTTCGTTCCGGAAAACGGCTGCTTTTTTGTCCGCCAATGGTTCTACCCTTCCGACTTTGACAGCGCCATTACCTTAAACGTCTCGCTCATGCCGTCGCTCAGCAGAAGCTGCCGGACCGCCCGGTTTCTTCGCGACGCCGGTCCGAACGGATCGGTTTCCCGATGGTCCGATAGCAGCTCAAGCGCGCCGAAATCAAGCAGAAACTGCAGCTGGGTGCCGTCATAATCGATGCGGAAGCCCGCTTCGCGGGCGGCCCGCCGAATCGACGAAAAATTGACGTGCGCCGTTAGATCCTGCACGCCGGGACGCTCCAGCGGACGGAAGCCCGCCGTATGGTTCCGGTAGGTCAGCAGCGTCCCCTCCATGCGGTGCTCGGCCGCGTATTCGTCGGCGTCGTGACCGTAATCCAGCAGAATGACGGCCAGGCTGCCCGGCACTGCCGACAGCCTCCCGATCCATCGCTCCGCCTCCAGGTTGACTTCGGTCATCTGCCCTTCCGCCAAGCGGATGCCGTCCCGCCGCAGCGATTCCGCCACGGCCGCGTCGGTTAACGGCATCGCCGTCTCGTACAAGCCTTCCCGGCCCGAACCAACGCCGATCTCCAGCAGCTCGCCGCCGCGGCATACGACGCGGTGCACCGGAAAGGCGTCGAGCAGCTCGTTGGCCAGCACCGCCGCCGGTCCGCCCAAGCCGCGGGAGAGGCGCCTCCACGCCTCGTCCGAGCTCCAAACTTCCGGACGGCCCGGCAAGCCGGCGCGGGCGAACGACTCGAGCGCCGCCGCGGCATGGGCGGGATGATCCTCCGCCATCGCCGTCCAATATTTGGCGTCCCACTCCCGATCGAGCCGCAGTCCCGCCGCGCGGATGCCGGCAGACAGGCGGCCGGTGCCCGCCCCCCATTCCAGCAGGCATGCGGGACCCATGCCGTCGTGCCGGGCGGACAAATACCGGGCCAGCACCGACGCCATCACGTCGCCGACGGCGCCGCTCGTATAGAAATCCCCTTCCTTGCCGACACGCGCCGGCCCCGAGCGGTAATAGCCGAAGTCGTCGTCGTACAGGCACATGGCCATGTAATCCCGAAACGTAATGCACGGCGCTTCGGAGCCTTGGCCGTGCAAAGGAATTCCCGCGAAAGGCGAATCTTCGATTTTCTTTTCAATAACGGCGAGAAGGGGATAGAGTTGACGGTTGTTCATCCGGCGCATTCATCCTTTTCCAATAATAAGATATAATAGAATCGGCGTTCGCATAAAATAAGTGCTGAGGAGGGAGGATGCCATTGTCTTATTCCGCATATCGCGCGGCTTTCGCAGCAGCCTTCTTGTTCGCGCTTGCCTGTACCGTTCTGACGATGCGGCACGTACAGGCCGAACCCGATGCCGGCGCCGTGCCCGAAGACGTACGGTCGATCTTGGAGCAAAGCCTCTCCGTCACGGAAATTGACAAGGAAATTGAAAGGATCGAAGCGCAGCGGGAGCAGCTTGTCGCCGCCATGTCGGACAAGGAAACCGAGCTGGCCGAAGGCGAGAAGCGGATCGAGAAATCCAGGGAACGCGCGGGTGAAGTGCTGCGGGCTTATTATATGGGAGAAAGAACTTCGCTGCTGGAAGCTTTGCTGTCAAGCGAATCGTGGAGCAGCTTTTTTACCATATGGGACTTTATGGACATTATGATTTCGCAAGACAAGCACACGCTGCAAGCCTATATCGACGAATACCGTTCTCTTCAGTCCGAATACGACGCGCTGCATCGGCGCCAAACCGAGCTGGCGGCCGTCGAGGAGCGCCTTCGCGAGCAGCGGGACCGCGTGCTTGCGCTGGAAGCCCGCATCGCCGGCGAGCTGGAAGGCCGGTCGGATGCCGAACGGATCCGGCTGCTCATCGAGGAACTGAACCAATTCTGGGAGCGGGAAGGGTTGACGGAAGTCCGCACCTACTTCGGGGCGCTGGCCGCCGCGATGGCCGAGCTGCCGGCATGGCTGCAGGAACATAAGGAATGGATCGAAATTAAAGGCTTCAATTATACGATTCGATTGCCGGAGGACGAGCTGAATGCGTTTCTGCGGGAACAGGACGAGCGGTTCCGGCATTTCGAATTCCGCTTCGAGGATGGCGGCGTTTCGGCCCTGGGCGAGCGCGACGGCGTCTCGGTCAGCGTCAAAGGCCGCTATACGGTCGAGGACGAGCCGGTAAACGGCATGATGTTCCATATCGACGAGCTGACGTTTAACGGGTTTACGCTGCCGGATACGACGCGGAAGGCGGTTCAGGACGAATTCGACCTCGGCTTCTATCCGCAGCTGCTCGTCTCGTTTCTGAAAGCGAAATCGGTATCCGTCGAGGACGGCGAGCTTGTTCTTAAGCTGAGCCTGTCGGTCTGACGTCTGTCAGCCGTTCGTTCGCGCCCGCCTTCGGCGCACGAGACATCAATCCTTAGCCGCTTCCGCCTTGGGCGGCCAGCGCCTCCGCCAGCAGGTCGAGCCGCAGGCCGCCCTCGCTGTATTCCCTCCATAACTTTTCCCACAGCAGCCAATCCGCGGCCGCTCCGGGCCGAATCGGTCCCAGCCGGTTGTCCGGAAGCTTAACCTCAAGCAGCTCCTTCCACCCGGGCGGGGGCGAACCGCCGTCCCGTCTCTGCGGGCCGCCGTACAGCGAAGCCCGGACGGGCAGTCTGCCCGACAGGACGTAATCCGCCTGCTGAACGGCCGCCTCCGTCATCTCCCGGATCCACAGCGACGCTTCCGCTTCCGCCTCGCTGCGCGAGCTGACCGCAAAGCTTCGCCCCTGGAGCCACGGGACGCCGGCAGCGGCGTCATCCCGCAGCAACCGGCCGGCGGCCGCTTGGCCAAGTTTCTCGTAACTGTCCCAAGGAAGGATTGCGGCCAGCAGCTTCCCGCTCTCGATGAGTCCGCTCAACTTCCCGACGTCTTCCGCCGGCAGCTGCGCAATCCGGTCGCTCATCCCGTGCAATGCCGCGAGCAGCTCCGATTGCTTCTCGGAAGATGCCCAAGGCAGCCAAGGCGCGCCGTCGTCGCCCGGCTCGAACTTGCCGACGAACAGCTGCAGCTGGCTCAAATTGCCGGGACTCAAGTTAAGCAGCAGCCGCTGCGGTCCGGCGCCGGCTTCGGCGTCGGCTTCGGCGTCGGTTTCGGCGAGCCTGGCGGCCGCCTCCATCCATTCGTCCCAGCTTTCGGGCGGCCCGTCCAGCCCCGCTTCTTCAAGCATCGGGCCGTTCCAGAACAGCGCGTAGGGGTTCAAATCTTTGGGCACCGCCCACAAATAGCCGTTCCACCGCAGCGGATCGAGCACCGAGGCAAGCTGGTCGGACTGGGCGTCGCCCGCCAGCGCATTGTCCGCCGGCATCAAGTGCCCCTTGACCGCAAACGGGGCGACCCAGCCGTTGTCCAGCAGCATGACGTCGGGGGCGTGTCCCAGCGCCTGCCTGTTCAGCCAATCCGCGTAAAGCCCTTCATGCATTTCTTCATTATGAAGCCGAACTTGAATATGCGGGTACTTGTCCGCAAATGCAGCCGTATGCTCCGATAAAAGCTCAAACGATTCCGGAGGCAAGGAAACGGTTACATTTAATTCGACGAGCCTTTCTTCCGACGGTTGTCCGCCTGCCGGCTGCACGGGCTCCTCCTGCTGCGTCAAGTTCGGCTGAGGCCACTTGAGCGTCAGCTTATGGGTAAACTGCATCATCAACAGCGCCGACAGCAGCAGCACAAACAATACAACCGGGGCAAATTTGCGGGGAGACAATGGCGTTCTTCCTTTCCGCATTCCGCTTATCGTTATGCTAAGAATACCAGTTCCGCCGTCCGTTGTCCAAAGCGAAAGCCCGAAGCGGAAATCGGGGGGCCGATAACCGCCCGCCCGTTTCCCTTCCGTCCCCCCGGTATGTTCCTCCATCCGCTGCCGCCGGCTCCGGAGTTTCCGGCTACAGCAAATCGGCCGCAAGCTGGGCGAGCTTGGAGCGCTCCCCTTTCTCCAGCGTCACATGTCCGCTGACGGCCTCCTCCCTGAACCGCTCGACGATATGGGACAGACCGTTGCTTGCGGAGTCCAGGTACGGATGGTCGATCTGTTCGGGATCGCCCATCAGCACGATTTTGCTCCCTTCCCCAACCCGGGAAACGATCGTTTTCACCTCGTGCTTGGTCAGATTTTGCGCTTCGTCGATAATGATGAACTGCCCGGGGATCGACCGGCCCCGAATATAGGTCAGCGCCTCGACCTGGATGCTGCCCATGCCCATCAATATTTTATCGATGTCGCCCGCTTTTTTCGTATCGAACAAATATTCCAGATTATCGTAGATCGGCTGCATCCAGGGACGAAGCTTCTCCTCCTTCTCGCCGGGAAGATAACCGATGTCCTTGCCCATCGGCACGACGGGACGGGCGATCAGCAGTTTTTTGTACTTATGTTCATCTTCGACCTTCAACAGCCCGGCCGCCAGCGCCAGCAGCGTCTTCCCCGTGCCCGCCTTCCCGGACAAGGTGACCAGCGGTATGTCGTCGTTCAGCAGAAGCTCCAGCGCCATGCGCTGCTGGGCGTTGCGGGCCGTAATGCCCCAGACGGGCTCGTTGCTTAAATGGAGCGGCTCCAGCCGCTTTGCGTCGGAGCTTACTTTCAACAAAGCGGATTTGGAAGTGCCCATTTCATCGCGCAATATAACGAATTCGTTCGGCTTCAGCCGGTCCTTCAGCTGCAGCTGGCCGACGCTCAGGAAACGGTACGAGTAAAACTCGTCGATAACGGCCGGATGCACATACAGCGTCAAATATCCGGCGTAAACATCCGAGCTCGTGGCCACCCGGTCCGACAAATAATCTTGCGCTTCCAAGCCCAGCACGTCCGCCTTGATGCGGACGAGCACATCCTTGCTTACAAGGACGACGGCACGGCGCTCCGCTGCCGCAAGCTGCTCCTGCTCCATGCAATAATTGAGGGCAACGGCCAATATCCGGTTGTCGTTG
The DNA here is from genome assembly GCA_937895345.1 of uncultured Paenibacillus sp. GTDB lineage: Bacteria > Bacillota > Bacilli > Paenibacillales > Paenibacillaceae > Pristimantibacillus. Next base: position 29,046 of record CALAWP010000060.1, on the reverse strand, counting down.
GACATTTCGCCGAACATTTCCTGTACCCGCATAAAGCTTCTGTGGTTCAGCTCCACCTTCAGCACGCCGCCGCTAGAAAGCGGAATGCCTTCATGGAGATGTCCCTGCTCCCTCATCCGGTCGAGCAATCGGGATACGGAGCGCGCGTTGCGGCCCAATTCGTCGGCCAGGCGCTTCTTGGAATCGATTTCCTCCAGCACCACCGCGGGAATGATCACTTCATTGTCTTCAAAGGCAAACAGCGATTGCGGATCGTGGAGCAATACGTTGGTGTCGAGCACGAATATTTTTTTCATGCGAACCCTCCCGGCGTCGGATGTAAGTTTATACATAGCGACGGACAGCATCGGACACAATAAGTACAAGCGAATATGCGCGATTATACTGCTACGAAGAGGTGACGGAAATGATAAAACGATTACGGCCGGCAGCGGTTCTGCTGGCTGCTCTGCTGGCCGGCGGCTGCGGCAACTACGCGCAAAACGATGCATCACCCTCTCCGCAAAATAATGCTTCTTATGAAGCGCAGCAAAACGATGCGGCCCCCGGCCGGCCGGGGGGACGGGCCGAGATGGCGGCGCGCTTGGAGCAGTTGGCCATGAGCGTCGAAGGCGTGAACAATGCCCACTGCGTCGTCATTGGCCAAACGGCGGTCGTCGGCATCGACGTGGACCCGGCTTTGGAGCGGTCCCGCGTCGGCACGATCAAGTATTCGGTGGCGGAAGCGCTGCGCAAAGATTATGACGGCATGAACGCGCTTGTGACGGCCGACATCGACATCGCCCAACGATTGGGCGAGATGGGCGAGGACATTCGCAACGGACGCCCCATTGCCGGGTTCGTCGAGGAAATGGCGGACATCATTGGACGCATTATCCCGCAAGTGCCGCGCGACATCGCGCCTCCGGCTCGCTGACGCCTGCGCGGCCGGTCCGCCTTCGGCTCCTCCTTGTCCTTGATTTCCCTTGCCGGCGGCATGCGCCATCAGACAGAAAAAGCCTAGTGATCGCTCACCAGGCTTTTTCTTTATGGAGGGTCCTTACGGACTTGTCCGTATGGCCGTCCTTCTTATACATGCCGATGCAGGCATGCGGCCGCGTCTCAACCAACCGCAAAATAACGGCGCGCCGTAATTGGGTGTTGCCGAGATCCGCCATCCGCATGACCTCCTTGTGATTCAATGCCTTTTCCTATTATACCCTTTTTGGGATTTGCAGTCTACGGCTTGACGGCCATTTTTGATTGAAGCAGCTCGCGCGCCTCCGCCAGGCTGGCTTCTTCAAGGTAGACAAAGGGGCTTTTCCACGATCCTTTTACGGACATAAACGTAATGTCGTCGCTGCGGACGCCAAAATATGTACTCAGCATCCGGCGCATTTCGCCTGCGGGCATATCCGCCTTGACGTTGTCGCCGACGGCGTCGAGGACGGATCCGATCTTGGCCGCGCCTCCAAGCGTCATCAGCTTGTCGACGATCGCGCCTACCACTTCGGTCTGTCTCCGGTTCCGGTCGAAGTCGCTGGACGGATTGCTGCCGTCGTTCGACTGCCGGTAACGGACGAAGCCGAGCGCCTGCTCGCCGTTCAGCGGCTGCCGTCCTTTGTGCAAATCGATATTGGTGCCGTCCGCCTTGGAATAATATTTCATGCGCATGTCGACGTCGACCTCCACGCCTCCGAGCGCATCGACGACATCGGCAAACCCTTGGAAATTAATGACGGCCGCATATTGAACGTCGATGCCGTACAGCTTGCCCAGCACTTCACGCACCGCTTTTTTGCCTTCCGCTTCCGCCTGTTCCTTCGTCGCCCCGTCCCGGATGGCCGAAACATAGAAATCGGCGTAAAATTGGTTCGCTTTGCGGGCTCGGTAGCCGTCCACGTTAATGTACGAATCTCTCGGCATGGAAACGACGGCCGCCGTCTTGGTCTTCGGATCGAAGGAAGCGACCATCATGACGTCGGTGTTCAGGCTCCCGCCTTTGGGACGCGTATCGACGCCCATCAGGACGATCGAGACCGGCTTTTCCTTGACCGATTCCTCCACCGGCACCGGCGTAACCGGCGCATCGGCGATATCGTCGGCGATGCTGATCGAATTGAAGGTGCTGTCGGCCTTCAAGAGCACATAACCAAGCGCCAGTCCGGCGAGAATAAGCAGTCCAAGGATGATCGTTAAGATAATGACCCATAATGGCGATTTCTTTTTGCGTTTGCCGCCGGGCGGCTTCCGCGGCTTCGGCTTGGACGGCTTGGCCGCGGCCGCGCCTTTGCGCGCCTGGCCGCGCGGCGGCAGGGAAGGTTCTTGATTCACTTGGTCCACCTTCACGTTCCGTTGTATTTGGGATTCGCTTCAATGTCGAGAAGCAGCTGCTCGCCCGCCTCGCGGTCAAACAGCTGCAGCTCCGATCGGCCTTCCTGAATATAGCGCACTTGAATCGTCGCGGCGTCGACCGCCGCAACGGCCACGTCCGTCAGCCCGTGATCTTCTCGCAAAATTTCCTCGAAAAATTCGAGCGTGCTTCGGGCCGCACCGTCCTCCGGACGCGCATCCGCCACGATCCGGATTTGCAGCCAATTGAACAGGGCGTCCTCCAGCCTCATTGTCCGGACTCCGCTTCCTGCGACGGCTTGCCCTTCTTGCCGCCGCGCCACTTGTCGTACAGCTGGCGGCCGCGCAGCATAAGCATCATCAGGACGGCAACGCCCATACATTGGATGATCGGCAGCTTATCCACCTGCAGAATCATCAGAATGAAGGAGCCAATGGCGATCATGACGTATACGAGAATCTCCCTCAAGATGGGCAGCTTCTGCTGCGGCCGAAACACGTTGTTAAAAATGTAAATCGTGAAGCCGAGGATGAGCAAATACGAAACCAGCTTGTGGTCGCTCAGCCATTGTTGCATCGGTACAACCTCCCCGCCACTTTAGATGCCGGCTTGCGCCATCTTGCGGTGCTTCTCCGCGCGCTCGCGCTCGCCCTTGTTCAGAAGCTTCTTCCGCAGCCGAATCGATTTCGGCGTAATTTCGCAATATTCGTCGTCGTTCAAATATTCCAGCGCCTGCTCGAGCGAGAAAATGCGCGGCGTCTTCAGCTTGACCGTATCGTCCTTGCCTGCCGAACGGATGTTGGTCAACTGCTTTTCCTTGCAAATATTGACGATGATGTCGTTGTCTCGGTTATGCTCGCCGACGATCATGCCTTCGTAAATTTCCGTGCCGGGCTCCAGGAACAAAATGCCGCGGTCCTCGACGCCCATCATGCCGTAGAACGTCGACGTGCCGCTTTCGCTGGCTACAAGCACTCCCTGGTGTCTGCCGCCCACTCCGGCGCCCGCGAGCGGACCGTAGCTGTCGAACGCATGGTTCATAATGCCGTAGCCGCGCGTCAGCGTCAGGAACGAAGTGCGGTAGCCGATCAAGCCGCGCGCCGGAATAATAAATTCCAGCCGCACCTGGCCATTGCCGTTGTTCACCATGTTGACCATCTCGGCCTTCCGAGTGCCCAGGCTTTCCATGACCGCGCCCATGCTTTCCTCCGGCACGTCGATCAGCAGCCGCTCATACGGCTCCATCTTCTGGCCGTCGATTTCCTTAACGATAACTTCAGGCTTCGATACTTGCAGCTCGTAGCCTTCCCGTCTCATATTTTCGATCAGAATGCCCAAATGAAGCTCGCCGCGTCCGGACACGATAAACGCGTCGGGACTGTCCGTCTCGTCGACGCGCAGCGCTACGTCCGTTTCCAGCTCCTTGAACAGCCGCTCGCGCAGCTTGCGCGACGTCACCCACTTGCCTTCGCGGCCCGCAAACGGACTGTTGTTGACCAGAAACGTCATTTGGAGCGTCGGCTCGTCGATCTTCAATACCGGCAGCGCTTCGGGATGGGCCGGATCCGCCAGCGTTTCGCCGATGTTGATTTCGCGGATGCCGGCAATGGCTACGATGTCGCCCGCTCCCGCTTCGGGAATCTCGATCCGCTTCAGTCCCTGAAAGCCGAACAGCTTCTCGATCCGGGCGTTCTTCACCGAGCCGTCCCGTTGAATGACCGCTATCGGCTGCCCTTGCTTAATAACGCCGCGGTTGACGCGTCCGATCGCGATGCGGCCCAAATATTCGTTATAATCCAGCAGCGTAACGAGGAATTGCAGCGGCTCATCCGTCTTTTCCTTCGGATAAGGAATATGGCTCACAATCGTCTCGTAAAGCGCCAGCATATTTTCATCCTGCTTCTCCGGGTCCAGGCTGGAGGTGCCCATCAGGGCGGAGGCGTAAACGACCGGAAACTCCAGCTGGTCGTCGTTCGCGCCCAGCTCGATAAACAGATCGAGCACTTCGTCGATCACCTCGACCGGCCTTGCGTTCGGACGGTCGATCTTGTTGACGACGACGATCGGCGTCAACTGATGCTCCAGCGCCTTGCGGAGGACGAACTTCGTCTGGGGCATGCAGCCTTCGAAGGCGTCCACGACAAGAAGCACGCCGTCGACCATCTTCATGATCCGCTCCACCTCGCCGCCAAAGTCGGCGTGGCCCGGCGTATCCACAATATTGATCAAGTAATCCTTGTACGTAATCGCCGTATTTTTCGCCAAAATCGTAATGCCCCGCTCCCGCTCGAGATCGTTCGAGTCCATGGCGCGCTCCTGCACGGCTTCATGCTCCCGAAACGTGCCGGACTGCTGCAGCAGCTTGTCGACCAAAGTCGTCTTGCCGTGGTCGACGTGGGCGATAATCGCGATGTTGCGTATGTTTTCTCTTGCTTGCATAAAAAGGTATCCACTCCGTTTTTTAAATTTGTCTCTCTTACCACCGTTTGCGGGAAACGAACATCATCCAGCCTCCGGCTGCGATCATGGCGGCGGCTACGACGTAGATGCCCCAGCTCCACAGCAAAATAAGCAGGAAAATGGCCATCGATGCCGCAGCCAGCACAATGGCCGCCGTCAAAACGACGCGCGGGACGGAAGAGCCGCCGAACATGTAATATTCGTAAAGTCCCGCCGCGATGCCGAACAGGAAAAACGGCCACAATATGCGAAGGCTGTCCCATCCGGAAATATTGCACGCGATAAACAATAACGCATAGACAACCAGCATCCCGCCGGGAACCAATGCGACCGCCGGAATTAATCTGCCGAAATAAAGCACATGCAGCAGAATGCCCGGAATCAGGACCAGCAACGGCCAAAATATAGCACCCAATACGGTGAAAAGACCAGCCTTGCCCAATAAGATGACGACCCCGGCCAACAGCAGGATGATTCCGGCGGAATACTTGTTATTTGTCATATCGATTCCGCTCCTTACCGCCCTCCTGCCGCAAAAGCGACGAAAGACGACAGTTTTTTATCCCTCTTAGTGTATAGGAATTGCGTCAAAAAAACCAGTGCGGATTGTACAAAAAAAGAAGCCCGTCAGACGGGCTTCTTCCTGATGACCGCCGCCGCGATCACGAAAGGCACGCACAACAGCGGAATGAGCTCCGGCAGCGATTCCGGGCCCCGCAGCAGAAAGCGGCTCATGCCCGGGTCCTTTACCAGCATTTCGCCCGCCGCGTAAGCGAGCAGCCCCGCTCCGGCATAGGTTAATGCCGGGAACCGCTGCAGCAGCGAGCCGAGCAGCTGGCTGCCCCAAATAATCATCGGAATGCTGGTGGCGATTCCGAGCAAAATAAGGATCAAATCGCCTTGCGCAACGGCGGCGATCGCCAGCACGTTATCCAGGCTCATGACAAAATCCGCGGCGACGATCGTCCAGACCGCGTTGCCGAGAGACGCCGGCTTCGCAAGCTGGGCATTGCCGTGCCCGCCCCCCGCGTCCGTCAGCAGCTTCACGGCGATAATCAGAAGAAGCGCGGCGCCGGCCGCCTGCAGGAAGGGGATTTGGAGCAGCGCCAAAGCGACGACGGTCAGCGCGCATCTCAGAACGACCGCCGCTCCCGCCCCCCACCATACCGCCTTGCGGCGCTGCTTGGGAGGAAGGCCCTGCGAAGCCATCGCGATCACGAGGGCGTTGTCTCCGCTGAGCAATACATTAATCAAGACGATTTCGATAAAAATAAGCGCATTGTCCATCATCATCCCCCCTTATCAGAGGTATGAACAAGCCCCGGGGAATATGTCCGAAAAAAATAATCGCTCCTATCTTCACGAAATAACTTAATTATTGTAGACTTCATTATGCATAGATTCGGAAAGGGGAACAGCTTGCATGGATTTCTTCTCGGTCGAAACTTTAACCGCTTTGGCCACCATCGTGTTCATCGACCTCCTGTTGGCCGGAGACAACGCCATCGTCATCGGCCTGGCGGCCCGCAAGCTGCCGAAGCACCAGCAGAAGCAAGCTGTCATATGGGGCACCGTCGGAGCGGTCGCCATTCGCGCGGTCGCCACGCTGCTTGTCGTCTACCTGCTTGCCGTACCGTGGCTGAACCTGGTCGGAGGGCTGCTGCTCATCTGGATTGCGTACAAGCTTCTGGTGGAGGAAAACAGTCACGACGATATTAAAGCCGGCAATACATTGTGGCAGTCGATCCGCACCATCATAATCGCGGACGCGGCCATGGGCCTCGACAACGTTCTGGCGGTCGCCGGCGCGGCCAAGGGCGCCCACAGCGATTACGAGACGATTCTCGTCATTCTCGGTCTGGTCATCAGCGTGCCGATCGTCGTCTGGGGCAGCACCATGTTCATCAAGCTGATCAACCGGTTCCCTTGGATTGTGTATATCGGCTCGGCGGTGCTTGCATATACGGCCGCCAAGATGATTACGCACGAAAAAGCTTTTAAAGCTTTCTTTGAAAAAGAGGCCGTTTGGTATTGGCTGTTCATTATCGTCATCGCCTCCCTGACCGTAGGCGCCGGATATTTGACGAACAAACGCAAACAGGCGGCGCCAAGCGTTGACCGTTGAAGCCGTCCTAGGAGGCGCAGCATGCGCTTCGCATTGACCTGCAGGCTCCGTATACGGTGAAATTCCTTGCAGGTTGCAAAAAAGCAGCCAATCCTGACGGATTGACTGCCTTTTTTTGTGCGGCCGGCTCAAAACCAGTCGTCTTCCTCGCCGGTCTGAAGCCGGGCATCCGCGCCCGGCGACAGCACTATGCGTTCCGTGCCTTCGACCGCCCGCTCGATCATGCCGTCCAGGTCGGGAATGTTCGACTCCACCTTTTCCACGACGCGCAAATTAGGATTCGTGCTCGGCGATTTCGGCAAGAAGAGCGTGCAGCAATCCTCGTAAGGCAAAATGGACGTTTCGTACGTGCCGATTTTTTCGGCGATGTGGATAATTTCGTTTTTATCCATCATAATAAGCGGCTTCAGCAGCGGCAGCGACGCGGCCCTTCCGATGACGTTCATGCTGCCGAGCGTCTGGCTGGCCACTTGCCCGAGGCTCTCTCCCGTTACAAGTCCGCCCGCGCCGCTTTGGTCCGCCAGCTTCTCCGCGATCCGCAGCATCGCCCGGCGCATGAGCGTAATGGTCAGATGCTCCTGATTGGATTGCGCGATCGCCGTTTGAATGTCGGTAAACGGCACCAGGTGCAGCTTCATCGGCGTCCCGCTGAAATAAGTAAGCCGCTGGGCAAGCGCGACGACCTTGTCCTTCGCCTGCTCGCTTGTAAACGGATAGCTGTGGAAATGCACCGCCTCCAGCTCCAGCCCTTTGCGCATGGCCATCCAGCCCGCCACCGGGCTGTCGATGCCGCCCGAGAGCAGCAGCATCGCCTTGCCGTTGGAGCCAAACGGGAAGCCGCCCGCCGCAGGGATCACCTCATGGAAAATATAAGCGGCTTCCTCTTGTATATCGACCTTCAACTCCAGCTCCGGCTGGCGCACATCCACCTTTAGCTCCGGAAAAGCACGCAATATATGGGCGCCGACCAAATGGTTCATTTCCTGGGACGAATGGGGATAGCTCTTCCAGGCCCGCTTGACGCTCATCTTGAACGTGGCCGGCGGCCGGTCCAGCGACTGCATCAGCGACAAGGCGGCCGCCCGGATCGATTCCAGCTCGGGCTTGGCGCTCACGACCGGGCTGACCGACACCAGGCCGAACAATTGCTTCAGCCGCTCGACGACCGGCCCGCACGGAGCGCCGTTCAGCTTGACGTACAAACGGCCGTACGTTTTCCAATAGGCCGTTTCGGGAAAAGAACGGAGCACGTTTCGAACCTGCTGCAGCATTCGGTTCTCGAATCGGCCGCGGTTGCGGCCTTTCATCGTTAAATCGCCGTACCTCAGTACGATCGTATCGTAGATTGTCATGTTGGACTCCTCTCAAGCGACTTTAAACGGGAGACGGCCTCGAGAATCGCCTCTTCCAGCTTGGCGACGTGCTCTTCTCCGTGCTCCTCTCCGAAGCTGATTCTGATTCCGCCGGCGGCATGCTCGGGAGACGCGCCCAGCTCCAGCAGCACCCGGCTGGGCTTGTCTTCCTTCGAGGAGCAGGCCGATTTCGTCGAAGCGATAATGCCCCGCTCCTCCAGCATGTGCAGAAAAACTTCCGGCTTCGCGCCCGGATACGAGAAATGCACGATATGCGGCGCCAGCGGAGGCCCGCCGTTCAGCCTCAGCTCCGGCACCCCGCCAATAAACCTTCTTAGCCTCTCGGCCAGACCGGACATCGCCGCCGACCGCCGCTCCATCCCTTCCATCGCCAGGCGGACGGCTTTGGCCGACGCGACGATCGCGGGCACGTTCTCGGTGCCGGCCCGAACGCCGCCTTCCTGCGAGCCTCCCGAAGCGAGCGGCTGGAGCCGGACATGGTCCCGCACGTACAGAAATCCCGCGCCGCGCGGTCCGCGCAGTTTATGCGCGGAGCCGCTGAGCAGATCGATCCCCCAGCCTTCGATGTCGATCGGCAGCTTGCCCAGGCTCTGAACGGCGTCGACGTGAAACAGCGTCTTCGGATACGCCTTCAGCATCTCGCCGATCTCGCGGACGGGCTGCACCGTGCCGATCTCGTTGTTGACGTGCATCACGCTGACCAATATCGTATCCTTCGTCATCGCGGCCCGGACATCGTCGGGATCGATATGGCCCGACGGCCCAACCGGCAGCCTGGTCACGCGAAAGCCTTCCGCTTCCAGCTGCTTCAGCGGCTCATGGACGGACGCATGCTCGATGCCGGTGCTTATAATATGGCTGCCCCTGCTCCTGTATTGCCTGGCGGCGCCCTTCAACGCCAAATTGTTCGACTCCGTTCCGCCCGACGTAAACCGCCAGCTTCCTTCCTTCGTGCCCGTGAGCCGCGCCAATTGAGTCCTGGCCCGCTCGATCAGCTTGGCCGCCGCCGCCCCTTCTCCGTGCAGCGAAGACGGATTGGCGTAATGGCGGAGCATCACTTCCGCCATCGTCGCCGCCACTTCTTCGTAAGGCGGCGTCGAGGCGCAATGGTCGAAATAAATCATGCCCGTTCTCTCCTTTCCTTGCACAGCATGCAAAAAAAAGACCACGGCCCCGCCCGCTCTCTGTCGCAAGAGCTTCGATCGTCGCCGTGATCCATGACAATAACGCTACAGCCGTTACGTTCTGGCGGCCGCAACCTTCGCGATATAATTGCGCGTTTCTTCGGGAAGCTCCTGAAGTCTCGCCTGCAGCTCTTCGGTCGTCGAAATGCCCAGCCTGTCGATTCTTCCCGGTCCCGCATTGTACGCCGCCAGCGCTACCGCTTCATGCCCGTTGTACTTGTGCAGCAAAAACGAAAGATAACGCGTCCCCGCATCGATGTTCTGCGCGGGATCGAACGAATCCGTCACGCCTAGGCTTCGGGCCGTGGCGTCCATCAGCTGCATCAAACCTTTCGCGCCGGCGCCGGACTGCGCATTCGGATCGTAGTTCGATTCGGTGCGAATGACGGCATGAACCAGACCGGGGTCGATGCCGTACTTCGACGCCGCAAGTCCGATTAATTCAGCGAACGACGAACGGTCGCCGGAAGCGGCTTTTCCGCCAACGCTTGCAGCGGGCGCGGAAGAAGCGGCGCCGATCCATTCGGCTACGCTTGCCCACAGCCGGGGCGGCGACGCGGCTTTCCCGCCTGTCTGAAGCGACGCCGTTCCGCCGAGCTGCGCCGACAAAATCGTATGAAAGACGGCGGACGAATTATCCGTTGCGGCCGGATTTTTCGTCTGCCCCGAAATGAAATAGCTGGGATTGGGTGACAATTGCTGCGTCAGCAGCGTCTTCATCGTGCGCGGATCGATTCCCATGTGCGAAAGTCCTCCTCGGATCAAACCTATAGGAGTAGTATCGGTATTTATTGTACATGTTTTTAGCTTCCGCGGCCAGTCCCCCTATTCATTCCCCGGCTTTGGCTGAATGATGCGGCGCTTCGGCCGGCTCCCCGCTCCATTTTTTGTTCACCCATGTAATCAGGAACGACACCGCTCCGAGCAGAAGCAGCACGGCCGCTTTCAGCAGCGCCTCATGACCGCTCAAATCGAGGAATATCGCCTTGACCGCAACGAGCGCCAATACCGCGGAGCCGAACCAGCGGAAGGTCCGCTCGCGGAAATACGCGGCCCAGAGCACCAGCAGCAGGGCGTAGACGGCCCAGACGACGGACATGGTCAAGTTCATGTAGACGCTCGGCGCGTCCGGATAATAGACGGTAAAAATATTTTCGATCTGCCGCGCCATCAAACCGCCGACGATCAAATGCGACAGCAAGGCAAAGACGCGGGAAACGATGCGGTTCGCCGACGGCGACAATCCGGGAACGGCAAACCGCCGGGCGTAATAAAAGCCGAGCGCGGCAAGCGCGATCCAAGCGAAGGCGCCCCAGTTCAGAAACGGAATGTAGACGCCGAACCATTCCCCGCGCGGCGTATGCCACGTTACGGCGTACCAGTACACTCCGATGAACAGCCACAGAATCGATCCGGCCAGCGTGACGGCGGCCCAGCGGTAGACGTGTCCAAGCGCCGTCAGCAGCGCCGCATAGCCGATCCACATGATCACGTTGAACAATACGCCTTCGCCGAAGCTGTTCAAGGACAGGAGCAGCAGCGTAAGGCCGGCCGCCGAATACGAGATGGCCGGCACCGACATCCGTCCCTCGAGCTTGCGGACCAGCAAACCGGCCGCCGTAAATACGGCGCCGATAATGACCAGCACGAAGCCGTATTCCAATTGACCGTGCCAGGCCACGAGCGCCCAGAAGCCGAACAGAATGCCGTTGGCGACATTCAAATACAGATCAAGGCCGCCGAAGCCCGCCTTGCTTCGCCAGGAGGCCAGAAACAATCCGGCGCTGTAGAATAGGAACGCCGCCAGGGCGTACCGGATCGGCATGTTCCAGATGCCGTCAAGCTCGGGCTTGAAATGGAAGAAATAAACGATATAGATGAGCCATGTGCCCGCAAAGCCGCCGATGCGCAGCTCGCCCCACCCTTTGACCAGGCTGACGGCCAGCAGGCCGGCGTTCAGAACGAACAAATACAGAAACAGCGTAAATACTTGATCGGATTCCGGCCTCATGAGCAGCGGCGCCAGCAAGCCGCCGTACAGCGCGATATTCATCAGCAGCCGGCTATGGAACCGGTGCGCGTAGACGGAGAGGCCGGCCGTAACCGCGACCATTCCCGTCAGCACAAGCAGCGGCTCCCACATGTCGATAAAAATGCCCGCAAAAGCGAACGTCGCATACAATATGCAAGCCCCGATTCCGAGCAGCAAATCTCCGAGCAGCAGCCGGCCCTTGTTCCGGGCCTGATGCATGCCCGCGCCGGCGACGCCCGAGCCGAGCAGCAGACCGAGTCCGACCTTCATCGCATCGGTTACCCAGCCTTTGTCCACCGTATATTGAAACAGCGTAATGGCCGCAGCCACGACGAACAGCGCTCCAAGCACCGACGTCCAATTCGTCTTCAACATTTCCTTCACGGTTTCTTCCTCCCAACAAACCAATATTCGGCCGCTTTCGATAAGCCGACCAGAGCCAGACAAAGCGCGGCGGCGACCAGCTCCAGCTGCAAAATATACCACGGCCAGGGCGCCAGCAAGTCAAGCAAAGAGGCGGTCGCCGGCTTGCCCGCCAAAAACATGAAATTCGTCGTACCCGTCCACGCGTTCACCGCCGCGGCCGGAACCGCCAGCAAATGGAGCCAGAACAAGGCGCCGAACATGGACCGGATCGTCGGCCGGTACCGCTCCACCGCGAACAGGTACAGCGCGGCGGCGATGATCGCGATATGCGCGATAAAAAAATGAAAAAAGCGGAACTGCGGAAACGGTTCGGCCAGGTTAGGCGTCAGCATTGCCTGAATCGCGCCCAGGCTGCCGAGAAAAAAGACGGCGCTGTACAGCGTCTTGGCGCGGGACAGCAGCGCGGCGGCCGACAGCAGCAGCATCAGGCTGCACAGCTGAAGCGGCAGCGATCCGGCGGACCAATTGCCGTCCAGGACGTAAGACAGCTGCAGCGAGGCTTCGCTGAGCAGCAGCACCGACGCCAAGGCGATCCGGAAGATCCGGTTCGCCCGCTCCCCCCGCAGCCGTCTCCTGAAGAGGAGCAGCAGCGCGAATACGGCGGCGGCGGCGGCGAGCGCCGCATAATGCGGTGCAGTAAAGGCTTCAAACCGCATCGTCTATCCCCTCCATCGGCTAAAGATGAGATATTTTTAATATTGGATATATGTATATCATACTTTTTCCAGGCCAAAAAAATAGTACCAAGAATTCTTGGTACCGTGAAGAGTCTCCGTCGTTCCGCTTGCGGGAACCGGCAGCCAACGCGAAGCCGTCAGCGCCGCTCGTCCGCCTCGTCGCCGAGCAGCCCCATTTCCTTGACCCGCTGCGCCGCTTCCTTGGAGCCTTGCATGCCCAGCTTCTTTAATATGCTGTTGACGTGGTTTTTGACGGTGCGCAGCGTAATGAACAGCTTGTCGGCGATTTGAGGCTGCGAATAGCCTTGATCGATGAGACCGAGCAATTGAAGCTCCGAAGGAGTAATCATGTCCTTCAGCTTCCGAATCTCGTATTCTCGCTCAACGGCCTTCAGCCTCCTGAATTCCTCCCTCAGCCGTTCCGCGGCCGCCGGACTGATGGGAGACTGTTTGGCGTATGCGGCGCGCACGGCGCCGGGCAGCTGCTCAAAGCTCGATTTCACCTGATAGTCGATGGCGCCCGCCTGAAACGCCCGGAAGATGAGCTCCTTCTCCTCCATCGACGTCAGCATGATAATGCGCGCTCCCGTCGACAGCGCCGTTTCCTCCGCCAGACGGATGCCTTCCGGACTGTCGCCCAGCATAATGTCCATCAGCACGACGTCGGCAGGGGGATGGCAATCGCTCAGCGCCGCGTGCAGCTCGTCGGCGCCGGAAGCTTTCCACACGACCTCCATATCCGGTTCCCGGTCCAGATAATCGGCCAGTCCCCGTCTCCAGTCCGGATCGTCCTCCACCAAGCCAACCCTGATTCCGCTCATGGCGTTCCTCCTTTCCAGGCGTTCATGCGCCGGTCACCCCGGCATCCGCCGCCGATTCGCCCGCGGGCGCCAGCCGCTTCGCCGCAACGTGACGCTTCGGGAATATCATATAGAATACCGTTCCTTCGCCGTCCTTGCTTCGAACGGTCAGGCTGCCCTTATGCTTGCGCATGACATGATAGGCGTATGGCAGTCCCAGCCCGAAGCTGCCCCCGCCTTTGGTCGTATAAAACGGCTCAAAAATACGCTTCATCCGATTGGCCGGAATGCCGGGGCCGCTGTCCCGAATTTCGACGATCAGCTCCCGCTTCTGCTCTTGCAGCGACACGGTCAGCTTGCCCGTTCCCTTCATCGCTTCAACGGCGTTCGCCATTATATTATGAAGAGCTTCCTTCACTTGCGCCTTGTCGAGCTCGCAGCTCCAGCCGTCCGCCGCGTCGACCGTCAGCTCCGTCTTCTGCAGCAGCGGCTTCAGATCGCGCGCCGTCTCCTCCACCAGGGCGCCCAGTAAGCAGCGTTCGGGCCGCAGCACCAAATCTTCCGTCCGGCGATGCACCCGGTACACCATCTCCTCCATATGGCGGGAAGCCGACAGCACCGCCTCCGCATCCGCCAGCAGCTCCGTCTGGCCGGTATCCTGCGCGTACCGCTTCATCTTCTCGGCAAACAGCTTCAGCTTGCCGGCGTCGTTCTTGATCGCATGGTGAAGCATCGCCGTACCCGACGTCACCGCCCGGAGCGTCGTATCGTACCGTTTCCGGTCGATAAGGACCCGAACGCCCAGAAAGCCGTAAGTGAACAGGCCGATGACGAACACGATCGCTCCAAGACCTACGATCCATGTGTTGTAGCGCCACATGCGGAGCATGCCGAGGCTGGGCAGCACGTAATTCATGAACATGCTGAAGAGCACCGGCGGCAGCACGGCGAAGCTTACGATCCAATGCGTTCTTGCATAAGCGGCGGGAGGCACCCGCTTGGACAGCACGAGCAGCGTTCCCGTCAAGATGTAAGGGACGGCCCACCAGACGACGACCTTGTAGGAGATCGGATACATCTCGTTATAATAAGGCGTCAGCCATACGCACAACACAATGGGCGCCAGCAGAAGCCAGGGAGCCAGCTTGCGAACCGCCGGCTTTAGGGGCGGATTGCGGTAAGCCAGCGCAAACAGCAGAAACAGGTACGGAATGCCGTAATAAGAAAATAAGGAAGAGAGCGCTTGCAGTTCATAAAGGAAGCGCAGAAACCGTTCACCCGCCCCCGCTTCCGCCGCTTGCGGCAGCCAGTGCAGATCGATCATCGCCGCCAGGGCGCCGGAGCCGCCGCTGAAAGCGAGGGCGGCCAGCCGCCGGTTGACGGCCGAGCCCGGCTCCGACGCCCATAGGATGGCCGCTATCGTGCATAAAACGATCAGTACGAACAACATCGCATAAGCCCTTTCCGGACGGCCGGCATGTCAGCCTTCCTTGACCTCGATCGCAATCGGCGACCATTCCCCGATTACCGTCTGTCCATGCGCCGAAACGCTGCCTTCGGGCGTCAGATCCTTCTCGGTCATAATGCCCAGAGCGACCGTAAACCGGTTGAATTTGACGGGAACCCCCTTCTCCCGGCGAACTTCCCGGCCGTTGACGTAGAACGCGACCTCGTCTTCGGCCCGATTGTACGAAATTTTGTAAGTGTTGAACTCTCGCGGCCGAAAATCCGTTTCTTCCTTGAAGACGCAAAAGTATCGCGTCCGATCCGAAGGAGGCACCTCGACGCCCGGAAACGGAAGCACGGCATACACGCTGGCGTATTGGTCGTTGCCGACAAAAAAATCAAGCGCTCCTCCCGTCGTAAAATCGAGCAAATTCAGCGAAACGTAACCGTCGTACAAATCGCCGGGAGCCGTATTTTGCGTTCGGGCGCGAATGTTCAGCTCGAAGCTGATCTCGCCGTTCGCCGGCACCTCGACCGGCTCGACGGAATAATACATATGCTTGGCGTTGTCCAATATTTGAATCCGGTCGTTGCTGCGGCTGATGGCCGCGCGGACGTACAAAATTCCGTTGCGGACGATGACGACGGCGTCCGGCTCCCGGTACTGCCAAAAGCCTCCGTCAGGAAGCGGAAACCCGCCGATCTTCCAAACTTCTCCTTCGTTCAAAATCGTATGAAAATCGCCTAGCACCCAGCTTTTCATGCTGCCGCCTTCTTTCCATAATAGAAATGATTCGCCTCTTGCCGGTTAAAGGACGGACTGAACCGTCAACGCCAACATCAGGATGACGCCGAACCGGACGGCCGCCTTCAACGAAGCTCCCATCAACGGCAAATACGCCGCCGGCGGATTGCGTTCGTCCAATTTCCCATATATCCAATATAAAGGAATTGCCGCCGGCAGAGCAAGCAGCGCATAGAAAGGCGCCGCGCCAAGGATGACGCACAAGAGAAGCGACAAGCAAGCCAGCAGCAGCAGCAGCCGGGAAAACCGCAAAGCCCGCCGTTCTCCCCAGACGACGACCAGCGTCCGTTTGCCGGCCTCTCTGTCCGCTTCCCAATGCAAAAAGTGATGATTGAACAATATAAGCGTCGTCATCAGCCCCATAGGCAAGGAAAGGAGCAAAGCCCGATAATCCAGCTGCGAGGTCTGCACGTAATAGGCGCCGGTTACGGGCAGCACGCCGAAGGAAAGCAAGATGGCGAGCTCGCTGTAGCCTTTGCCCCGATAGCCGAACCGGATCGGCGGCGCTACATAATAATAAGCGATCAGCGCGCCGGCCGCGCCGAACGCGACGACCGGCCAGCCGCTGTACGCGGCCAGGACGGCCGCGCAGACGGCCGCGACCGCAAAGACGGACCAGGTAACCCGCCGGAACCGGGCGGCGGACCAGACCCCTTGGGTCAAAAATCCGGAATTGGTGGAAATCGCCCCTTCCATGCCGTAAGCCGCTTGGTCCGCGCCGCTCCGGTAATCCCACCAATCGTTGATCATATTGGAAAACAAATGGGCCGCTCCGGCCCCGATCAGCGTAATCAAAAACAGGACCGGGCGAAACTGGCCGTTCCATGCGGCCGCGCCGAGTCCTCCCAAAGCCGCGGGTATGATCATAACCGGAATCACTTTCAGTCTGGAAGCCCGCTTGAACTGCTTCAACCATTCGAACATATACCGCACGCTGCCTCTCCGCGATGAATTTGGCCGGAAACGACAGAAGCGTTTCTCGCCGGCGCCTGCCCGCCGCAGAGGCTCTGCCCAGGCGCATGACCCCATCTTAAAGCCGAGATATGGACTTGTAAAGAGTCGAAAAACGATGATAGGTTCGCCCCGCGGTTCGGTAAACCGCCGTAACGGGGGCTAGAACACCGTGATCGCCCCTTTTGGCATTTGTCATAACCTGTAATCCTTCGATATAGTATTGAATAAGTGCAACTAAAAATATATAGAAAAGGGTTGTGAGAATTTAAAATGGGCATAGGACTTAATTTGTTCATGATTGCTCTGCTAATTTTACTGACTGCGTTTTTTGTGGCGACGGAATTCGCCATCGTCAGACTGCGGGCGAGCCGCATCGACCAGTTGGTGCTGGAGGGCCGGAAAAATGCGCTGGCCGTTCAAAAAGTGACAAGCAATCTGGATGCCTACTTATCCGCCTGCCAGCTCGGCATTACGATTACGGCGCTGGGCCTTGGTTTTCTGGGCGAGCCTACGGTTGCGAAGATGCTCGATCCCGTATTCGCCGATATGGGAATAAGCAAGGAGCTCAGCCATCCGCTCGCCATCGCGATCGCTTTTGTCGTCATTACGTTTCTCCATGTTGTCGTCGGCGAACTGGCGCCGAAAACTTGGGCGATCCAAAAGGCGGAATTTATTTCTTTCATGACCGCTAAACCGATCATTTTCTTTCACACGCTCCTGTTCCCGTTTATTTGGCTGCTGAACGGATCGGCGAACGCGCTCGTGCGCATGTTCGGTCTGAAGCCGGCCAAGGAGCACGAGGACGCTCACAGCGAGGAAGAAATCCAGATCATCTTGAATGAAAGCTACCAAAGCGGCAAAATCAACAATACGGAATACGGCTACGTCAGCCGGATCTTCGCCTTTGACGAGCTGCTGGCCAAAGAAATTATGGTGCCTCGTACCGATATGATTTGCTTATACACGAATAATACACTGGAACAAAATTTGGCCATTATCCGGAAGGAGCAATATACCCGGTTCCCGGTCGCCCTGGAAAGCAAGGACAACATTGTCGGCATGATCAATACGAAGCAGCTGTTTCTCGAATACGATTCGGACAAAGGACTCGATTTCAAAAAGCTGGTTCATCCCGTGCTGAGCGTCTCCGAGGTTACACCCGTCAAGATGCTGCTGAAGCGAATGCAGCAGGAGCGCGTTCATATCGCTATTCTGGTCGACGAATACGGCGGCACTTCGGGGCTGATTACGATTGAAGATATATTGGAAGAAATCGTCGGCGAAATCCGCGACGAATTCGATGCGGACGAACGCAAGGAGATCGAGCAGCTGGACGAAAATTGCTATTTGCTGGACGGCAAGGTGCTGCTCGACGAGGTTGAGGAATTGACCTCCTTGAATTTCCAGGACGAGGAAGTCGATACGATTGGCGGATGGCTCTACAGCAAGCTGCAGGAGCCGAAGAAGGGCAAGGAATTTATGTTCGAGCATCTGAAATTTATTATTCGCGAAACGAGCAAAAACCGCATCCGCAAGATTGAGCTGCAAATTTTGCAGCCCGAAATCGAAAGCGAAACGGCCTAATCATAACGCACACAAGGGAGTTCGGAGCCTGTTCCGAACTCCCTTGCCATTTGATCTTAGATGCCGCCGTTTTCCTTTGCGGTTACATATTCGGGCTTCAGCTTCAGGACGGCCGTCGCGCTGCCCAGAGAAGAACGGTAACGTTCGACGTGGGACTTGGCAAGCGGCTGCCCGTGAAAGCCCGGCGCGTATTTATGAAGCATCTGTTGCAAAACTTCCGTCGCCTCGTCCAGGTCGGCGACAAGCTCTACCTTGCCGAATCCCATCACGCTCATATACGCCGTATCGGTTTTGGCGGGAACGGGATGCGGCAGCGTGCCGTAATCTTCACTGACGGTAAAGCATGCGTTGGCGTTGCGGGAGAGGATGTCCATTTTGCGTCCTTCCGCAGCGCCGTGCGCGTAAAAGGCTCCGTTGTGCCAAACGTAATTGAGCGGAACAACGTAAGGAGCCCCGCCGTCCGACAACCCCATGTAGGCGGTGCGCGCTTCCTTCAAAAATCGATGGATCCGCTCCAAATCGTGACATTCCCTTGCTTTCAAGCGTACATTCGTAATCATCCGAATTCCCCTTCCCGACTCGGTTCTATTTGACATATTGTCACTTTAACCGATTGCTGTCACTTTCAAAAGTGACAGAAACTCTCTATCGAAAGGTGACAAGAAGTCAGTCCACGTGGCGCACATACAAGCATCAGCTATCCGACTTTGCCTCTTCCCTATTCGGCCGGGGATGTGATATGGTCAATCATAACGAAGACTGTCACTTTTGAAAGCAACTTAATCCATCATTATAAAAGGGGACAGAAAATCCCATGTTTGCAATTACGCCTCTGCTTGCCGCGAATGGAGAAACGCCGTTATATGTACAGTTGTACGCGTATATTAAAGAGCAGATCGAAACAGGCGCCATTCCTTCCGGCGCCAGGCTTCCTTCGATCCGGCAATTGGCGAAGCATCTGGAAGTCAGCAAAAATACGGTCGATTCCGCCTACGCCCAGCTGCTGGCCGAAGGTTATATCGAAAGCCGGGAAAGGCGCGGCTGCATCGTCCTGCCTCTGGACGACTTGCTGCCGCACGGGGATGAGACGCGAGTACGTCCGGGACAATCGGCACGCGGCGCCTCCCCGGCCCCGGCTTCGGCCGGCCCAGGCGGTCCGTCTTCGTCCGGCCTTACGGGCGAAGCGCCGCCGGCCGGCGGGTCAAAGCCAAGATTCGACTTCCAATACGGCGACATCGCGTACGACCGGTTTCCGATGGACCGCTGGCGGACCAGCATGATGAAGGCGCTGGCGTCGCCGCCGCAAGAGCTGCTCGGCTACGGCGACCCGCTCGGGTTGCCCGAGCTGCGGAAGGAAATCGCGGATTTCGCCTATCAATCCCGGGGAGCGGTCTGCGCGCCCGAGCAAGTCGTCATCTGCGCCGGCACGCAGCATGCGGTCGGCTTGCTGTGCCAGCTTATGCAATTGCATGCGAAGAAGATCGGCATGGAGGAGCCCGGATATGACGGCGTCAAAACCGTGTTTCTCCGTTACGGCTGCAACGTGTCCCCCATCGCCGTCGACGAGGACGGGATCCGGCCGGATCTGCTGGCGAAGACCGACCCGGACGTCGTGTACGTCACGCCGTCGCACCAGTTTCCGCTCGGCATGGTTATGCCGATTCAGCGGCGGACGATGCTGCTGAACTGGGCTTCCCGCAGCGAAAGCTGGATTATCGAAGACGATTACGACAGCGAGTTCCGGTACGACAGCCGCCCCATCCCTTCGCTCAAGGCGCTGGACGCCGATGGGAGGGTCATCTATTTGGGGACGATGTCCAAATGCTTTATGCCGGCGCTTCGTCTCAGCTATTTGATCCTTCCCGCGCCGCTTATGGAATCGGCAAGCTCCATGCTGGCCGGCTACAGCCAGACGGTGTCGCCGATCATTCAGCGCGCGGCGGCCGTCTATATGCGGGACGGGCATTGGGCCAGACATATCCGCCGCATGAAGCGAATATACCAAAGCCGCCACAGGGCGTTGACGACCGCCGTGAAGCGGCATATGGGCGATCGCGCCGAGCTGATCGGCGGCCGGTCGGGCCTTCACGTGCTGCTGGACGTCAAGGGAAGACATCGCGACGAGCTGGCGAGGCTCGCCGAACTGGCGGACTGCCGCATCTATTCCCCGGCGAAGCATTGGAACGATCCGGACCGCTGTCCGGATTCCTACATCATGCTCGGCTTCGGCGGGCTGACGGAAGAGGAGCTGGAGGAAGGCATCCGAAGGCTTGCCGCCGCCTGGTTCGGCGATTGAAAGACGCCGATCCGGGAAGCCGCTTGAATATATTGCGGGGATGCAAAAGGGCTCCCCTTCGGACGCATTCCGGAAGAAGAGCCCTAAAGGCATAAAATGACGGCGGCCTTACTCGTCCGCTTCGTCCCATTTTTTCGAGTAGGCTTTTTTGGTGACCCACAGCGTCATCCATGTAATGATCGCGATAATGATAGCCGAGAAGATCCATACGCTGGCGGGAACATTGCCCATAGCCGTCCCTCCTTTTCTAAATTCCCCTTTATTGTACACCATTGGACCCGGTTTGAACCGCCGAAACCGTTAACATTTGTCGAACATGTCCGTTCCAGTCGATTCGGCGCCGGGAAAAGCATTCGCCGCTTCTTGCGCAACGCGGCTCGCCTTACGGCTTGCGAATGCTGCCGGTCCATAAGGCCGCCGTCAGCCACTTGCGCAGCAGCAGGAACAAGATTAACGGCGGCAAGCTCAAGAGCGCTCCGGCTCGGAACAGCACCGGGTCCCCGGCCGCGATCCCAAGCGATTCCGCATGCCGTACCACCGACAGCCATTGCAGCATTGGAGCTTGCTGGCTCGGGTCGCTGATGTAGATCAGAGACGGCATATACGAATTCCACAGCATGATCCATTGCAAGCCGCCAAGCGCCAGCAGCGGCTTCCACACTTTCGGAATATAGAGCATGAAGAAGGCGCGCAGCTCTCCTCGTCCTTCCGCTTCCGCCTGCAGCTTCAAATCGGCGTACTTGCCGTTGAACCAGCCTTTCAGCGCAAACGCGGCCGCGATGCCGAAGAAGCCGTGGAAGACGACCGGCAGCACGGTGTTGACCATCTCCAAATTACGATAAAAAAGATATTCGTGAATCGTTCCCGAACCCGTCAACAGCGCCGCGATCAGAAACAGCCGGTACAACGTGCCGCCGGGGAGCCGCTTCACCGTCATCGGGTAAGACAACGTCAATACAAACGCCAAATGGAAGATGGACGCCGCCGCAAACAATACGGCATAAAGAAACAGGTTGCCGGCCGGCAGCAGCTCCCCGAGCGGATACCCGGACTCGCTGCGGGCGACAAACGGATGAACGAGCGACAAGTACAGCACAAGCAGCGCCGCCGCGGAACAGACGATTCCCGCCGCCAGGCCGGCGGCGCGATTGCCGCCGCGCAGCGGAGACCACTCGGCGGCCTGATGGAACAACGCGTTCAGCAGCTTGCCCCGGACGAGAAAATAAGCGGCGGCGGCCAGCGCCAGCTGCAAGGCATATTGGATATACCAGGCGGCGGCGGCCAGATCGAATCGGGCGTTCATGAAGCCGTTGCGAAAAATAAAGTAGTCCACCGTCTCCGCATTGACCAACGGATTCAGGAACATATACACCAGTTCCGCATTCGAGGTCAGCAGAAAAGCCGACTGCAGCAGCGTCACGGCAAGCACCGCCTTGACCGCCGGCCATACGTTCAGCCGGAAGAAGCCGGGGGAATCCGCCACGGCCGCAGCTTCGGAATCCGCCGCTCCGCCTCCCGCACGGCGGGCCGCATGCGCCGAAGCGACGGCCGCCAGCCCGATAACCGCCGGGATGCCGGCCGTCTTGACCAGCTCGACCGTCAGCAGAACGAGCCGGAAGCTCCACGTCTCCGCCAGCCACAACGACTCCGTCAATTGGAACGGGGAGGACGTCGGACTGACCAGCCACATCGCGATGCTGCCGAGGACGACGGTCGGCAGCACGTACGGCGCCAGCAGCGCCGTCGTCACCGCACCGCGCAGCTTGCCCGACGCGATGCTGCTCAAGCCGACGGCCAAGGCAAGCCCGACGACGAAGGTCAGACCCAAATAAAGGACATTATAAAGCACCGTGTTTCCCAGCACACGGCCGAAGGCTGCATCCCGGAACAGGCTCGCATAATGGGCCAGGCCGACGAACGGGCTGCCGAACAGGCCTTGGAACACTTTGTAATCTTTCAGCGACAACAGGATGCCTTGCAGAAAAGGAACGATTTTGAACGCGAACAAGAAAATAAAGGCCGGGATTACGATTACGTAATGAAATTTGTATTTCCAGATCCGCTCCGTCAAACTTTCCGGATGACGAATCGAAGCGCTTTCGCTTATGGGCTGATAATTCGTATTTGATTCCATCGGTCGGCTCTCCTTCAACATTTTCCATAATATGACCCGATGTTACCATTTCTTTGCCGGTTTGTATAGGCCGGCAGGCGCTTGCAACATTGGATGGACGCCGCAACCAAGGTATAATGGAACCGTAACGAAGGAAGTATCGTATCGGGAGGTCATCATGCCATGCAGTTTCAACTGGATCTGATCGAAAACAAGATCGAGCTGTTCGAAGCAAGCAGCATCAAAGAGCTGGAGAGGCAGATCGAACGGCAAATCGAAAACAACAAGGCGCTGATGCTCGACGTCCATTCGGTGTCGCACAGCTGCGTCTTCGACCCGCGGACGGAAAAGCCGCTTTACAGCGCCGTCGTGCATTTCAAGCTGAAGCGTTAAGGAAGGCGCAGCGAGGCCGGGCCGGGCCGCCTTGCGTTCGCAACCGTCTCGCCCGATTGCAGCTTGAGCCGATATTGATGCGGAGAGACGCCGACCGTCCGTTTGAACAGCTGGATAAAATAGGAAACGTTCGAGAGTCCCACCTTCTCTCCGATCATTTCGACGGACAGCTCCGACGACTGGAGCAGGCTGCAGGCTTGCCGGATGCGTCTCGCCGTCAAATATCCCGTAATGCTGCTGCCCGTCTCCTGCCGGAACAGCCGGGACAAATATGCTTTGGACATATGCATGTCCTCCGCCAGCGCTTCGAGCCGGAACGGCTCGCCGTACCGGGCTTCCAGCCAATCCATGACGGCTTCCGAATGGCGGATGCGCTTCCGGCCGGCGGCGTCCGAACGTTCCGCCAGCCCTCCCGCCTGCTGCAGCACGGTCAGCCACCGCAGCAAGAGCAGCGCCGCCTGCTCCAGACTCTCCGCGCCGGACGAGCCCTCTTCGCATCGCTCGAAATCGCGGCAAGCCGATTCCGCGGCTGCCATCAGCCCGCCCGCGTCCGCCGCCTGTTCCTCCGTCAGCCCTTTCTCCATTCGCATGAACAAATCTTTCAAGGAAGCAAACGGACTTATATACGGCTCCGCAAACGACGGAACAAAGTGAAGGATGCTGCGCTCGTAAGGGCAGTCCGGACTTACCTCGGCATATACTTTATGCAGCTGGAACGGGCGAAAAAAAAACAGCATGCCCGGGCGGAGCTCATACGTCTTCTGGTTCACGATGACGCTGCCGCGCCCCCGGTGCACCAGCAACAGCTCAAAGCCCTCGTGCCAATGATAATAACCTTCGAAGCGGCTGTCCGAATATTTGCGGTAGGCCCATAAATAAGGTTTGGCCCCGTAATCCATCCTTTGGTAAAGCGATTTCATTCCGATCCCTCATCCCGGCCGAATATGTCAACGCAGCAACATTTTTTATCATTGTACAGCAATTTCGAGCTGTTGTCAGAAGGTATAATGGAATCAGCGACGAGAAGGGGGACTGCAGCAGAATGGATACCGTGTACAAAGAGGAATTGATGCGGCGGTTGACCGCCAAAACGGAAACGATGATGCGGCTGATCGGCGACAAGTCGCCGCATGTCGCGCGGGACAACGGCGTTTACGACGATGCGGCCCACAGCTGGTGGACGTCCGGCTTCTGGCCGGGGCTGCTGTGGCTGATGTACGATGTGACCGGCAACGAGGCCTACAAAGAAGCGGCCTGGGATTGGGACCATAAGCTGGAGGCTTGCTTTGCGGAATATCCGGTCGAGCTGTACCACGACGTGGGATTCCAGTTTCTCCCGACGGCGGTCATCAAATATAAGCTGACCGGCGACCGCGACGGGCTTCGGATCGGCATGATGGCGGCCAACTTTTTGGCGGGGCGCTTCAACCCGCAAGGCAACTTCATTCGCGCCTGGAACGGCCCGCATGTCGTCGGCTGGGCGATAATCGACTGCTTGATGAACATCCCGCTCCTGTTCTGGGCCAGCGAACAATCCGGCGACCCGCGCTACAAGCATATCGCCGTCAGGCACGCGGATACTTTCCTGAAGCATGCGATTCGGGAAGACGGCTCCGCCTGCCACATCCTGTCGTTCGACCCGGAGACCGGAGCCTTCATCGAAGCGCTCGGCGGACAAGGGTTCGGCCCCGATTCCGCCTGGAGCCGCGGCAACGCATGGGCGCTGTACGGTCTGGCGCTCGCCGCCCGCTGGACGGGAGAAGCGCGTTACCTGCAGGCGGCCAAGCGGGTAGCCCATTATTTTGTGGCGGCGCTGCCCGACGATCTTGTGCCTTATTGGGATTTCCGGCTCCCTGCGCTGGAAGGCGAGCCGCGCGACAGCTCCGCCGCCGCGATCGCGGCATCCGGCCTGCTCGAGCTGGCGGACGTCGTCTCCGGTGCGGACGAGCGCATCTACCGGCGCGCGGCTGAACGCATCGTGCAATCGCTGAGCGACCACTATGCGACTTGGGACCAGCCGGAGCATGAAGCGATTCTGCTGCACGGCACCGGCCACAAGCCGCAAAACGACAATATCGACGTATCGCTCATTTACGGCGACTATTTCTTTGCGGAAGCGGCGGCCAAGCTGAACGGCTGGCGCAACCGGATTTTTTGACGAAGGCGCCCCAAATGCCAAAAGGCAGCTTCCCGCGCAGCGGCAATTGCCGCTGCCGTGCGAAGCTGCCTTTTCCTTATGGCAAACCCGATGCCCGGCTTCCTACCCGCATGGCTTGCCGTTGATGTAGTAATGGTCCTCCCGGTAAGCGCGAAACACCATTTCGCATTCCTCCACTCCGATCGAACGCAGTTGTCCGGCGACCGCTTCGGCCACCCGGTCTCGGACCGATTGGCCGCGCTCGAACCAGCCGATTTCGACGAACGGATACGAACGCCCGTCCAGCCCCCCGTAAACCGTTGCCGTCAGCATGACGTCCATCGTAAAATTATCGGCGCCGCAGCCGCAAATATCGGCCAGCTCGGCCGCCAGCGGTTCGCCGATCCTGCGCAGCTTGTCCGCCTCGACTCCGCGAAACAATAAATTGGGCATTGCTGCCACCCCCGTTTGCTAAAGATATGCCGCCGCATGCCCCATTGATTGATTGGTGCTGCGGCCGTTTTGCTTTCCATCATAACATACAGTTCGTTCCCCACGCCGTCAATGCGGCACCGCCGAGCCAAAATCGGCATTGCTGGACTTGTCCGGATGGTAGAAGGCCACGTCGCCGTCCTTCAATATAAATGTATGGCCGGATTTATCCTGCTGACGGTAGACAAAGCCTTCCATAGCCCATTGGTTGTTATAGGGATACCTCTCGCCTTCCAGCGGATAATAGCGAAGATAGGGATGGTCCAAATCCCGGTCGCGGATCGTCTCGAGATTAAAGTTGACGATCAGATAGCCGTCCTTCAGGAAGATCGGCGCATCTTCGCGGATGCCTCCGTTCTTGCGGCCGTACTCCGCAACGTTCGTCCCTGCGCGCACCGCGTACACCGTGGCCGGCAGGCTGTACTCTCCGTACCACGTCTGCATGGAGCCCAGCGCGCGCATCGCCGGCACCGTGGAAGGAATCGTCTTCGGACCGTGCAGCGTCCGCATTTCGTACGGCAGCAGCAGCCAGCTTAGCCGGCCGACCGTTTTCGGCTTCTTGGCCTTCGTCAAAAAGTCGTTGACCCCATGCACGCTCGCCATAAAACGGGCCGTGTCGTTCAGCGCAGCCTGCGGCACGTTCCGCAGCCGATCGTTTAAGACAACCTGACGCTCTACCCGGTCGTTGGACGAGCCGATTCGGACGAAATAGCTCCCGTTCGTATAATCGTGGTAATACAGATCGACAGGGATACGGCCGGTGCCGTCCTTCTTCACAAAATAAAAGCTCGGATAGAGGCGTACGGCGTCGTACAGCCCGTCCATATTGCCTTTGGTTTTCACTTCGAACTTGAAATGGTAGCCGCTCTTGATTACCCAGTTGCGGTAGGGATATTCCGGATGGCTGCCCGGACGGATCGGCAGCGACAACAGCTGCCGGCCGCCAACCGGCTCGCCTTGCAAGTTGCGGTTGCCCAGCACGGCGCCGTCAATTCCCCGATTCCCGACGTAATACACGTTAGCCGAATGCGCCGCGCTTCCCTTCGCCGTACGAAACACCCGTTCCCAGTTGTAGTCCGCAATATCTGTAATCCGGAAGTCATAAAGCCGGCCCACGACATCGACGGGCACCGTATTCGTCGCCGCATGATTCATCCAATTCATATTGGCTGCCGTTTCATGGGTGAAGCCCGGCGGATAGTTCTCCGCAAAGGAGCGGAAGCTTACCGTATAAAATCCTTCATCGACCCATACCGGCAGGAAAAAGGTTTTGGACTGCTGCGCGACCGGAACCGAAATCCACTGGTTCTTTGCATAAAACTGTCCGGTCTCCGCGTCGTATACGTCAAACGGGAAATAGACCTGCTTGATCGTGATGTACTTTTGATAGTCCCGGTTCCCGTACCCCGGTATGTTCCGGTGCTGGCCGCTGGTCGGCAGGCTTACGGCGAACTCGCGATCCAGAATGAGCGCGGCACGGCCCGCGGCCGGATTGATTTTCTGATTATGCTCCCGATCATCCGAGATCGCTGGATACATGACGGTTGGCGTATGGACGGTGACCGTATTCATATTGGGAATGGCAAAGGACCGATCGGCGCCGCCGTTAATGTTGCCGGGAAGCAGCTCATAATAGATTTGCCCGGTCGTCGGGTTGTCGGCCCGGTTTTGCAGCGTCCGGCTGATCGTCAAGCCGTTTCGATACAAGACATCCTGCCCGATTGGCGTCGGTGCCGGAATCACGCCCGGCATCGGCGCGGCTTCATCGTAGATTCCATCATTCATGATGGTAGCGCCATTGAACAGCAGCCGGTCATTCCGGACTTTGTTTTTGCCGATAGCTTTTTCGGCCTCCGCTTGAGCTTCGGCTGTAAACGATGGCGTCGGCGGCTCCTGATTTCCTCCCGGCAACTCCTGGACGCCTAAATCGATCGCATCGCAAGGTGCCGGCGTTACATGATCCTCTACCGCCTCTTTATGCGACGATTGAAGCACAGGCGCTAAATAGCTGTCAGGCTGCAGCGTGATTGTTCCGCCCTGGCCGCCCAAAGCGTAGTTGCTGACTGTCGAGCGGTCGATGCCGTAAACCTCCAGGTTATCGATCTGCCAGTACGAGTACGGCCGCTTGACGGTGACTTGCTCCTGGACGATTTCGGTTTTGGACATCGGCAAAGGCGGAACCTCCGGATCCTCGCTCGGCACCGTCCATGTTTTCAGATACGTTTTCCTCACGTCGACCTTGTAGGTAACTTCACCGGTCATATTGGCAAATTGGTTTTGGTACAGGTAATTCAAAGCCAACACGTTGGCGAATAGATTTTCGCTTGTGGGGATCCCTTGTTGTACGTCAAACAACTCAGCGCCTCGGTTATCTGCACGCAACATGCCGCTGGCCGCCGGGTCCATGACCGATCCGTTACGAACTTGTCCTTTTTGAGGGGGACTGATCGTATAATCGCAATAAGGTGGTGGTGGCGGCGGTGGTCCTTCAGCTTGTTCGAAATAATAGTAAATGTAGATGTCTTGCTTACCATCAAAATTGGTAATTTTGGCATCTCCGGACGTAAACGATCCGCCGGCCGGCGGGGCTGATCCGGAATTTTGCTTATGTCCCTTATACGTAAGATCTGAAGTAGATGGGGATTGAGCTTGAAACGTATAACTCTTACCGGCCTCGATCGTGGTTTCCTTGTCTCTCAAACCATAGAAGCCGTTCAAGCTTTTTCCCGTTGTCGTCCAATAACGTTCGTATGCCTTCTTAACGTTATCCAGCGGCTCCAGTTCTACGCGGACGAAGGAGGGGAAATAGTGGCGCCAGCCTTCTACGTTAGGATGAAATTCACCCTCCCTGCCTTCTTTAAGATTTTCGGGCTGTAATGCATTTAGCGATCCATCGACTCTTATTTTAAATGTGACGCGTTCCGTTCCGTAACCGTTCACGACATCCGTGCATTTTTCTGGTTTATCCGTGACACATGATGTATATCCAGAAGCAGCTCTAGCCGCAAAATCTAACCACGGTATATATCTAGTGTTGTCGAATACGATCTGTTGTGCAAAGGATTCATTCGTTACTGTTGCACTTGGATCGAATTCGGTTACCTCAATTTTTTTTATTTTTCGTCCTGGAAACTCAAAGGAGTAATCGAACAGCCAATCGATAGGCCCCCCTGGATAACCAGTATGCTGCCATTTTCCGTCAGCATGCTTCCAGATGTCTTGGGACATCATGGCTGCATAGTAATATACGTTTCTTTCCGGAGTGGTGGCTGGATAGGTAGGCATAGCAGCATAAATGCGGTCCAACGGAAGTAGTAATAGACATATTACAAGCAATAGGAAACGAGTCTGTAAAATAAATTGTGTAAACTCTCAAGCCCAAATCTAGTAAACTAAAGGAAAGGTCGGGTTGAGAGG
>CALAWP010000059.1 GCA_937895345.1 uncultured Paenibacillus sp. | reverse complement strand
ATTAGGCACGCCGCCAGCGTTCGTCCTGAGCCAGGATCAAACTCTCCAAAAAGGTTGGTTTGACTTGCTCATAGATCAAAGCTAGGCTTTGATTAAAAATTGACGTATTCCATTTGTTCAGTTTTCAAAGAACTTGCTTGTCAGTAACTTTCGTCGTGACAAGATAATACTTTATCATCTTCTCGACATCATGTCAAGCGTCTTTTTTGCATTTGTTTTGCAATCATTCAGCCGATATGCTGTCGTTCGAAGCGACAAGAAATAATGTACCACAGCTGAAATCAGAATACAACTTGTATATTTTTCCACTAATAAAAGCCGGCTGTCTCAGAGGTTATTTACGCCCGGAAACAGCCGCTTCATGTCAATTACCCAGCGCAACTATCCGATCATCATTAATGGAACAATCCTATCGGATAGGAAGTCATTCTACGAAGTCTTTCAATCACATCATACGGCCTTCATTCGCCCAACAGCCGCAAAAACTCAGCTTCGTCCTCGATCACCGTCACGCCCAAATCGCGCGCTTTGGTCAGCTTGCTGCCGGCATTTTCGCCTGCGATCACGTAATCCGTCTTCTTGGATACGCTGCCGGCCACTTTGGCGCCGAGCGCTTCGAGCTTGCGAGCCGCCTCGTCCCGGGTCATGCCGGTCAGCGTCCCCGTCAATACGACTGTTTTGCCGCTGAACGGGCTGTCCTGCCTAACTTCCGCCGCCTGCTCGGCCTCCGCCTTCACGCCGTAACCGCGCATCCGGGAAATGCTTTCGACGATTACGGGATCGCAGAAAAAGCCGACGATGCTTTCCGCCACGATGCCGCCGATGTCCGGCAGGCCCACCAACTCCTCCGCCGTCGCGTTCATAATGGCGTCAAGGCTTCGATAATGGTCCGCGAGCATTTTGGTCGTTGCTTTGCCGGTGTTCGGAATGCCTAAAGCAAACAGAAATGCCGCCAAATCGCGATCCTTCGACTTCTCCAACGCATCCAGCAGCTTCTGCGCTTTTTTTTCGCCGAACCGCTCAAGCTTGATCAAGTCGTCAAACGTCAAGCCGTACAGATCGGCGGGATCCCGTACGCCGCATTCGTCATACAGCTGCTCCGCCGTCATGATGCTGAACGATTCGATATCCATTGCGTCCCTGGAGGCAAAATGGGTAATGCGTCCGATCAGCTGCGGCCGGCAGCCCAGCTTGTTGTTGCAAAATAGATGAGCGCCCCGCTGCTCCAGAACGGTGCCGCAAGCCGGACAAGCTTCGGGATAAACAATCTCGCGGCCCGGCTCGTCGTCCGCCTTGCCCAATATTTCCGGAATGACGTCGTTGGAACGGCGAATATTGACGAGCGTGCCCAGCGCATGCTTCAAGTTTTTCCGTTCGATATCGCCGATATTGTTCAGCGTACAGTTCTGTACCGTAACGCCCGCCAGCTCGACCGCTTCTACCCGGGCGACCGGCGTAATTTTGCCCGTGCGTCCGACCTCCCACGACACCGACTCCAGAACGGTCGCCGCTTCCTCCGCCTCGAACTTGAACGCTACGGCCCAGCGAGGGAACTTATCCGTATAGCCGAGCGCTTCGCGCGTGCGCATATCCGTCAGCTTGACGACCGCGCCGTCGATCAGAAAGTCGAACGTATGCCTCATGTCCGCGATGGCTGCCAGTTGCCGGCTTACTTCCTCGATAGAATCGAAGTAGGTCGTATTGGCGTTGACCTTGAATTTATTGTCGATCAGAAACTGCCGCATCTCCTGATGATTCCGGAAGGATACGCCCTCCGCATACCCGATATTATAAAAGAAAGCGTCCAGCCGGCGCTCCGCCGTTACCTTCGGGTTCAAGTTGCGCAGCGCGCCGGCGGCGGCGTTGCGGGCGTTTTTCAACGGCTCCTCGGCCGTCTCATTGTACTTTGACAGCACCGACAGCGCCATAATGCCTTCCCCTTGCACCTCGATCAATCCGCCCGTAAAAGGGATCGACAGCGGCACGGAGCGAATCGTGCGGACTTGCGCCAAAATCGATTCGCCGACCGTGCCGTTGCCGCGGGTCGCCGCCTGCACGAGCTGCCCGTTCTCGTACGTCAAATTGAGCGTGAGGCCGTCAAACTTCAGCTCCACCGCGTAGCCGGGCGCCGGCAGCGGCTCCTCGTCCGGATGCTTGGCGTTGTAATCCGCAATCGCCTTCAGCACGCGGGCGTTCCACGCAAGCAGATCCTCTTGATCCTGGGCCTTGTCCAGACTCCAGAGACGCGCTCTGTGACGATGCTGCTCGAAGCCGCTCAGCAGCTCGTCGCCAACCCGGACCGTCGGAGAATCGGGCAGCGTCACCCCGGTCTCCTTCTCCAGCGCGACAAGCTCGTCGTAAAGCTTGTCGTAATCCGCGTCGTCGATCTGCGGCTGATCCAGCGTATAATAATAATAATTATGCTCGGCGATAATCGCGGCAAGCTCCTTCATCCGTTCCAATTGAGCGTTCACGGAGATCCTCCCTTATTTATCATACATGAGAGATGATTTACAGCTTGGTAATCGGCGCAAACGCGGCGAGCAGCCGCTTGATGCCGACCGGCGCCGGGAAGGCGACCTGCAGCTCGCTTTCGTTGCCCTGCCCCTTGACGGAGACGATGACGCCTTCGCCCCATTTGCCGTGCGCGACGCGATCCCCGGCGGCGTAATCGCCTGGAACGGACGCTCCGGCTTGCTTCGCGCCCGCCTGGGCGGCGCGGGCCGCATCCAGCGGCGTGCTTACGCGGACGCCGCTTCCGCTTGGCGCGGCGGATTGGCCGCCCCCGGCAGGCGCCCGGTAACCGAAGCCGGGAGCGCCGCCGCCTGCGCCGCCTTGCGCAAAGCGGCCCGAAGCGCGCGCAAACCCACCCCCGGCGCCCGCAGACGAATCCAACCGCCTCACGCTTTCCGGGATTTCCTCCAGAAACCGCGAAGGAAGGTTCATGCCCGTCCGGCCGAACAGCGTCCGCGTACGAGCGCAGGTCATATAGAGCTGCTCCTCGGCGCGCGTAATGCCGACATAGGCCAAGCGGCGCTCTTCCTCCAGCTCTTCGTTGTCGTTCAGCGCCCGGCTGTGCGGAAAGACCGATTCCTCCATCCCGATAATGAAGACGATCGGAAACTCCAGCCCCTTGGCGCTGTGCATCGTCATCAGCACAACGGCGTCGTTCGACTTCTCCGCTTCTTCCGCGGCATCGTTCATCGAATCGATATCGGCGATCAAGGCCAGATCCGTCAGAAAGGCTACAAGAGAGCGGTCCTCGTTGCGCGCCTCGAAGTCCATCGTGACGGACAGAAACTCGTCGATGTTCTCGATTCTGGCTTTGGACTCCAGCGTATTTTCCCGCTGCAGCTCCAGCCGGTACTGCGACAATTCCAGTACCTTTTCCGTCAGCTCCGTCACCGACAAATACTCGACCATCGCCCGCAGATTGCGGATCATTTCATAAAACTCCGCAAGCTGCGACCTTGTTTTGCCCTTGATGTCCAGCTCGTCCAAATGCTCCAGCACCCGGTAGACCGACGTTCCCCGGCGCAGCGCTTCATCTTCCAGCTTGCCCACCGTCGTGTCCCCGATACCCCGCTTCGGCACATTAATGATGCGCGCCAGGCTGATATCGTCATCCGGATTGGATACCAGGCGCAAGTAAGCGAGCAGGTCCTTGATTTCCTTCCGGTCGTAGAACTTGATGCCGCCTACGATCTGATAAGGGATGTCCGATTTGATCAAAATTTCCTCGATTACGCGGGACTGGGCATTTGTCCGGTACAAAATCGCATGATCCGAATATCTCCGCCCTTTGCCTACGGCTTTGCGGATCTGTCCGGCTACGTAATAACCTTCGTCATGCTCCGAATCGGCGTAATAAAAGGCTATCGGATCGCCCGCCCCCTGATCGGTCCACAGCTTCTTCGGCTTGCGGCCCGTATTCCGCTTGATGACGGCATTGGCCGCTTCCAAAATATTGGCCGAAGAACGGTAATTTTGCTCCAGCATAATGGCCCGCGCCTCGGGATAATCGCTCTCGAAGTTGAGGATATTTGTAATGTCGGCGCCCCTCCATCGGTAGATGGACTGGTCGCTGTCTCCGACGACGCAAATATTGTGATGCTTGTCCGCCAGCATCCGGCACAGCATATATTGCGCCCGGTTCGTGTCCTGATATTCGTCGACATGGATGTAACGGAACTTGTTCTGGTAAAATTCCAGCACTTCCGGCACTTCCTTGAACAGCTTGATCGTCATCATGATGAGGTCGTCGAAATCGAGGGAGTTGTTGCTTTTCAACCGGCGTTGATACATGGCGTATACTTTGGCGGCGATGCCTTGAAAATAGTCCCCGACCTTTTCCTCGTACCGTTCCGGAGCAATCAGCTCGTTTTTCGCGCCGCCGATCGCCGCCTGAACGGCTTTGGGCTCGATTTTTTTCGTATCGATATTCAGATCCTTCATGCATCCCCGGATGACCGACAGCTGGTCCGCCGAATCCAGGATGGAGAAGTTGGACGTAAATCCGATCCGGTCGATATCCCTGCGCAAAATGCGGACGCACATCGAGTGGAACGTGGATACCCAAATGTCCCCGCCCGAAGGACCGACAAGAGCGGCGACCCGGTTCTGCATTTCCCTTGCCGCCTTGTTCGTAAAGGTGATGGCCAGAATACTCCATGGCGCCACCCGCTTCTTCTCGATCAAATAGGCGATGCGGTGCGTCAGCACGCGCGTCTTGCCGCTGCCCGCCCCGGCCATAATAAGCAAAGGGCCGTCCGTCGCCTGAACCGCTTCGCGTTGCGGGGGATTCAGCTTTCGAACCGCCTCTTCGATGCCTGTATAATTAAACATAGTAGGACTCCTTCAATGATTTCGGACAAAAAACAGCGTTGAAAGCTCATGCTTTGTTCGCCATTTGTTCGCCTATTTCCAGTTTAGTCAACGACCCGCCTGCATGTCAATTTGCCGGGCCAAATTCATGCCATTAATTATCGGCGGCACGGCCGCCGCCTTGCCGGGCGGCTGCCGCCGTCGGCGATTGAACGATAACGTTTGTCCGTTACGCGGCCTCCGGCTTCGGCATCTACTGGCTGTAGAGGAGGTGATTACTATGGCTAGCTTAATTTTGCCCCGTTCCATCTCGGTTGCCGTAACCTACGACATTCTGAATTACTTCATGACCGCGCCCGTCGGCGGCATCGCGCTGCCAGCGGGAACGGCAACGGATATCGGACCCGGAGCGGAAGCCTGGCTAGACGATACCGGCGCGCCCATTACGCAGTTCGCCGTCGATATCAGCACGCCTCCTGCCGGCACGGAATACGCCTACCAGCTGATCGTAGACGGCCAGGTTCAAGAGGAAGGACTGGTGACGGACGCTACGGCTGCCGTGCTGGAGCTCACTTCCGCCACGGCTGCGACGATTCCGTCCGAAGCGCGCGTCGTCTTTACGATCTTCCAAGTCGTCACTACCTACTCTTAATCATCCGTTCCAAACAAAAGGGCCGTCTCACGGAGGAGACGACCCTTTTGTCCGGTTATGGCGGACCTGCGCCCTAACGGTCTCGAATGACGATAAATTGGGCAATAATGCGCGATTTGGGAGGAGGCGGCTGATCGGAAAAGAAACGGATGACTCCCGGCTCCACGACATACAGGTCCGGGGACTGCAGCATGCCGTCCACAAACACGTTCGTCACGCTCACCTTGCGCGGCTCCGGAATCCGGCTGCCGTATCCGGGGATGGCATCCCCGGCCGCAAACGCCATTTTGACCCCGTCTCCCAATGCGACATAATAATAAACAACGGCTTTAAGCCGGCGCTTCGTCCGTCCGGCGCGGCAACGCTTTTTCATCCCCTTCGCAGGAAAGAGCTTGCCGCCCTTCCCGTTGCAGGAGCCTGCGACGGTCGCTTTCATCCTCTCCCTCCTGCCCGGCCTCCTTCGGCTATACTATTATAGTCGCCGGGAGGCCGAAGGGATTCCGGCCATTCGACTATCTTTGCGCACGAACCGCCTGTACGGTGGACAATGCGGCCTCCAGATCGGCATATACTACGTTGCCGACGACGATCGTATCGGCGAAATCGGCCGCCTGCGCCGCCTTGTCCGGACCGTCGATGCCGCCGCCGTAGAACAGCCGGGCGTCCCGCCGCTGCCTTCTCGCTTCCTTAAGCATCGCCATATCGCCAAACTTGCCGCTGTATTCGATATAGACCGAAGGCAGCCTTAACAGCCGGTCCGCCAGCCGAATATGGGCGGCGATATCCGCTTCGTCCAATGCGGTCCGGGCTCCCGTCAGCTTGGCGGCCGTCGCGTCCGGGTTCAAAATGACATAGCCTTGGGCGGCCGTTATATCCCACGGAACGAAAGCGCCGTATTCCTTCAGCCCTTCGAGCTGGTTGCCAATGATCCATTCCGGCCGGTCCGTATTAAGCACCAGCGGCACAAAATAACCGTCGAAGCCGGGCACGGCGCCTTCCAAAGTCGATACCTCCAGCGCGCAATCGACCTCATACCGCCGAATGCGGGACAGCAGGTCTACCGTATTCTCAAACGTGACGCCGCTTGAGCCGCCTACGATGATCGCATCCGTTCCCGATGCGCACAGCCGGTCCAGCGCCTCGTCGGACAGCTCCTTGTCGGGATCGAGCTTAAACGCATGCCGCCAATTCGCAAACCAATTGCCGCTTATATTGTTCATGTTCACGCCTCGCTTCCGATCCATAAAAAACAGCAGCGGCGGGCCGCCGGCACTCGGGTCTATTCATCAGCGAGTGTAAGCGCCGCCGCTCTCTTCATGCTAAAGCAGCGAATGCCGGGTGTCAACGAATCGCCGGCTTTCCGGCAACAGGGTTCCTAATGAGCGCCGGCCTTCTTTCTCATCTCCTCCAGCAACTCCAAATCGCTCGGCGACGGATCCTTGATCCGTTCCAAATATGAGAGCGCCCGGGCGGGATTGCCGTCCCACGGCTCATCAATGCCGATCAGCTCAAACCTTGCCAACACCCGGAGCGCGTGATCGTCGTCGCCCTGCTTCCGATAAGCCGCAATCGCTTCCTTATACCGGGCCTGCAGCACCAGCCTGTCGCCCTCCTGCATCCCGTCCTCCGCCGTGCGGAACCAGGGAGCCGCTCTCTTGTCGTCCATAAAATAACCCGCCGAGCTCGACAGCTTGCGGCCGTCCGCCGAATAGGCCTCCACCGACCAAATAAACTGCCCGCCGGGATAAACGGCGCCGAGCAGCGAGCTTGGAACGATTAACACGTTCCCGTCCCGGTCGACCGACTTGCCCGCTCCCCGGTGCAGCTTGCGCAGCTCCCGAACGGAATACGCCGCTTCCGTGCCGCGATGCTTGTCATCGGTCAAATGCATCGTGACGCTTGAACCGGTCGCCTTGCCGTCCCGCCCGATATAGCGGGAGGTCATCGAAATTTGATAATAATCCGCTCCTTCGTAAGGCTCCCATTGAAAGCGAAGCTCGTCGCCTTCCACCGTTTCCGCGTTAACAGGCGAGATGACGGTTACCTGGGGGACAAAACGAATGTCGTAGCGGCCGGTTCCGTCCTCTGTGAGCTTTACCGTTGGCGCGTCGTTTTGCGTCAAGTAGTAGCCGTCGATTTCCTCGGGCCGCAACCCTGCGCCAACCTCGTATTCGCCCGGCTCCGCGTCGTAAAACCGGTAATAACCTTGCTCGTCGGCAATGGCAACGCGTTCGTGCAAGAGCGGAGGGGAATGCCAGCCGTTGTCGTCCGCGCGGTGAAGGACAACGAAAGCTCCGGCCGCCGGCCGTTCGCCAATGACGATTCGGCCTTCCAAGGAAGGAGCGCTCCCCTCTCGCTCGTGACGCGACGCCAATATGTTTAGCAGCTTGGCCAATTCTTCGGAATGAAAGAAAGTTTCGCCGGAAAGCTCTGAAATGTCCCGGAACAGCGCCTCTGCCCGATCCCATTCGCGGTCCTGGAAATATAGTTTGCCCAAGTTATATTTCAACTGGCTAACATTTAACGTCCCTTCATATTGACGGATG
Organism: uncultured Paenibacillus sp.; assembly: GCA_937895345.1. Taxonomy (GTDB): domain Bacteria; phylum Bacillota; class Bacilli; order Paenibacillales; family Paenibacillaceae; genus Pristimantibacillus. Next base: position 97,641 of record CALAWP010000059.1, on the reverse strand, counting down.
AAAGCTTCCAGCTTGTCGCGGGAACGCGCAAGCTCCTCCGATCCGGGCAGACTGCCGCCCGCCGAGCTTGCGCCGGAGGACAATACGTAGATCAATCCTTCGCCCGGCGTCCGGACGGAAGACATGGCGTCTTCAGCCAGCCAAAACAAGGAAGGCTGCGCCAGATGATGCTGCGGATACCGCTCCAGCACCTTATCGTATTGCCCCTGGTCAAAATAATAGGACGGAAGTGCCGAACATGCGGCCCATGTTCCCGCAGCGGCCATCACGAGGAGGAGCAGCAGCGCCAGCGTTCGCACCTTCACTTTGACATAGATCAACGCTCTTCCTCCTCCCACAGCGAAAGCCGGGATGCGGGGAATATGCCGCCTGCCGCGACAAGCGTCCGATCGGACTCAACGGCGGTTCCGCTTCCCGGCAAGTCTCCGCCGGATTTGCCGTAGCCGGCGGAGCTGCCGGCAGCTTCTCGAGGCGGCGGCGCCGCGGGCGATAAACCGTTCAGCCAGGCGGCGGCCGGCAGAGCGGCCATCAGCAGCACCAGCAAGGCGGCAGCCGGCAGCGGGATGCGGAGCTCGCGGTTCCAGAACGACGGCCGGGACTCGGCGCGATCATGTCCGCCTTTACGGCCGGCGGCCGCGCGGTTCAACACTTTCTCCTGCAAGCGGGCGTCAAATTGAATATCCGACAGCTCGCGGTCAAGCCGCTTTTTCCAATTGCCGTTATCCCATCGTTTGCTCATCGTTCCAATCCCCTTCCTCCAATTGCTTCTTCAGCCGTTTGCGCGCGCGCAGCAGCTTGCTCTTGACCGTGCCTTCCGGCTCCTTCAACACAGCCGCGATCTCCTTCACCTGCAGCTCCTGATAATAATGCAGCACCGTCACTTCCCGATAAGGCAGCGGCAGGCGCTCGAGCTCTTTCCGAAGGGAGACGCTGTCGGCCCAACGGTCGGAGCCGGGCGCTTCAAAGCCGCCCGAAGATGTGGCTGCAGCCGGCGTTGTTCCGGCATCCGTTTCGCGGCGGTGTTGCCGCCGCGGCGGCGGCGCATCCACCATGGCGCCCAACAGCAGCAGGCGCTTCCACGAAGCGCGCCGCATCCGCGCCCGACACAAATTGACGGCAATTTGCAGCAGCCAGCCCCGCAGCGACCCTTCGCCGCGGTACTGGTTTGCCCGCTCGTACGCCGTCAGAAACGTTTCTTGCGCGATATCTTCCGCCAAATGCGCATCCTTAAGAAGAAGAGCGGCGGTGCGGAGCACATCGTTCCCGTAACGCTCCATGACGCGGCGCAGCGCCTCAGGCTCTTTCTTTTTTAATTGTTCCGCCATCCGGCGCTCCTCGAGCATGCGTTCACCGTCCTTGCGCTCTTCTTGACGCGAGCCGTCCCATTCTTTCAGCGTCAACTGTTCTCTTGGCTTCAACTGCCGTATATGTATCATACTTCAACCGTTCCCGTCCATCTTCCCGTCTGCCTCGTTCTATCTTTACCGGCCGCTCTTCGCATTGGACCCTCACTCTATAGATGCCTCAAGAGCTTTGTTTGGTTGCATCGTTTATAAGGTCGTTTAAGATCGTCTGCAGCCTTGGGTCAGCCGGAATTGCACAAGCGAGGCGCTGCAAGGTCGCGCATGAACTTACAGGTACGGTTTTTCGTCAACAGCAGCGCTGCAAGGTTGTCCACGACCTTAAAGTTTCTGATTTCCGGTATGCGGGAGGCTGTAAGGTCGTCCATGACCTTAGAGTCTCGGATTTCCGGTATGCGGGAGGCTGTAAGGTCGTCCATGACCTTAGAGTCTCGGATTTCCGGTATGCTGAGCGCTGTAAGGTCGTCCATGACCTTAGAGTCTCGGATTTTCGGTATGCGGGGGGCTGCAAGGTTGTCCATGACCAGAGTTTCGGATTTCCGGTACGCGGGGGGCTGTAAGGTCGTACATGACCTTAGAGTCTCGGATTTCCGGTACGCGGGGGGCTGTAAGGTCGTCCATGACCTTAGAGTCTCGGATTTCCGGTATGCTGAGCGCTGCAAGGTCGTCCGTGACCTTAGAGCTTCTGATTTCCGGTATGCGGGGGGCTGTAAGGTCGTCCGTGACCTTAGAGCTTCTGATTTCCGGTATGCTGAGCGCTGCAAGGTCGTCCGTGACCTTACAGTCTCGGATTTCCGGTATGCTGAGCGCTGCAAGGTTGTCCATGACCTTAGAGTTTCGGATTTCCGGTACGCGGGGGGGCTGTAAGGTCGTCCATGACCTTAGAGTCTCGGATATCCGGTATGCTGAGCGCTGCAAGGTTGTCCATGACCTTAGAGTCTCGGATTTCCGGTACGCGGGGGGCTGTAAGGTCGTCCATGACCTTAGAGTCTCGGATTTCCGGTATGCTGAGCGCTGTAAGGTCGTCCATGACCTTAGAGTCTCGGATTTTCGGTATGCGGGGGGCTGTAAGGTCGTCCGTGACCTTAGAATTTCCGATTCCGGTATGCGGGGAGCTGTAAGGTTGTCCGTGACCTTAGAGTTTCGGATTTCCGGTACACGGGTCTGTTGCCCCCTGCCGCTCGCCGCCCTCCGCCTGTCGCCTGCCCCCTGTCGCCCGCCCCCTGTCGCCCGCCTTTTACCTGCTGCCTCCGTCATTTCCGATTGCCCTGAAGTCACTCCTAATTTGTATGGCCGATTGTGCCATTACCACCTAACTTCCCGACACAGGCCGTTTGCCGCCCATTGTCCCATTGCCAATTGATCCCGTTTCCGTTATGCTAAATTCGTTCACACAAATTGAGGGCTTCTGATCTATTCGTGCCTCGGCACGAAGACAACCCCGCTGCGGCTGCAACGGGGTTATTTTATTTTCGCGTAAGGAGAGGAGAACATGACAAGCATGACACATTCGCAACAAATGGAAGAACGAGTGCTGCTGCACCGGGCCGACCTCGTCCGCGGCTTTCAAGCATGCGGCTTGGCGAAAGGCCAGACGGTGATCGTCCATTGCTCCCTGAAACGTCTGGGCTTCGTGACGGGCGGGGCGGAGACGGTTGTTCGGGCCATTTTCGACGTCATCGGCGAAGAAGGAACGCTTGCCGCTCCGACGCAAACGTGGAAAAATCTCGATCCGTCCACGGGCGTTCACTGGCAGGAGCCCCAAGAATGGTGGCCCGCGATCCGCGAGCATTGGCCGGCCTACGATCCGCTCGTCACGCCGTCCATCGGCATGGGCGCCGTCGCCGAGACGATCCGCACCTGGCCCGGTTCCAAACGTTCGGCGCACCCGGCCCGCTCATTCGCCGCAGTGGGCAAGCATGCGGAATACGTCACCGAGCATCATGACTTGAGCAACATTTTCGGCGAAGGTTCTCCCCTGGACAAGCTGTACCGGCTGGACACCCGCATCCTGCTCATCGGGGTCGGTTACGACAAAAACACCTCGCTGCATCTTGCCGAAACAAGAGCCGCGTTTCCGGGCAAAGCCTTTGGGGAGGAAAGCAGCGCCATTATGCGCAACGGTAAGCGCGAATGGGTGACCTATCGGACGCAGGCGGTCGACGACGGCGATTTCGTTCGGCTGGGCGAACAGTACGACAAAGAAGCGGACGTCCGCATCGTCCGAATCGGAAACGCGGATGTCCGCCTGCTGCCGCAACGCCATCTGGTCGATTGGGCGGTTGCGTGGATGGAGAAACATCGTTTATAGACCATAGTCTCGACTTCTAATGGACATAAGCGTATCTTAAAAGGTCAAAAACGGAAGTCAGCGGATTTAACGGTCATCATATACGCTTAAACCGGAATAATCCCGTTTTGCAAACACAATTTACCCTCTAAAGTGCTCTCACGTCCATTAGAAAGTATCATTGGTCTATTTCGATCTCTAAGCGTACCAGGTGTCCGTTAGCGTGGGGAAGCGAGCTGCTTTACGCCGGATTACTCCACCAGTTGCCCAAGCGTCGCAACCGATTTAATTCGCCAGTTAACCACCGCGTCACGCCAAACGGCTTCAGCGACAGCCCGCACGTCACGCCATGGGCTTCACTAGCCAACCGCGCGTCTCACTAGATGGCTTCACCAGCTGCCCAAGCGTCGCAACCGAATTAATTCGCCGGTGCTAACATGACACGCTGCGCAGAGCTGTCGCGGATTACACGACCGAAGTAATTCGCCGGATAACCCCGCCTTACGCCGGGTTACTTCACCAGCTATCCCCGCCTTATGCCGGGTTACTTCACCAGCTGCCCGCGCGTTACGCCGAGCTGGTTGGTCGCCTTCAGGCTGCGCCATACTTGCGTGCCGCTGATGCGGCCGTCCAACGCGTCCCGGTACAGGCCGAGCACCTCGCGCACTTTGCCGGCCGATTCCTCCAGAAACTCGACGCGGAAATGCTGTACGCCGAGCTCGATGAAGTGGCGAATATATTCGGCGCCGGACTGCTCGATCGCATTGTACACCGTATTGCGGCAGCCTTCGTCCACCCGGACGGGATGCGACATGCCGATCCGGTCTTGCAGCGAGGCCCGGTGCTCCTCGCACGGACGGCCGCAATTCGTAAAGTCCGTCCCTTCGCTCATGAAGGTGCAATATACGCAATGCTCCGTATGGAACATCGGCAAATGCTGGTGAATGACAACCTCCAGCTTCGACGTATCCGAACGCTCCAGCAAATCGATCATTTGCTGGATGTTAAGGTCGTAGGACGGCGTAATGAGCTCCAGGCCGGTGTCCGCAAACAAATTAACGGCCTTATGGTTCGCCACGTTCAGCGAAAAATCGCCGATCAGCTTCGGAAACGGCTTGTCCGGATGGGCGGCTCTCGCCCGCATATAATAATAGAGCGCCCCCGTATTGCGCACCAGCACCGCATCCGGCTGCAGCTTCAATATATTGGCGTGATAGCCGTTTTCGTTCGGCATATGAATGCGCGGCGTCGCCAGCGCAATCGGCTTGCCCGCGGCGCGGGCGGCCGCGATGGCGGCGGGAAACTGCTTGATAAACTCAAAGTCGGCATAAATATACGACACGTCCATTGCGGCCGCCGCTTCCACCTGCTCGACGCTGCGGCACAGCGCAATCAGCTTCGAACCTTTGCCGTCGATCGCCGGATCGCGGCGGTTGTTCCGCGCGTCGCCGAACGCATCGACCTCATGCTTCACGTAAACCGGCGGCTTCGGCCGTTCGCCCGCAAGCCGCTCGACCGCTTCGCGGCGCATCCGGTTCAGCTCGCGAATCGGCAAGATGACATCGCCTTGCAGCGCGAACTCCAGCCCGTCCAGCTGATAGACGGTGCCGCCCAAACGTCCGAGCTGCTCCTCCAGCAGCGCCGCGTCCATCGGACGTTTCTTCGCTTCTTCCAGCGCCAGCTCCGAGACGATCTCTACGGTTGTGCCCTTGTCCTCGTCCGTCCACCACGTCCGCAGCGGTTCGCCCGCCGCTCCCGTCGCTTTCACGCGCAGCGGAAAGACGCGGTACGGCTTGTCGGTCTCGAACGTCGCCCGAAGACGCTTGTCCAGCGCCGGATCGCTCGTCTTCCAGACGCGGTCGCCGACATGCACCTTGCGCAGATCGACGTCGTTGCGGCCGGGCACCAGCTCGACGAACGTTCCTTCGCCGGCTTCGCCCTCGATCTTGACGCCGTGACGCCGCAAGTCGTAGACGCGGCCGCCTTCTTCCTTCTTCGTCGGGTCGCCCGCGTCGAATACGATGCCGTCGCCCCTCTTGAGCGGGGCTTCCAGCCGCACCGACACCGCGTCGCGCATGACGCGCTCCACGCGGCCCAAATAAACGCCCCGGCTCTTAGGAAACGTTCCTTCCACCAGCTGCTTGTTGTTTGTCCCTTTCAGAAAGCCGTGCGTAAAGCCGCGCGAGAAGCTTTGCTGCAGCTCGCGCACGTCTTCCTTCGAAGGCGGCGTCCGGTCGCCGTCGAAATAGCTGTCGATCGCCTTCCGATATTTGCTCACGACATTTGCCACATATTCCGGGCTTTTGAGCCGGCCCTCGATCTTGAAGGACGTGACGCCCGCCTCGATCAGCTCCGGCACCAGATCGATCGCCGCCAAATCTTTCGGCGACAGCAAATACGCCACGTCGCCCATCGGCTTCAGCTCGCCGTCCACCATCAGATCGTAAGGCAGCCGGCAAGCCTGCGCGCATTCGCCCCGGTTGGCGGACCGTCCGCCCCACATTTCGGAGGTGAGGCATTGTCCGGAATAGGATACGCAAAGCGCGCCATGCACGAATACCTCCATCGGAAGCTTCGCCTGCTCGCCGATCGTCCGGATTTGCTTCAGGTTGTTTTCGCGCCCCAGCACGACCCGCTCCATGTTGAACGGCTTCGTAAACTCCACCGCCTCCGGCGACGTAATCGTCATCTGGGTCGAGCCGTGAATCGGAAAATCGGGCGACAGCTCGCGAATCAGCTTCACCAGCCCCAAGTCCTGCACGATAACCGCGTCGACGCCCGCGTCGATGCACATTTCGATCAGCTTTTGCGCGTCGCGCAGCTCGTCCTCGAACACGAGAATATTAAACGTCAGGAAGCCTTTAACCCCGTACGTATGCAGGAAAGACATAATTTCCGGCAGCTCCTCGCTTCGGAAGTTGTTCGCCCGCGCCCGCGCATTAAACTTCTCCACGCCAAAAAAAATCGCATCCGCACCGTTCGCGACAGCCGCACGCATGCATTCCCAATCGCCGGCCGGCGCCAGCAGCTCGATGTCCCGTCTTTGCAATTGCGGGAGATGTCTTTGTATATCAACAGCCATATGCTATTCATTCCTCCAATATTTCGCCTTCGTCCATTTTAGCAAACCGCCGCCGCCCTTGCCACTCGACATTGTTGGGAATGCTCTGCGCCCCGGCGCAAATGGCTGACGCCATCCTTTGGAGGCGCCGCTTACGTTTCGCGCTAACCAATACGCTCGGTCAAAAAAGAAGCCCCTCCGAACGGCGAAACGGCCGGCGGATGGGCTTGGAGACCTCTTAACCAATCATCAATTGAATTTGACGGATGCGACAACGTCCTCGATGCGCTTCAGCGCAGCTTCTGTGGCGGCCGCTTCATAAACCTCGAAGGAGAACGTAATGAGCGTGCTGCCCTTTTCGATCGCATAGATGTAATCCCGATACGGAATCGATTCGTCCTTGTACTCGACCACCAGCTTCCGGTAACTGTTTCCGCCAAGCTGCACCGTCGCATTTTCGAGAACCGAACCTCCATCCTCTTTCAACGACGCCATCATTTCCTCGTCCGTAAATTCGGAAAGCGACGTATTCTCAAAGTGGAACACGGCCATGCTGCCATGCGGCGCGTCGAAATAAACGGTCGGTCTTTCGAAGCTGCTGTCATAGCTGTACCAAAATGCCGGAATTTCAACGGAATAACCGTATTTTTTGCTCGTTTTGGTCACCTTTTGGGAACGGTCCATATTTTCGTAGTCGTTTTCGACCAGGCCGAAATTGTCTTCGATATAGTCCGTATCCACGTCGACGCTGCTCATAATTTGCTTGAAGATCGGCTCCTGCTTGTCCTTATCCGGGCTCCAGTACGAATAAGCCCACTCGTAACGGTAATCGCCCTTGATCAAAAGAACGAAATGCAGCGTCACCCAATTTTTCTTATCGTAGGATAAATCGAAGCTGAGCACGCTTGCCGTGCCGTCGGCCAGTTTAAGCTCCGTAAGAGATTCGTTGCGATAATATTCGCGTTTGTAATCCTCGGCCAGCAGCTTCAGCCTGTTGTCCGCCCATTGCTTCGTCGTTTGTCCCGACGTTTCGGAATAGATGTAAAATTCGAGACTCGCTTCGTCGCTGGAATACCCGACGCCTTCCGAGACGTAACGTTCCTTGTACCATCCGACCGGCAGCTTCATGGACAAGCCGTAATCCTCGTCCGTTACCGAAATTTTACCGTCTACAACTCTCGTCATATCCTTGAGCGTCTTGTCGTTGGCGTCGAACGTTGGACGGAAGCTGTCCAGAAGCGGCTGGTAGGACGCGATATCCGATATGCCCTTCCCTTCCTTGCCGGCTATGACGATATACAGCGTCTCGCCCTTCTGAACGGCGCGGTATTCGTACACCATACCGCTGTCTTTCGCTCTCGTGACGATTTTCTCGAAGCTGATGCCGTTCACCTGAATCGTTCTTTTGTCCAGCGTCATCTCGTCGTAATCGAACCATTCGTAGATGCTGTCCCGAAGCTCCTCCACCGTCAGCTTGTCGGACGCGTGCTCCGTCGTGACGATCACCGTCGCTCCTGTCGTCGCATCCTCCCACTGGATATAGCTGCCGTCGTCCGTTTGAACGAGAAGCGCAAGCCCCGGAGGATAGTTCATCATCCAGCCCAGATAGCTGTCGCCGACCTTCGTCTTGCCCTGATCGACGTCAATGGAGCCGCCGCCTGCCGGCGCTCCCGCAAAAATGCCCGTAATAACGATTTCCTTCGTCGTCTTGTCCCAAGTGATGTTCGCGCCGAACGCTTCGACGATGACGCGCACCGGCACCAGCGTCGTGTTGTTCTTGATGACGGGAGCGGCGGCGATCGTCTTGTTCTCGCCGTTCACTTCCACAGTTTTGCTTCCGATCGTCACGACAACCTTCTTGTCGTTGTACGTCAGCGTAATGATTTTGTTGTCCTTCAGCTGCAAGCCCGCTCCCAACGCCTTCGTAATGACCCGGAGCGGAACGAGCGTCGTGTTGCTCTGCACGATCGGGGCCTGCACGTCGACGCGCTCCCCGTTGACCGTAATATAGCCGCGTCCGGCCAACAGCTTCACTTCTACCGGTTCGCCGGCTTCAGCCGCCGCAAATGCGGCCATCGGCGCAAGCGAAAATACGAGCACGACGGCAAGCAATGCAGCAAGCATGCTGCGCTTCAGGTTTGTCTTCAATCGTCACATCTCCTATACGTATAAATATATGCCATCATGCCTTTGCCGCCGTTTGGAGGACTAACCGTCCACCAGCGTCACTTTTTTCGTGACCAGGTCTCCGTCCGACATCATCATGACGTCCACCTTTTGCCCCGGCAAATAAGCTTTCAACAGCTCGTTCAGCTCGACGATCGAAGTAATTTGGACGTCTGCGACGGAATACAGCTCGTCTCCCGCCGCAATGCCCAGCTTGCGCGCCGATTCCGACTTCACGGCCGTTACCTTCAGCGGCTCCGTTGTCGGGAGACCGACGATGGCCGACCAGCTCTCCTCCAGCTCCAGCCCGAGCGAAGCCCGCTTCACCTTGCCGTATTTGAAGAAGTGGTCCGTCACGTACTTCACGGTATCGATCGGAATGGAAAAGCCCATATTATCGATGCCCGTATCGACAAACTTCAACGTATTAATGCCGATAACCTCGCCTCTCATGTTGACGAGCGGCCCGCCGCTGTTGCCCGGGTTGATGGCCGCATCCGTCTGCAGAAGCCGGTAAGCCGAAGAGATCGACCGGTTCATCCCGCTCAATATGCCGGAAGTGGCGGTATTGCGAAGCGTAAACGACACGGGCGTTCCAATCGCCACGACCGTCTCCCCTACTTCCGCCTTCAGCGGCACGGAAGCGAGCTTTGCCGCCGGCAGCTTTTTGGCATTGATCTTCACCAGCGCCAAATCGCTCGTTTCGTCCATGTTCGTTCTTTTGCCTTCGTATTGCTTGCCGTCGGCCGTCACGACCGTGATCTGCGTCATATCCTTGACGACGTGAGCGTTGGTCAATATCCAGCCGTCCTGCTTCAGGATGACGCCGGTGCCGTGCGACAGCGCGTATCGCTGCTCGCCGCTTCTGCCCGTCGAATATTTGCCGATTATGGCTACGACAGAGGGAGATGTTTTCTCGACGACGGACGCGATATCGTTCGGCTCGTAAACATACGTTTTCGAAGCCGCGTCATAGGTGCCCGTTCCTCCCATCGTCTCCAGCAAGGAAGATGCCTTGACATAAACCTCTCCGTTTACTTTAATTGCTTTCAACTTGACGGCATCGGAGGACCCTCCGGCCGCATAAACCGTTCCTCCTATTAACAACGCCGCCAAGAAGATGGCTGCGCCTGTCCGGAGCAAGCTCTTTCTCACTCCACCACTCCTCTGCTAACATATGATTCTATATGGCTAGGAATACTTTGCCATTATAGCATAGTTCGTTCGGCTCATAATAGATTCGGCCTAAATTTTAGTAGAAGAACTGTCGACTCGATAAAACGCTTTCTTTTGTTCATTTTTTATGCGATTTTGTTATTTCGATTATTTTTATTAGATTCGGGATTTCCGCCAATGCTATAATATTCGAAAGATATGCATTTTATTGCTCTGGAGGGTATGAGATATGAAATTAGGCGTATTTACCGTATTGTTCGCCCAGAAGCCGTTGGAGGAAGCGCTGGACTATATCGCGTCCAAAGGTCTCGACGCCGTCGAAATCGGAACGGGCGGTTATCCCGGCAACGCGCATTGCGATCCGGACGCGCTGCTGGCCGACGCCGGCAAGCTGAAAGCGTTCAAGCAAGCGGTCGAATCCCGCGGGCTGATCATCAGCGCCTTGAGCTGCCACGCCAATCCGCTTCATCCGCAAAAGGCGCTCGCGGCCGCCGACGATGCAGTTATCCGCAAAACGGTCGAGCTGGCCAACCGGCTGGAAGTGCCGGTCGTCAATACGTTCTCCGGCTGTCCGGGCGACCATGAGGACGCGAAATATCCGAACTGGCCCGTCGCGCCTTGGCCTAACGATTATCAAGAAATTTTGAAATGGCAATGGGAGCAAAAAGTTATTCCATATTGGTCCGAGGTCGGCTCCGTCGCTTCTGCGGCCGGCGTCAAAATCGGTCTCGAGCTGCACGGCGGCTTTTCCGTCCACAGTCCCGCGACGATGCTTCGTCTTCGCGAAGCGGCGGGCGACGCCATCGGCGCCAACCTCGATCCGAGCCATATGTGGTGGCAAGGCATCGATCCCGTGCAAGCGATCCATATTCTCGGCCGTGCCGGGGCCATTCACCATTTCCATGCGAAGGATACGACGATCGATCCGGTTAACGTCAACCGCCACGGCGTGACGGATATGCAATCCTACGCCCTGATGCTGGACCGCGCCTGGCAGTTCCGTACGGTCGGCTTCGGTCACGACCTGAAGGTATGGGCGGACATCATCAGCGCGCTGCGCCTGGTCGGCTACGACTACGTCGTCAGCATCGAGCACGAAGACGGCCTGATGTCCGTCGACGAAGGCTTCACGAAAGCGGTGCAAAATCTTCAGCAAGTGCTGATCCGCGAGCCGCTCGGCGAAATGTGGTGGGTATAAGCCAATCGCAAAAGCCGTCAGCACCCTCCCCGCAGGGAAGGCGCTGACGGCTTTTTTTCACAAACATCTTCTCTATCGGATTTCAAGACTTCTCCATCGCCCCGTCCTCCACCCGACTTCGATGGGTTTCTCCCCATTGCTTCATCGCTTGTATGATCGGCGTTAACGATTGACCCAATTCAGTCAGCGAATATTCCACCTTGGGCGGCACCTGCTGGTACACTTTGCGATGAACAACGCCGTCTTGCTCCAATTCCCGCAGCTGAAGAGTCAGCATGCGCTGCGTCATGTTCGGACAATAGCGCCTGAACTCATTAAACCGCACCACTTTTCGCTTCATCAAATGATAAAGAATGATCCCCTTCCATTTTCCGCCGATTACGCTCAATGTATATTCAACCGGGCACCCTTGCTCGCTCGGCCCCATGCCCATCGTCCGCTGATTCGCCAATAGACTCGCCTCCGCCTTTGTTGCCAACTGTATAAAACTAACCTCTCAAGGTATTGAATTTCATGGTTGACGGTATACTTTTGAATACTATCTAACAAAATTTTGCGTACTTACCGGGTGTTCTTTTCCCTATTATAATCTACTTAAGTTTTGAAAAGATATGGAGGTTGAGAAACAGATGGAGAAAACAAATATTTTGGAGGCATTCCGCTTCAGACACGCTTGCAAACGATTTGACCCGGATAAAAAAATTGCTAAGGAAGATATGGACTTTATATTGGAAACCGGCCGGCTGTCTCCGAGCTCCTTCGGCTTTGAACCGTGGAAATTCGTCGTGGTGCAAAATATGGCGATCCGGGAGAAGCTTCTTCCCGTCAGCTGGGGCGCGCAAGGGCAGTTTCCTACCGCCAGCCATGTCGTGCTTCTGTTGGCTCGAACGCCGGCCGCAATGGAGTCGTCATCGGATTATATCCAGTCGATGATGCTTTCAACCCAGCAGCTGCCGCCGGAAATTGCCGCTAATAAAGGACGGTTGTATCATAAATTTCTGGAATCGGATTTCGAGCTGGCCGGCAACGAACGCGCCCTGTTCGAATGGGCGTGCCGCCAAGTTTATATCGCTCTGGGCAATATGATGACGTCTGCCGCGCTCATCGGCATCGATTCCTGCCCGATCGAAGGATTTGACAAAGCGCAGGCGGAGAAGATTTTGCGGGAGGAAGGCATTCTGAAGGACGATTCGTTCGGGTTGGCTTGCATGGCCGCTTTCGGCTATCGCCAAGCCGAGCCCCGTGCCAAGACGCGGCGTCCGGTTGATGAAGTGATCGAGTGGATCGAGTAAAACCTGCCTGGCGGCCGGAGTTGAAGAGATCAGCTTGAAATTTGAATAGAAAGAGCCGGCCTCCCTGGGCCGGCTCTTTCCTGTAAGTATTTGTGATATTCCGTTATTTCAAATGCAGAGCGGGCTTCGTACCTGCAACCGCTGCCGCCGATCCGTACAAACTACATTCTGGACGCCCAGACCTCAAAAATCATAACGTAATCGATAAACAAAAACACCGCCAAAGATACCGCAGTAAAGCCGATGGCGAACAGGTTTTTTCTCGGACGCGCCATGAGCAGCCGAACAAAACCGATGGCGATAATAACCGTAAAGGCCAGCATGAACCAGTCGAACGGATCAATTACGCTTGTGTGCGCCGCTTCTTCCGCTAAAAACATGAAGAGACCTCCTCTTAATCACACGTTACCTATTATTCATCTATGTTAGCTTTTATGCGCTTATGATGCAAGTCTGAATTGTCTTTCGTAACAAGTTTGTCACGATTTGAGCCTGTCGATTCCGAATTTCCACTCGCATATAAAATATCCAATTTGTCCCGCCCCTATTCGGCCCGAGGCAAAACGATTCCGCCCGGCCGCCGTTGAACGGTGCCGGGCGGAAAGGATATGCCGCTAAATTTGCATATTTGCACACTTCTTAATGAGCGGCGCCCGATACCGTTCCCGCCTGCAGGCCGAGCTTGCGTTCCGTGCGCTCGCGGTCGCGTTCCAGAATCGGCTTCAGGTAACGGCCCGTGTACGATTGCTGCACCTCTACAACCTGTTCGGGCGTGCCGGTAGCGACAATGGTTCCGCCGCCGCTTCCGCCTTCGGGACCCAAATCGATCAAGTAATCGGCCGTCTTGATCACGTCCAGATTATGCTCGATGACCAGCACCGATTCGCCGGAATCGACCAGCCGATGCAGCACGTTCAACAGCCGGTCGATGTCGTGAACATGCAGCCCCGTCGTCGGTTCGTCCAAAATGTACAGCGTCTTGCCGGTGCTGCGGCGGTAAAGCTCGGCCGCCAGCTTCACGCGCTGCGCTTCGCCGCCGGACAGCGTCGTCGCCGGCTGCCCCAGCGTCATATAACCCAAGCCGACATCGAGCAGCGTCTGCACTTTGCGGTGAATGCGCGGAATATTTTCAAAGAAGCTGCATGCGTCCTCGATCGTCATCTCCAGCACTTCGGCGATGTTTTTGCCTTTGTACCGGACTTCGAGCGTCTCGCGGTTATACCGTTTGCCCTTGCAAATTTCGCAAGGCACATAGACATCCGGCAGGAAGTGCATTTCGATCTTGATGATGCCGTCGCCCTTGCACGCCTCGCAGCGGCCGCCCTTCACGTTAAAGCTGAACCGCCCTTTCTTGTAGCCGCGAACCTTGGACTCGTTCGTATTGGCGTACAAATCGCGAATGTCGTCGAACACGCCGGTATAGGTCGCCGGGTTGGAACGCGGCGTCCGGCCGATCGGCGACTGGTCGATATCGATGACCTTCTCCAGGTGCTCCAAGCCGCGAAGCTCCTTATATTGGCCGGGACGCACCTTCGCTTTGTTCAAGTCGCGGGCGAGCGTCTTATACAAGATTTCGTTGACGAAGGTCGATTTGCCGGAGCCCGAGACGCCGGTCACCGCCGTAAAAACGCCGAGCGGAATCTTTACGTTAATGTTGCGAAGGTTGTTTTCCTTGGCGCCCCTTACTTCCAGCCATTTGCCGTTGGGCGACCGGCGCTGCAGCGGCACCTCGATAAACTTGCGGCCGCTCAAATATTGACCGGTCAAGGAGGCTTCGTCGTTCATGACCTCCTGCGGCGTCCCTTGCGCGATGACGTTGCCGCCGTGAATGCCCGCCCCGGGTCCGATGTCGATAATATAATCGGCCGCCAGCATCGTATCCTCGTCATGCTCCACAACAATCAACGTGTTGCCGAGATTGCGCATATGCTCCAGCGTCTGGATCAGCCGGTCGTTATCCCGCTGATGCAGGCCGATGCTCGGTTCGTCCAAAATATACAATACGCCCATCAGGCTTGATCCGATCTGCGTCGCCAGCCGAATCCGCTGCGCCTCTCCGCCCGACAACGTGCCTGCGGCGCGGCTGAGCGACAAATATTCGAGCCCGACGTTCACCAGGAAGCCGAGACGGCTGTTGATTTCTTTCAGAATCAATTGAGCGATCGTCCGTTCCTTCTCCGTCAGCTTCAGACCGTCGAAGTAACGCTTCGCCTCGCCGATCGACAGGGAAGTCACATGGGCGATATTGTGATCGCCGATCGTGACGGCCAACGTTTCCTTGCGGAGGCGCTGGCCCTTGCAGCTTCCGCAAGGCTTGGCGCTCATATAGCCTTCGATGTGCTCGCGCATCGATTCCGACGGCGTTTCGCGGTAACGGCGTTCCAGGTTGTTCACGATGCCCTCGAAAGGCACAAACGCCTCCTTGCGATGGCCAAAGTCGTTTTCGTACAGGAAGCGCACCTTCTCCCCGCCGGTGCCGTACAGCAGCTTTTTCATTTGCTCCGGCTTCAGCTCGGAAACCGGAACGTCCTCCGGAATGGCGTAATGCTTGCACACCGCGCTCAAAAACTGCGGATAATAATTGGAGGTGCTTCCCGCCCAAGCCAAAAACGCGCCTTGTTCAATGGACAACGATGCATCCGGCACAAGCAGATCGGGATCGACGATCATCTTCGCGCCCAAGCCGTCGCATTCCGGACAAGCTCCGAACGGACTGTTGAACGAAAACATCCGCGGCGCCAGCTCATCCATGCTGAAGCCGCATTCCGGACAGGCCAGATTGGAGCTGAACAGCAGCTCCTCCTGGTCGATCACGTCGACGATGACCCGGCCTTCCGCAAGCCCTAGCGCCGTCTCCAACGAATCGGCCAGCCTCGCGTGAATGTCGGGTTTAATGACGATCCGGTCGACGACGACCTCGATGCTGTGTTTTTTATTTTTCTCGAGCTCGATCTTTTCGCTGAGCTCGCGCAGCTCGCCGTTCACCCGAACGCGGACGTACCCCGCCTTCTGCAGGTCGGTCAGCAGCTTGGCATGCTCTCCCTTGCGTCCGGAGACGACCGGAGCCAAAATTTGCAGCCGGGTGCGCTCCGGATACTCCATGATCCGATCCACCATTTGCTGAATCGTCTGCGACGAAATTTCGATGCCGTGCTCCGGGCAATGAGGCTTGCCGATACGCGCAAACAACAGGCGCAAATAGTCGTAAATTTCGGTTACGGTGCCCACCGTCGAGCGGGGATTGCGGCTTGTCGTCTTCTGGTCGATGGAAATGGCCGGAGACAAGCCGTCGATGGAATCGACGTCCGGCTTGTCCATCTGCCCGAGAAACTGCCGGGCGTACGCGCTGAGCGATTCCACATACCGGCGCTGCCCTTCGGCATAAATCGTATCGAAGGCGAGCGACGACTTGCCGGAGCCGCTGAGCCCGGTCAAGACGACAAACTTGTCCCTCGGAATGGTCACGTCTATATTTTTGAGGTTGTGGGCGCGCGCGCCCTTCACTACGATCTTATCGCTTGCCACTGGATTGTATCTCCCCTTGTCACTCGCTATCGGCGCGCAGCTCAAGCAGCGCGTCGCGCAGCTCCGCAGCTCGTTCGAATTGCAAATTTTTGGCCGCGTCCTTCATTTCCGCCTCCAGGCGGGCGATGAGGGACTGGCGTTCTTTCTTCGACAGCTTGCCGGATTCCGCTCCCGT
The DNA here is from genome assembly GCA_937895345.1 of uncultured Paenibacillus sp. GTDB lineage: Bacteria > Bacillota > Bacilli > Paenibacillales > Paenibacillaceae > Pristimantibacillus. Next base: position 81,397 of record CALAWP010000059.1, on the reverse strand, counting down.
CAAATAGTCCGACTTTTGCTCCGCCACCTTTGTCGCCTCGATGACGTCGTGCACTTTTTTGCGGATCGTCTGCGGTTCGATGCCGTGCGCTTCGTTGTACGCGATCTGGATCGAACGGCGGCGCTCCGTCTCCTTGATCGCGCGGTCCATGGAATCGGTCACCTTGTCGGCGTACATAATGACCCTTCCGTCCGCGTTGCGCGCCGCGCGGCCGATCGTCTGGATCAGCGAGCGGTCGGACCGGAGGAAACCTTCCTTATCCGCATCCAGAATGGCGACCAGAGACACTTCCGGCAAGTCCAGCCCTTCCCTGAGCAGGTTGATGCCGACCAGCACATGGAACACGCCGAGCCGCAGATCGCGCAAGATCGCCAGCCGCTCCAGCGTCTTGATATCGGAATGCAAGTAACGGACCTTGATGCCCACTTCCTTCAAATAGTCGGTTAAGTCCTCCGCCATCTTCTTCGTCAGCGTCGTCACCAGCACCCGCTCGTCCTTGGCGATGCGATCCCGGATCTCGTCCAGCAGATCGTCGATTTGCCCCTTCGAAGGGCGCACGTCGATAATCGGATCGAGCAGACCCGTCGGCCGGATAATTTGCTCGACCATCGTCGGGCAATGCTCCAGCTCGTAAGGTCCGGGCGTCGCCGATACGTAGATCAACTGCTTCGTCTTCGCTTCGAATTCCTCGAAGCGCAGCGGCCGGTTGTCCATGGCGGACGGCAGCCGGAAGCCGTGCTCGACCAGCACTTCCTTCCGCGCCCGGTCGCCGTTGAACATGGCCCGAATTTGCGGCAGCGTCACATGCGATTCGTCGATGACGACCAGCATGTCGTCCGGGAAAAAGTCGAGCAGCGTATACGGCGTCGACCCCCGCTCCCGGAACGTCAGCGGACCGGAGTAGTTCTCGATGCCGGAGCAGAAGCCCATCTCCGCCATCATCTCGAGGTCGTAGCGCGTCCGCTGCTCCAGCCTCTGCGCCTCCAGCAGCTTGCCGGCGCCGCGCAGCTCTTCCAGCCGCTCCTCCAGCTCGCGCTCAATATTAACCAGCGCGAGCTTCATCGTCTCCTCGTGCGTAACGAAGTGGGAGGCGGGAAAGATCGCGACATGATCCCGTTCGCCCACAATCTCGCCCGTCAGCACGTCGATTTCCGAAATGCGCTCGATCTCGTCGCCGAACAGCTCCACCCGCACCGCGCGCTCGTTGTTCGCGACGGGGAAAATTTCGACGATGTCGCCCCTGACCCGGAACGTGCCGCGCGTAAAGCTGATGTCGTTCCGCTTGTACTGGATATCGACCAGCTTATGAAGAATGTCGTTGCGGGATTTCTCCATGCCGACGCGCAGCGACAAGACGAGGCTGCCGTACTCCGTCGGCGAACCGAGGCCGTAGATGCAGGAAACGCTCGCGACGATAATGACGTCCCGGCGCTCGAACAAGGCGCTGGTCGCGGAATGGCGCAGCTTGTCGATCTCGTCGTTAATGCTGGAATCTTTTTCGATGAACGTATCGGATGAGGGAATATAGGCTTCCGGCTGGTAATAGTCATAGTAGCTGACGAAATATTCGACGGCATTGTCGGGGAAAAACGATTTGAATTCGCTGCACAGCTGCGCCGCCAGCGTCTTGTTGTGGGCGATGACGAGCGTCGGCCGGTTCAGCTCCGCGATCGTGTTGGCGATCGTATACGTCTTGCCCGTGCCGGTCGCGCCCAGCAGCGTCTGATGGCGTTTCCCGCTTCTTACCCCTTCCGCGAGCTCCCGGATCGCCCCGGGCTGGTCGCCCTGCGGCGTGTAATCCGATTTCAGACGAAAGATTCGGTCGTCCTTGAATTGCGCCTCTCTCACTAAGCTCCCTCCCCGCTTCCGTTTCCTATTATTTAGTATAAACCATTTATATCAATTCAAATCACAAATAAGAATATGTGTTCCCATCCCATTATAGCGTTATCCTTTCCGGGTTGCAACGATAAGTGCATTCCAGTGCCGGCAGCCGCCGATGCCAAAAAAAGCGCCGCCCGCTAACGGGCGACGCCGTACTTCTCCGGCCGTGCTCAGGCCGGATCGTGATTTGGAAATCGGCTTGCCTTCCAGCCGTTGAACCAGTCCTCCACCGCGGCGGGCACCGAAAGGCCAAGCTCCTGCCGAAATATTTGATCGATCTTGTCGTAATGGGCGAACACCTTGTCGTACTGTCCGATGCGGTCGTACAGTATCAGCAGCCGTAGAGCCTCCTCCTCGTGATACGGGTCCATCGCCTGAAGCCGTTCCACAATGCCCAACGCTTGACGCGGATCGCCCTTCTCCAGCAAATAAGCCGTCAGCTGCCTGGCATGCTGGAGCCAGAGCTGTCGCAGCCGCTCCCTTTCGAATTCCGCCCACAAATAATCGTGGTCCTCCAAATAATCGCCTTCGTATTGCTCCAGCAGCTTTCCCAGCTCCCCGGCATTGGACGTTATGTCTCCGTTTAAAGCCTCAAGCTTCCGCTCCCACTCCTCGCAGTCGACAACCGCATCGCCAAGGTGGAGCATATAGCCTTCCTGAATGCTCGCGTTGCTGATCGTCATGTTCATGCCCATCTGCCGCAAGCATTGCCGGATCTGATAAACAACGGTATACAGCTGCGTCGTGGCGCGCTTCTGGTCGAGCTCGGGCATAAGCAGCTCCATAATGGCCGACTTGTGCACCACCTCTCCCCGCCGATGGAGCAAATAAGCGAACAGCTCCTGCGCCTTGGCCGTTCTCCATTTCGGAATTTCGGGAAAATCGCCGTTCATCTGAAAACGAAGCGTCTTGAAGCAATATATTTTTTGAGGATGGCTTGCGGTTCCGTTCCTTGCCGCGTCAGACCGATTAACGGCGCCGGCGCGGCGCGTCACGATGCGGCTCAGCGTCTTGGCCAGGCGCTGGGACGTGAACGGCTTGAGCACATAGTCCAGCGCGTTCAGCTCAAACGCCTGAACGGCGTATTCGTCATAGGCCGTCACAAACACGATATCCGTATCGGGACTTTGCTCGACAATCAGCTCTGCCGCCTGCAGGCCCGTCAGCTTCGGCATATGAATATCCAAAAATACAACGTCCGGCTGAATCGCCCCTGCGTGCTTGATAGCCTCTTCCGCAAACTGGAAGGTCATAATTTCAAAATCGGCCGGCAGCTCCTCCGCCGCCGCCTTGATCGTCCGCTCCAAATGCGAAAGCGCCAGCCTCTCGTCGTCTACAATCAATAGTTTCACGTACCGCACCCCGTCTTTTATCCCGTCTGCTGTACTCCTGTATCTATATACGGCATTTTCCAGCAAAAAGTTTTCCCCATCCCGCTTAATTTATTATATTCGACATTTTTCGCCATACATTTGTTCAACTGCGCGACATTTTGTTCAGAAAATGTACAGGTGCAACCGGTACAATAGAGGTTGGGAAATTTTAAGAAGATATTGGGAGGTTTAGGAGCACATGAAGAAGAAAATTTTTGCCTGGGCTCTCGCGTTGATGCTGGTACTCCAGTATTTCAACTACACGGGCGTGCTTAGGCAGGCGGAGGCTGCGCCGGGCATTGACGAAGTCGGCTTTCCTTCGGCCGAATTAAGAACGGGGGGCGATTATAATGTGTCTGGCGCCGTTATTGCTTCCATAAACGGCACCACCCCATCGGTACCCGATCCGGACTTTGAAATCGATTTGAGTAAAACGCTTGTCCTTGAGTATACTTGGAAGCTCGAGGAGGGACACCAATTTATTAACGGCAACAAATCGTATACTTTCGCTTTGCCTGATGGGTTCAGGCTGCAAACCACGCAGACCAAAGATCTGGAAGGATCCCCGAACAACTTCGGCACCTTCACGGCCAACCATGTGAACAATACCATCACGATGAACTTTAATGAGCACGTCGAGGTCTTCGGCGAAGGCGCCGCTGTCGACGGAACGATGTGGATCTGGGTTTATGTCGACGAATCAAAAGTCGAAAATAACGAAATCAACATCGAATTTATTCCGGGCACCACTCCCGTTACCCTGAAGATCGAAGCGCCCGTCGTCGAACCGGTGGAGTATGAAGTCACGAAATCCGGCAGAGCCCTACCAAGCTTTAATCCGACGGAAATCGAGTGGACTATCGTAGCCAACGCGAGCGGAGAGTCGATTACCAATGCCGTTGTACGAGATACTATTAACGTAGCTGGGGGATTGGCACTTCCATCAACCTCTGAAGTTGTCGTTCAGCAATTGGACGGCAATGGCGCGCCGACAGGAGTAGGTCTCCCTGCAGGCGGTTCTGTTACGCTCGAAAGTAACACACTAGTTGTTAATTTGGGCGATATCAACAATGCTTACCGTATTATTTTTAAGACCGGTATAACCAATAATTCGGTTACTTCATTCACCAACACGGCTGAGCTCTCCGGGCAAGAAATAAGCACTCCGGTGACGGCAACGGCGCCAGCTGTTACGCCGGTAAGAGGCTTAACGCTCAACAAGGCTTCCACGAATTACTCAGCCGCTACTGAAACGGTCGACTGGCGCATCAAATTTAATTTTGGCCTTCAATCGCTGACAGATCCTGTTGTGCTGGACGATTACTTTGGCAACGATACTTTTGGTGCTTTCCATGAGTTGATCCCGGGAAGCATTAAAGTCCATCGCGTCAATACGCTAAACAGCAACGATAATTATACGCTGGACAGTGAAGACCTGTTCGGTTCCGAGTGGACCTTAGGCACTGTCTCTTCGGTCGCCAACCGTGAAGGGTTCCGGTTATCTCATGCTGGGAATACAAGCGATGCTTACGTCATAACGTATCAAACGAGGAAAAAAGCAGATGTTCGCATTTACGATAATACTTCCGTTTCGAATAAAGTGTCATTCGGCAGCGAAGAAACTTCAACTTCCCGTACGATTACGCAAAGATTTTTGTCCAAAGATCGGGTTGGCAATGTCAACTATGCAGAAAAAACCGTATCCTGGCAGGTTAACATCAATAATTCCGGTTATAACATAAGGGAAGCCGAATATACCGATACTTTCGGTGACGGTCTTATCTTGAAACCGGGAACGCTCCGCGTGAATAACGCTATTATGGCTGAAGGTGCGAACGGCGATATCGATGTTGCTTTCAGCAAGGATACAAATAACAACGTTACAGGCTTTACCGTACAATTCCCGGATGGGACGAGTTCTTACAGAATTACTTATGACACGTATTACGATCACGATGCTCATTCTTACGAAACTCTGCTCCCTTCCTATGTAAACAATGGTGTATTGACTTGGCATGATGACGTAACGGTTGAAAAGCAGACCAAGACAACGGAAGCAGTCAGTGAAGATTTAAATGCTCCATCGCAATTGAACGGATTAAAAACAGGTTCTTACAATGCAGTCAATAAAAAAATTACATGGGGCTTGCTCGTAAACTATGACAGTAAAAGCATGACGAATGCGACAGTGACGGACCCAATCACATCGATTCAACAATTGGATCTATCATCCATCGTCATTCATGAAACAAGCATTCGGCCAGACGGCAGTATGAGTCCGCTAAATGATGACTCCAAGCTTGCAGAAGGCACGGATTACACCGTAGATTTCGAGAATGACGTGTTGACAATTGTATTTAACGGCACGATCACGTCGCCGCGCTACATTCAATTCGAAACAAGCTTGGCCAACAAAATCATCGATACAGATGCTGCCACCATTGCGAACAGCGCTGAGTTTAAAGCGGACGAATTCGATCCTAAAACGCTGTCCGCTAATGTACCAATCGAGCATGCAGGCGAATTTATCGCCAAGACAGGCAACCATGTCAATGGTACTTATGAAATGAACTGGAGCATTGTTATTAATATGAGTCAGTCTCATATTCGCAACGTTACCATCGTGGATACGCCTAGCGAAAATCAAATATTGATGACGTCCAGCTTCAAGCTGTTCAAAGCCGAAGTGGACAGCGAAACCGGAAATATCGCTTCTAGAGAAGAAATTGACTGGCGTCAGGAAAATGACGGAGTTAATATCTCGTTCAACGAAGACGGCACATTTACGCTGACCTTTGATGAAATCAGCAAACCGTACGTTCTGGAGTACACGTCGATACTGGACGTAGAAGGAACATCTGGAACAGTTCAAGCTACAAACAGCGTTGCTTTTGAAGGTTTCGGTGAAAGCGGAAGCGGCTCTGTCGATACAACGGAAGACTCGCAATCGCAATCGATTTCCATTAATCTGCAAAATGCAGGCGGCACTGGTTCGAAACCGAAAGGATTCTTCCGTGTGATCAAGGTTGACGCGGAAAATAATCAGCCGCTTGAAGGCGTACAATTCCGCTTGGAGCGTAATAATATTAACGTTTTCCCTGATAACCCGCTTGTCACGGACGAAAACGGTATTATTGAAATCCCTGCAGGAACGCCTTATTCTGCTGAAGGCTTGCCCTACGGCAAATATCAGTTGATTGAGGAGCAAGCCCCTAACGGCTATGAGCTGCTTTCAGATCCATTTTTGATCCAAATTAGCGAGGCTTTGGTGGAGTATACCGTTACAAACGAACGCCAAACCGGCGATTTGGAAGTCGTGAAAGTGGAACAAGGCAATCCTTCGAAACTGCTGCCAGGCGCCGAGTTCATTTTGTACAACAGCGACAAATCGGCTGAAATCGGCAGATTGACGACTGGTACGGATGAAGCGGATGCTGCAACGTTCGGAAAAGCTATCCTTGATGACTTGCCGTTCGGCACGTACGTGCTGAAAGAAGTAAAAGCTCCAGCCGGATATACCATTATCGGCAATGGCGAGCAAACGATTGAGATCAAGCCGAATGAAAAAACTACGGTGACAGTGGAAAACCGGAAGTTTACGTACATTCCGCCAATCATCATTCTGCCGACACCGACTCCGGAGCCTTCCGAGGAGCCGGGCGAGACGCAAGAACCTGGCGAGACGAACGAGCCTGGCGAAACGACGTCGCCAACTCCTACGCCTACGCCTGGACCGTCGACAACACCTGCTCCAACTGAATCGGCGAAGCCGACGACTCCTCCGCAAAAAGAGAAAACAACCGAGGAGACGCCGGTTGACGGCGAAGTGGAAGTGCCTGAAGACAGCGAACCGAAAATCGGAACGCCTCCGTCCAACGGCAATGTAACCATTACGCCGGACGGCAAGTGGACTTATGTGCCTAACCCTGGCTTTGTCGGCACTGACCGCTTCTCGATTGTTATCGTTAACGAAAACGGCGAAGAAGAAGAAGAAGTTTGGGTCGATGTAGAAGTGGACCATGTGCCGCGAGGCGGCACTGATCTCACGCCGGATGTAGACAAATTGCCGAAAACCGGCGAAAACAGCTCCTTGCCGTTGTACCTGCTGGGTATCGCCTTGATCGGCGGCGGCATCGCGCTGCGGTTCGTTAAACGCAACAAAAAAGCTTAATTGCTATAAGCAGCGTTAAGGAAAAAGTTTGATTACTCTTCGGATGATGCGGCCATGCGCCGCATCATCCCGATTGACCAAAGTCGGGCTTCGTCCGGCTATCGGTTGCATGTGATCTACATGCCGCGCGCTTGGGTCGGGTATCCGAAGATTTTGTAGCGGAATCCGCAGCCGTTAATGAACTCGGCTTTCGTTATAATCTTCGCCCTCGCCGCGGTCATGCGTACAAAAAAATCAAAGGGCTGGGCAAGCGGTCAAAACCGCTTGCCCAGCCCTTTGTCTTTGTCGTTCACCCTCGTTCACCCAAAATCAACCGCGCTCCTCGCCCAGCGCTTCCCGCGGTGCGCTGGCGCTGTTGCCTGCCCCGCCCGGGCCGCGCTTGTTGGCGGTGCGCCTTCTGCGCAGCAGCTCCAGCAGCGAAGCCGGACCGCTGGCCGCGTAATAGTTGGCTTGCTCATCCGGCGCCAAAATAACGCCGAGCTGATGATGCTCGCCCTCGTAGCGCGCCCTCTGGGCGAATTTCAGCTCGCCGGCATTATTGTATACCTCCAGCTTGCAGAACGCCGGATTTTGCACGAGCGCCTCGTACAGTTCCTCCTTCGTCCAGACCCGCTGGCCGTTTACTTTGTACAGCACTTCGCCGGCGGCAAGGCCCATAGCCTCTGCAGGCGTACCGGGCACGACGCCCAAAATGCGCAGCCCCCGGGCGTCATGGACGTACAGCGGAGTGCGGGAAGCCTCCTTCATCCGGCTGCGCCAAATCATGACCTCATGCAGACCGATCGACACAAGGGCCGCAAGAGGCAGCAGCCATGGCACCAGCCAAGCGGATACGGCCGCAGCTCCCAGAATGACGCTGAACAGGAGCAGCCCCTGAGCGGCATGCTTGGCCTTCTCCCGAGGCAGCAAGGAACGCGTCATCTCCGTGAAGCCGATAATCATCGGCAACGCGGCAATCGTCCAGGCTTGCTGCCCGCTGCCGCCAAGCAGCGTCGGCCAGCTCCATACGGCCGAGTGAGCCGAGCCTTCGGCGGCCGGCACGAGCAGGAAAAGCGGCACCGGCCAGAAGCCTTGCAGCAGGTAGCCGCCGACCAGCTTGCCCCGCTTCCCTTCCAGAAACATCGGCGTCGCCAGCCGGTCTCCTTGCAGCCGGACGAGCAGCGCCTCCGCGAGATGGAGCAGCGCCACAAGCAGGAGCAGTCCTGCGGCGTCTATGGAAGCGAGCGAGGCTGCCGCGCTGCCGATCCAATCCGACCGCTCCTCCAGCGCCAGGAAGCCGAGCAGCCATTGCAGCAGCGCAATCGCGCCGGCGCCGTAGGCGAAGCATAAATAGCGGATGCGCAGCAGCATGAGCAGCAGCGCGGCGCCCCACAGCCACAAGATCGCCTCCGGCGTCAGCGAAGCTCCGACAAAAGCACCGGCCAGCGACACGGCAACGCCGATCATTAATCCGGCGCCAACCGCCTTGAGCGTCAACGTCTTCCAATCGTGCAGCTTGACGGCAAACATTTGCCGCTCCATCGCCATGCCTCTCGTATATTGCAAAATGATAAACAGCACTGCTATATAATAAAAAGGTCCCGTCACGAGCTGCAAGGCAGCCCTCCCCAGCATGTCCAGCAATACCGCGGCCGTCGCCATCGCCCACTCTCCCATGCACCGTAATCAACCGATAAGCCGCAGCATCTTCACCGCAGCTTGATCTGTAATAAAAAGAAAGGCCGGCCTCAGCGTGGAAGCCAACCTTTCACTTATTCGACACAACTCCGTTATTTCCTGCTCGCCGCTTTGATCGCTTCGACGAGCTGCACATCGTTTTCTTTGTTCTGGATCCATTTGATCACGGCGCCTTCCAGCGTCTCCGCCGTCTTCACGTCAATTTCGCCCGATGCCGGCAGCCCGCTGGCCTCCTGGAACCGCTTGACGGCTTGCTCCGTCTCTTCGCTGTAATAGCCGTCCTTCCGCTGCGGCTCGTAGCCGAGACCCTCCAGCATAATTTGAGCGCTGCGCACCCGCTCGCTCAAGTCGTCCCGCTTCAGCGTCTCCTGCAGCGACAGCCTGGCGGCGGTATACATTTCCGGAGGCGACACCTCGATGTCCGGGGTGATCCCTTTCTCGTGAATCCAATTGCCGTTCGGGGTCAGCCACTTCGCGATCGTCATTTTGACCAGACTGCCGTCCCCCAGCGCCTTATTGTAGCTGACCTGCACCGTACCTTTGCCGAACGTCTTCTCACCGACGACCTTGGCTCCGGCCGCTTCCTGCAGGGCGCCCGCCAATATTTCCGAAGCGCTGGCGCTGCCGCCGTTCGTCAGTACCGCAATCGGGTATTTCTTACGCTCGCCGCCCTTGGCCAACGTTTCCTCGCGGTTGCCGTCGCGGTCTTCGACCTGCACGACCTTAGCCCCTTCCGGAAGCATGAGCTGAGCGATTTCAATGACGACGGGCAGCACTCCTCCGGGATTGTTGCGCACGTCCAGCACCAGCCCCTTCATCCCTTCGCTCTCCAGCCGCTCCAGCTCTTCCTTGAACCGGTCCGCCGTGTTCATTGCGAATTGCCGGATCTCGATGAGGCCGATGCCGTCCGGCCGCAAAGATGCATATACCGTTTCGATATCGATGTCGTCGCGAATCAGAACTAGCTGAATCGGCTCCGCAAAGCCTGATCTTTGGACCATCAGCTTCGCTTTCGTTCCCTTCGGACCGCGAATTTTGTTAACGGCTTCCTGGAGCGACAGCCCGTCCAGCTTCTCCCCGTTGACCGACAGCAGAATGTCCTTGGCCAGCAAGCCCGAGCGTTCCGCCGGCGACCCCTTAATGGGAGACACGACGACAATTTTGCCGCTTTCCATGGACACTTCCGCCCCGATGCCGGTAAACGAACCTTCAATCGATTCGGAAAAATGCTCCGCCGTCTCCTTCTCCATATAAACGGAGTACGGATCGTGCAGCGCATCCATCATGCCGCTCACCGCGCCGTCGAGCAGCTCTCCGCGGTCAATCTCCTCGTAATATTTCGTTTCGATCAGCTCCAGCACCGCATTCAGCTTGCCCAGCTCCTCCTCCGTCAGCTTGTAGCTGCGGCCCGGTTGAACGGAGGCGGCGGAGACGGCAGCCGGTTCATTGGGCTTTATGATCTGGTCCGCGACCGTCAGGGAGACGAGTGCCGTCGCAAACATCGTCAACAGAACAAACGCAAATACGGTACGCCCCTTAAAATACACGCCAGTACACCACCTTTACTATTTCCAGCTTACAAGACCACCCTAGTATATGACAAGCGGCCGTCAATTATTTGCCATTAACGGATTCGAAATATCGAGGCAGCCCGTGCTGCCGGGCTGCCTCGATAAAAAGTTTTATTTCATTATTATTTCAAATAAGGGCCCGGATTAACCGCTACTTCGTTCTTCCGCACTTCAAAGTGCAGATGAGGTCCCGTCGAATTGCCCGTGCTGCCTACTTCGGCAATCAGGTCGCCGCGTTTGACGGAATCTCCTTCGCTGACCAGCAAGCCGCCGTTGCGAATATGGGCGTACAGCGTCCACAGCCCGTTGCCGTGGTCGATAATGATGCAGTTGCCGTAACCGCTGCTGTATTGCGACAAAATGACGACGCCGGCCTCCGCGGCATAAATCGGCGTACCGGAAGGCACAGCCAAGTCGATGCCGGTATGCGTATGCTTCTTGCCGGTAATCGGATGGATGCGCGTGCCAAAGTTGGACGTTACCCGGTAGTTCGCTTTCAGCGGCATGGCGAGCTTGCCGCCGCTGTATGGATTTTTGATCCGGTTTTTCTCCGCGTTAAGCTTGGACACTTTCGCGGCCAGCGCCACGACCACCTGCTCCTGCTCGGCGCTGATCTCTTCCATCTCGTGAATCGTCTGCTCCAGCTCCTCGATCGTTTCCTGATAGCTGGCGTAAAGCACTTCTTTCTCCGATTCCTTCTTGATCAGATCGGCTTGCTGCAGCTCGAGCTCGTAGTACAGCTCTTGAACCTGCGCCAGTTGGGTTTCGACATCCGCTTTCTTCTGCTCGACCAGCTCTTGATCCTTCTTATGCTCCTCCAAAATCTGCTTGTCGGAGCTGAGAATCGTCTGCAGCGCGTCAAACCGGTCCAGGAAGTCGGTAAAGCTTGTGGCGCTAAACAAAACATCCAAATAAGAAACCGATCCGTTCGTATACATATGTCTCATGCGCATCTGGATCAGCTCGTCCCGCTCGTTCACGCGCGCGATCGCGGCATCCAGCTCTTTGCCCGTCTGAAGGAGCTCTTCTTCCTTCGCATCGATTTCCCGTTCGGTTTTCGCTTTTTCGTTGGCGACCTTGTCCAGTTCCTTCAGCAGCTTGTTGATTTCGTTTTGCAAGTCCTCGGTTTTGATTTTCAGCTCGCCTTGCTGCTTGGCCGCCAGTCTCGCCTGCTCCTCGGCGTTGGCCGCCTTGCGCTCCGCATCTCGAATTTGCTGATTGGCGGCGGCAATGTCCTTCTCGATCTGGGACAAGGTGGACGCCTCCGCCTCGTTTTCCGTAGGCCGCACCAGCAGGGTGACCGCAAGGATTACGGCCAATGCGGCAATGGTCCATTTTTTCATCTGATCGTTCACCTACACTTTCAAATACTTTCGTACGGAAATGGTGCTTCCCCAAATGCCGATGAGCGTTCCGATCGTAATAATGAGTCCTGCCGTCATCCAGCCCGCTTCGCTTACCGGCACCAGACTAATCAACATAAGCGACAAATCGACTTGCGTCAGCTTAATCATTTGCGCGTAGCCGGCCAATACCGCTGCCGTCGTCAGGACGGAGCTGACAATGCCGATCAGCGCGCCTTCTATGAAAAATGGCCAGCGAATAAAGGCGTTGGTCGCGCCTACCAGCTTCATAATGCCGATTTCGCGGCGTCTGGCGATGATCGTCATTTTGATCGTAGTGGAAATGAGCAGCATCGCCGTAACGGCCAGGCCGATGACAATGATAAAGCCGATGTTGCGGACGGCGTTCGTAATTTTGAACAGCTTCTCGACCGTGCCTTGACCGTACTTCACCCGGTTGATCGGGTTCGAGCCGTCGGCCTTGTTGATCGCCTCGATCTGGTCGGCTACCGTCTCTACCGACTGCGGATCGAACACTTCTATTGTCAAGGAGATGGGCAGCGGGTTGTTCTCGCCGGAATATCCGGACATCCAATCCCCGTTGTCTTCGCCCATCGATTCGGCCAGCAGCTGCAGGCCTTCTTCCTTCGATACGTAAGTTACCTTGCTTACTTCGGTTATGTTGCCGATCTTGTTTTGCAATTCCTGCGCCTTGGCTTCATCGACATCGGTCTGCATATAGACGCGAATCTGCACCTTGCTTTCGATCTGGTCGGCCATATGATTGACGTTCAGAGCGAGCAGCACGAAGATGCCGAGAATAAACAGCGAGATAAAAATAGAGCTCATCGAGGCGAAGGACATCCAGCCGTTGCGGATGATGCTCTTGAATCCTTCCCGCAAATGGCGGAGCAGCGTGCTAAATTTCATAGCCGTACTCCCCTCTGGCCTCGTCGCGGACAATGTTGCCGTTCTCGATGGCGATAACTCTCTTGCGCATCGAGTTGACGATATCCTTGTTGTGAGTAGCCATGATGATCGTCGCGCCCCGGAAGTTGATTTCCTCCAGGAGATTCATAATGTCCATGGACGTATCGGGGTCCAGATTGCCCGTCGGTTCATCCGCGACGATGACCGAAGGGTTGTTGACGATCGCCCGCGCGATCGATACGCGCTGCTGTTCGCCCCCGGACAGCTGGGACGGCAGGCTGGCATGCTTGTGCTTCAGCCCGACCAGCTCCAGCACTTCCATCGTTCTTTTTTTGATGACGCGCTTGGGGGCTTCGATGACTTCCATTGCAAAGGCGACATTTTCAAAGACGGTAAGCTTGGGGAGCAATCTGAAATCTTGAAAAATAACGCCGATATTCCGTCTCACGTACGGGATTTTGCGCGGCTTCAGCTTGCCGATGTTAAATCCATTGACGGAAAGCTGGCCTTTGGTCGGCACTTCCTCGCGATAAATCAGCTTCATGAATGTCGATTTGCCTGCGCCGGACGGTCCGACGATATATACGAATTCGTTGCGATCTATACGAACGGACACTCCGCGGAGCGCATGTGTGCCGTCGGCGTAGGTCTTCCATATGTCGTGCATTTCTATCACATTATCACATCCTGTAAAGAGTCCGTACTAGTATTTCGACAGCGTGCGCTTAATTCCTTCAACAAAGACGGGGTTTCCGCTTTTTTCACAATTCTCATTTACATGGGGTTTGTCGAATCGATGACGGTCTAACAAGTTCGCGCGCCTTTGCGCATATACATATAGAACTGTCCGAATATAGGAAAAAGGGTGTTTGAGCGAATGAGAAAACGAATGACGGTAATTTGGGGCTGCTTGCTCGTGCTGCTGGCTGCGGCCGGCTCGGGTTATGGATTATTGCGGAGTTATGCGTTGCAAGATACGATTCCGCCGGGGGTCATGGCCGGCAAGCTCGAGATCGGCGGCATGCCGATCGAAGAGGCGCTGGACCTGCTGGACCGGTACGAGCGGGTGCTGAAGGAGAGGACGATTACGGTCACGGCCAATGCGGCTTCTTCGGATTCCGCAAGCTGGACCGCAGAAGATTTCGGCTACCGGGCGCAATTCGACGGACTGCGGGAGGCGATCGCGGAGCTGCGGGAAGGCTCGTTATGGGAACGCGCCCGTTACCGTTACCGGTTTCCGCTGCATTTTGAGCTGACCGAGAGCTGGAACCGCGATCTGTTCGAGAACGCCTTGCGCCAGCAATGGGGATGGATCGAACGGCAGGAGCCGGCCGATGCGGCCCGCAAAATTACCGAGGACGACAAGGTCGTTTATACGCCTCACTTGAACGGCTACCGCATGGATACGGCGGCGCTGCTGGATGAAGCGGAGGCTTGGGTACTGGCGGGAAAAGATCTCTCGGGGCCGGATGCGGGCGGGAAGGGCTTGTCGTTTGCGGCCGAGCTGCCGATTGCGACGATTGAGCCCGAGGTGACGCTGGAGGAGCTGCGGGCCGAAGGCATCGAACGGCTGATCATGTCCTTTACGACCGATTTCGTCTCCAGCGGGGAAGGAAGGGCGCACAATGTGTCGGTCACGGCGGAAACGCTGCACGACTGGTACTTGGCGCCCGATGAAGTGTTTGCTTACAGCGAGCTCGTTGCCCGGGCGGAACGGGAGCACGAATACCGCGAGGCGCCGGTCATTCTGAACGGCAAGTTTGTTCCGGGCATCGGCGGCGGCATCTGCCAAGTGTCCAGCACGCTGTACCAAGCCGTGCTGCGAGCGGGGCTCGACATTGTCGAACGGCGCAATCATTCGCTGCCGGTCGCCTATTTGCCGCTGGGCCACGACGCCACTTACGCGACCGGCGCCATCGATTTCAAGTTCCGCAATTCGACGGGCAAGCATCTTCTCATCCGCACCGAAGTGAAGGACCGCAAGCTGACGGTGAAGCTGTTCGGAACGATGCCGGAAAACGAAAGCTACGAAATCGAATCCGTCACGATCGACACGGTTCCGCCCAAGACGCAAACCGTGTCGAACCCGAGCTTGCCTGCGGGCAGACAAAAGATCGTCGAGCGCGGCAAGCCGGGTTATGTCGTCGAAACGTTCCGCACGCATCTGCGCGACGGCGAGGTCGTCTCCCGCGAACGCGTTTCCCGCGACACGTACCGGTCGCAGCCGACCGTCATTGAGGTCGGCCCGGCCGCGGGCGGCGGGACGGGCGGCAACGTGCGCGGCGGCGATGGATCGGATGGCCGCAATGGAGCAGGCAACGGCAGGAGCAGCGACGGGGGAAGCGGCAGCCGAACGGGCGATGAAAGCAACCTTAACGGCTCCGGCAGCGAAAGCGCAACACCCGTGCCGAATCCGCCGCTCGACGGCGGCGAGCCGGAACCGACCCCGATTCCGGTTCCCGAGCCCGTCTCGGCGCCGCTCCCTCAAGGCTCGCTGCTGGAGGACGGACTGTCGCGAATCGAATAGGACCATGCGACTCGGCATCACCTACCAATCGAGCGATCCAGGCACATTCCGACCTGTATGGTCACACATAGCCGGGATACAACTCGCTCTCAGGTCGTTCGTGAACTTACAGCACCAAATGGTCGGTCCAAACCGCACTCTAAGGTCATTTACGTACTTGCAGGCACATTCCAGCGACTCAAACCGCGCTCTAAGGTCGTTCATGAACTTACAGCACCATTTGGACGCTCTAACCCACACTCTAAGGTCGTTTACGTACTTGCAGGGGCAGTCCAGCTACTCAAACCGCGCTCTAAGGTCGTTCATGAACTTACAGCACCAAATGGACGTTCCAACTCGCACTCTAAGGTCGTTCGTGAACTTACAGCACCATTCGGACGGTCCAGCTCTCGCTCTAAGGTCGTTCGTGAACTTACAGCACCATTCGGACGGTCTAACCCACACTCTAAGGTCATTTACGTACTTACAGGGGCAGTCCAGCTACTCAAACCGCGCTCTAAGGTCATACGTGAACTTACAGGCACATTCCAGCGACTCAAACTGCGTTCTAAGGTCGTTCATGAACTTACAGACACATTCCGGTGACTCAAACCGCGCTCTAAGGTCATACGTGAACTTACAGCACCATTTGGAACGGGTCAACTCGTACTCTAAGGTCATTCACGAACTTACAGACACATTCCAGCGACTCAAACTGCGCTCTAAGGTCATACATGAACTTACAGGCACATTCCAGCGACTCAAACTGCGTTCTAAGGTCATACGTGAACTTACAGCACCATATAGACGGGTCAACTCACACTCTAAGGTCATTCACGAACTTACAGGCACATTCCAGCGACTCAAACCGCGCTCTAAGGTCATACGTGAACTTACAGCAGCATATAGACGGGTCAACTCACACTCTAAGATCATTCACGAACTTGCAGGGGCAGTTCGGCGTTGCACCTCTAGCCCGCACGCGCTGCGGGCATAGCAAAACACCGCGCGCAGATCCCTGCGCGCGGTGCATTTCATCAAAGCTGCCGAATTAATTAGCGGCTGCGCTCCACATACTCCGCCACCCAAGCGGCGGTTTCCGCCAACGCGGCATCCGCGCGGCCGATGGCCGCCTCGACCTGGGCTTTGGCCGTGCCGCCGTAAACGTTGCGTGCGTTGACGACGTTTTCCGGCTTCAGCACTTCGTAGATCCGCTCGTCAAACAGCGTGGAAAATTGCTTAAATTCATCCAGCGTCAAATCCAGCAAATATTTATTTTGCTCGATGCAATACAGCACCGTTTTGCCGATCACCTCGTGCGCCTGACGGAAAGGCATGCCTTTGCCGACAAGGAAGTCCGCGATATCGGTCGCGTTCGAGAAGTCCTGGTTGACGGCCTGGCGCATCTGGTCCTTGTTGACCTTCATCGTAGCGATCATCGGCGCGAACAGCTGAAGCGCTCCTTGCAACGTCTTCACCGTATCGAACATGCCTTCCTTGTCTTCCTGCATGTCCTTGTTATAAGCGAGCGGCAGCGACTTGAGCACCGTCAGGAGCCCCATCAGGTTGCCGTATACGCGTCCGGTCTTGCCGCGCACCAGCTCCGGCACGTCCGGATTTTTCTTTTGCGGCATAATGCTGCTGCCCGTGCAGAAGGCGTCGTCCAGCTCGACGAAACGGAACTCCGTGCTGCTCCACATAATCAGCTCTTCGCTCAAACGGGACAAGTGCATCATAATGATGGACGCATGCGACAGAAACTCGAGGATAAAATCGCGGTCGCTCACCGCATCCAGGCTGTTCTCGTAGACGCGGTCGAACTTCAGCTCCTTCGCCACAAAATGGCGGTCGATCGGGAACGTCGTACCCGCCAGCGCGCCGGCGCCGAGCGGAAGCACGTTGATTCGCTTGTAACTGTCCTGCAGCCGTTCCACGTCGCGGCCGAACATCGATACGTACGCCATCAGATGATGAGCGAACAGAATCGGCTGCGCCCGCTGCAAATGCGTGTAGCCCGGCACGATCGTGTCGATATTCGCTTTTGCCTGCTCCACCAGCGCCGATTGCAGCTTGTGCAGCATGTCCACAAATTCCACGACGCGCTTGCGGAGCCACAAATGCATGTCCGTAGCGACCTGATCGTTGCGGCTGCGGCCGGTATGGAGCTTGCCGCCGACCGAACCGACGTCGTCGATCAGCGTCTTCTCGATATTCATATGAATGTCTTCGTCGCCGATCGAATATTCCAGATCGTTGCGCCGGATGCGCTGCAATACGCGATGCAGGCCGTCCTTGATTTGTTCCACGTCGTCGGCCGGCAGGATGCCCTGCTTGCCCAGCATCGTCACATGCGCAACGCTGCCTTGAATATCTTCCTCGGCCAGCTCTTTGTCGAACATAATGGAAGCCGTATACTCCTCCACCAGCTGGTCCGTCTTTTTCGTAAATCGACCGCCCCACAGCTTGCTCACATCATACACTCCCTTTCGGATACAGGCGACGGAAGCTTGTCCGCCCGCAGCCGTTCGATCCGGAAATCCGGCCGGAATCAGGCATCCCTCAAGCAAAAATCCGCTCGCATAGGTGCTGCCTCAATCAATCCCGGCCTTGCGCGTTTCCGGCCCGAAGCGGACTGCCGCTAAAGCTTCCGTCCGTCGCCGATATTATCGTTTGCTTTGCTCCACTCCGGAGGATACTTTCAAGCGAAGCGCGTTCAGGCGGATAAAGCCCGTCGCGTCGCCTTGATCGTACGCTTGGGAAGGATCGGCCTCCATCGTCGCGATATCCGGATTGTACAGGCTGACCGGGCTTTGGACGCCGGCGCCGATGACATTGCCTTTATACAGCTTCAACCGGACGACGCCCGTCACGTTTTTCTGGGATTCCGTCACGAGCGCCTGCAGCGCCAGACGTTCAGGAGCAAACCAGAAGCCGTTGTACACGAGGCTGCTGTATTTCGCAATCAAGGAATCGCGCAAATGCATGACCTCGCGGTCCATCGTGAGCGACTCCATCTTGCGGTGTGCGGTGAACAAAATCGTACCGCCCGGCGTTTCGTACACGCCGCGGCTCTTCATGCCGACGAAGCGGTTCTCCACCATGTCGACGCGGCCGATGCCGTGCTTGCCGCCCAGCTCGTTCAACGTTTCCATCACTTGCAGCGGGCTCATCGCCTGGCCGTTAACGGCGGTGCAGTTGCCCTGCTCGAACGTCAGCTCGACATATTCCGCCTTGTCCGGCGCGCGCTCCGGCGATACGCTGAGCACGTACATGTCTTCATTTTCTTCCGAGCTAGCATCGAACCAAGGATCCTCCAGCACGCCGCTCTCAAAGCTGATGTGCAGCAGGTTGCGGTCCGTCGAATACGGCTTGGCGGCGGATGCCGTCACCGGAATGCCATGCTTCTCTGCATAAGCGATCATTTCGGCACGGCCCGGGAATTGCTCGCGGAACGCCTCGAGGCGCCACGGCGCGATTACGTTGATCTCGGGTGCCAGGGAGGCGGCCGTCAGCTCGAAACGAACCTGGTCGTTGCCTTTGCCTGTCGCGCCGTGCGCGATGGCTGTTGCCCCTTCGGCGCGCGCGATGTCCACCATCCGCTTGGCGATCAACGGACGAGCAATCGACGTGCCCAGCAAATATTGGCCTTCATACAGCGTGCCCGCCTGGAACATCGGGTAAATGAAGTCTTTGGCGAACTCTTCGCGCAAATCGTCGATATACACTTTGGAGGCGCCGGTTTTGAGCGCTTTTTCCTCCAGGCCGTCCAGTTCTTCCTTCTGGCCGATGTCCGCCGTAAACGCGATAATTTCCGCGTCGTACGTCTCCTTCAGCCATTTCAGAATGACCGAGGTGTCAAGGCCGCCCGAATACGCGAGCACGATTTTTTCCTTTGCCATACTGCTCAACTTCCCTTCCGTACGAAAATAATTGATTTATCCCATAATGGCGGCCATAATCGCTTTCTGCGCGTGCAGCCGGTTTTCCGCCTGGTCGAAAATAATGGAGTGTTCGCCGTCGATGACGCCTTCGCTCACTTCTTCGCCGCGATGCGCCGGCAGGCAGTGCATGAACAGGTAATCCGGCTTGGCGTATTTCGTCAGCTCTTCGTTGACTTGGAAGTTTGCAAAAGCGGCCTCGCGCTGCTTTTGCTCCGCTTCCTGTCCCATGCTGGCCCATACGTCCGTGTACACGACGTCCGCATTCGCGATCGCTTCCTTCGGATCGTGGCCGACGTAGAGGCTGGAGCCGTTCTGAGCGGCATTCGCTTTCGTCTGCTCCACGAGATCGGCATCGGGCTCATAGCCTTGCGGCGTCGCGATCGCCATGTTGACGCCCAGCTTGGCGGCACCCATCATCAACGAATGAACGACATTGTTGCCGTCGCCGATATACGCCACCTTCAGCCCTTCGAGGCGCCCTTTGTGCTCGTAGATCGTCTGGTAATCGGCCAGCGCCTGGCACGGATGCGACAGATCGGTCAGGCCGTTAATAACCGGAATCGTCGCGCCTCTAGCCAGCTCGACGATCTTCTTATGGGCGAACGTGCGGATCATGATGCCGTCCAGGTAGCGCGACAGCGTCTGCGCCGTGTCCCAGATCGTCTCGCCGCGTCCGAGCTGCAAATCGTTGCCGCTCAGAAACAGCGCATGGCCGCCCAGCTGATACATCCCCACTTCGAACGAAACGCGCGTGCGGGTGGAATTTTTTTCGAAAATCATCCCCAGCGTTTTGCCCTTCAGCAAATGATGCGTCTCGCCGGCCTTCTGTTTCTTCTTCAAATCGATCGCCAGATCGATCAGGTACATCAGCTCTTCTTTCGTAAAATCGACCAGCATAAGGAAATCGCGTCCCTTCATGCCCAAGGCCAATTGCTCGTTTGCCACCGCCATGTCCTTGCCTCCTTCTGTTTGCGGCCGTCCGGGCTAAGCCGTATCGGTTGAACAAGGTTTCGCCGTACGCCAGACAAGCTTCATGAGGAATCGACTTCCGATCGCTCTGCAAAGGCGACCACTATCGTTTCTTCAGCTCGGCTTCCTCATTCCGCTTTACTTCGTACTTGCGAGCTTTGGTTCAACATACACTATCCCCGGCGGACTGCTATGCCTGTTCCTGCAGCCTTACTTCTTCGTCGCCTGAAGCAGCTCGGTCAGGATGCCGACCGCTTCGTCGATTTCTTCGCGCGTCACCAGCAAGTTCGGCAGCAGCCGAATGACGTCGGGACCCGCGGTGATGGCCAGCAGCCCCTTGCCCTGCGCCGCCGCCAGCACGTCCGCGACGGGACCGGCGCATTGAATGCCGACAAGCAGGCCGAGCCCCCTCACTTCCCGGACAAACGGGATATCCGCCAGCTTCTCGCGCAGCTGATCCATCAAATAGCCGCCCATTTCCGCCGCTCTCGCCGGCAGCCCTTCTCCCACGATAGTCTCCACCGTCGCCTTCACGACAGCCGTGGCGATCGGCGTGCCGCCGAAGGTGGAGCCGTGGCTGCCCGCGGTGAACCCTTCGCGAAGCTTCTCCTGCGCCACCATGGCGCCGACCGGGAAGCCGCTTCCGAGTCCTTTGGCCAGCGTAAAAATGTCCGGCTTGATGCCGTAATGCTCATAAGCAAACAGCTTGCCCGTGCGGCCCATGCCGGTTTGGATCTCATCCACGATAAGCAGGATGCCCTCCCGCTCGCACAATTCGGCAGCCTGCT
This sequence comes from uncultured Paenibacillus sp., assembly GCA_937895345.1. Taxonomy (GTDB): domain Bacteria; phylum Bacillota; class Bacilli; order Paenibacillales; family Paenibacillaceae; genus Pristimantibacillus. Next base: position 60,244 of record CALAWP010000059.1, on the reverse strand, counting down.
TGATATATTCCGGATCGACCGGGTAAATGCCGCCTTCCGCCTGCACCATCTCCAGCATAATGGCCGCCGTAGTTGCAGTTACGGCCGCCTCCAGCGCAGCTATGTCGTTCAGAGGAATCGACTTGAAGCCTTCGGGCAGCGGGGCGAAGCCTTCCTTCACCTTCTCCTGGCCCGTCGCGGTCAGCGTCGCCAGCGTCCGGCCGTGAAACGACTGATGGAACGTTATAATTTCATACCGGCCGTTCTTCCGCACCAGCTGCTGATAGCGGCGCGCCAGCTTGATGGCCGCCTCGTTCGCCTCCGCGCCGGAATTGCAGAAAAACACCGCATCGCCGCAGCTGTTGTCGGTCAGCAGCTTCGCCGCTTCGGCCTGATTCGGAATTTGAAACAGGTTGGACACATGCCACAGCTGATCCAGCTGTTGCACCAGCGCTTCCTTCACGCGCTGCGGGGCATGGCCCAGATTGGTCACCGCAATGCCGCTCATAAAGTCAAGGTAGCGGTTGCCCTGGTCGTCCCAAAGCCGGCTGCCCTCGCCCTTGACGAGCGTAATCGGATACCGCGCATAAGTCGGAAACAAGGAAGCCGCCGCTTCTTGATAAGAAGATGGGCCCGCCGCCGTCGGTTTGCTCTCGCCCATTATGACACCCGCCCTTCGTTCGATTGCAGAATGCGCGTGCCGACGCCGCCCTCTGTAACGGCTTTCGTCAATACGCCCGCCTCGCTGCCGCTGACAATGACGACCTCGCGAACGCGCCCCTGAATGCACTGCACCGCGGCGCGAACCTTCGGGATCATGCCTCCGTATATTTCGCCGCTTGCTATCATTTCTTCGATTTCCTCGACCGTGACGGTCGGGAGCACCTTCTTCTCGCCGTCCACCGTCTTCAAGATGCCGGGAACGTCGGTCACGACGATCATGCGCTCCACGCCCAGATGCGACGCAACCGCTCCGGCCGCCGTATCCGCGTTAATGTTGTAGCGCTGTCCCTTTGCGTCGATGCCGATCGGCGCAATGACCGGTATGTACGCCATCCCCATAATTCCCTCGATAATGGCGGCGTTGACGTCCGTCACATTGCCGACAAACCCGATTTCGTCCGCGTTCGGCACCGGCTCCGCGACAATCAGCTTGCCGTCCACGCCGGACAAGCCCAGCGCCCTCGCTCCGTTCGTTTCGATCTTGCGAACGATTTCCTTATTGATGCGTCCGGCCAGCACCATCTCGACCACGTCGAGCACGTCGTCGCTCGTCTTGCGCAGACCGTTGACGAATGCCGTCTCAATGCCCAGCTTCGTCAGCGTTTCCGAAATCGCGGGCCCGCCGCCGTGCACGATGACGGGCTTGATGCCGTGCGACTGAAGCTCGCGCAGCTCGCCGAAAAACGCATCCGGCAAAGCGGCCAGCGTGCTGCCGCCGCATTTCATGACAAACCGTTGCTCCATTGCCGTTGTACCTTCCTCCACCATGGTCTTAAGGCCGCTTACGTCCGGTACGCCGCATTGATGCGGACATAATCGTACGTCAAGTCGCAGCCCCATGCCGTGGCGCGACCGTCGGCCATATGCAGATCGACATAAATGACGACCGTATCGCCTTTCAAATATTCCAGCGCCGCCTCTTCGTCAAATGCAATGGGGCGCGATTGCTCCAGCGTGACAATGTCGCCGATGCGAATATCGACCGTCGCCGGATTGACCGGCTGGCCCGCGCGTCCGACGGCCGCGATAATGCGGCCCCAGTTGGCGTCCGCCCCGAACACGGCCGACTTCACCAGCGAAGAGCCGATGATCGTCTTGGCGATCGCCTGGGCCGACTCGTCGCTGACGGCGCCGCGCACTTGCACTTCCACCAGCTTCGTCGCCCCTTCGCCGTCGCGCGCGATCGCTTTGGCCAGCACCTCGCATACATAAGTCAACGCCGCGGCGAACGCTTCCCAGCCCTCGTGCTGCGGAGTAAGCTCGCGGTTGCCCGCCAGGCCGCTGGCCATCGCCACCAGCATGTCGTTCGTGCTCGTATCGCCGTCCACCGTAATCATGTTGAACGTCAGATCCGTCGCCTTCCGCAGAAGCCCTTGCAGCGCTTCGCTGCCGATGGCCGCATCCGTCGTAACGAAGCCGAGCATCGTCGCCATGTTCGGATGAATCATGCCGGAGCCCTTCGCCGCTCCCGCCACGTACACCTTCTTGCCGTCCAGCTCCAGCTCGACGCACGCCGTCTTTTGCACCAGATCCGTTGTCAAAATCGCCTGGCTGAAGCCTTCGGCTCCCTTCGCGCCGCCGTCCAGCTTCGCCGGAAGAGCGTCGATGCCGCCGCGCACCTTATCCATCTTCAAATTTTCGCCGATGACGCCCGTGGACGCCACCGCCACATGATCGGCCGGCACGCCGATCGTGTCCGCGAACCGCGCCCTCATCTCATAAGCGTCGGCCTCGCCCTGCTCGCCCGTGCAAGCGTTGGCGTTGCCGCTGTTGACAAGCACGGCGCGAAGCACGCCGCCCGCTCCGATGCTCTCCCGCGTCACCTGGAGCGGAGCCGCCTGGAAGACGTTGGTCGTATATACGCCCGCCGCCGCAGCCGGCACATCGCACACGATCGCGCCCAAATCGTGGCGCGTCGACTTCTTCAGGCCGCAATGCAGGCCGCCGGCCTTAAATCCTTGCGGCGTCGTAATCGAGCCGTCCGCCTTTACTTTATACAATGGTGTCGTCACCTGTCCCATGGTGAATCGTATCCCCTTTTATGTTGAAAATGGCTGTCGCCTTACGGATAAGCAGGGACAAACTGCAAGCCAAGCGTTTCATCCCAGCCCATCATAATATTCAAGTTTTGAATCGCTTGCCCCGCCGCGCCCTTCACGAGATTGTCAATGACCGAAACGATCGTCACCCGATTCGTGCGCTCGTCGACCGCAAAGCCGATATCGCAATAGTTCGAGCCCCACACTTCCTTCGTCGCCGGCCATTGGCCTTCCGGACGAATCCGTACGAAGCGGCGTCCCTCGTAAAATTGCTGGTACAGTCCGATAAAATCGGCCAGGCTGCGCTTGCCGTCCAACTTGGCGTACATGGTGGACATAATGCCCCGCGTCATCGGCACCAGATGGGTCGTAAACGTCGTGAACACTTCCTTGCCGGCCGCATCGGACAGCACCATTTCGATTTCCGGAATATGCTGGTGCTTGTTCACTTTATACGCTTTGAAATTTTCGTTCAGCTCCGAATAATGATTGCCCAGCGATACGCCTCGTCCCGCGCCCGACACGCCCGACTTTGCGTCGATAATGATCGTGTCCGGATCGACCCAGCCCGCCTTGACCGCCGGCACAAGACCGAGCAGCGTCGCCGTCGGATAACAACCGGGATTGGATATGAAGCCCGCGCCGCGAACGTTCTCGCCGTAAATTTCCGAGAGTCCGAACACGGCCTTTTGCAAATAGGTTTCGTCGGCCGCCGGCTTGTTGTACCATTGCTCGTACAGCGCCGGAGACTTGAGCCGGAAATCTCCCGACAAGTCGATTACTTTCAGGCCGGCCTCCAAATATTGCGGAGCCAGCTTCGAGGCCACTCCCGGTGGCGTACCCAGAAAGACGACTTCCGCCTTCTCCTTGATCGCGGCCGGATCGACGTCGTCCAGCAGTTCTTCCCGAATGCCCGTCAAATGCGGATAACCGTCCGAAATCGGCGTTCCCGCGCTCGAAGACGAAATGACCGACGTCACTTCCGCCAACGGATGCGAGGCCAGCAGCCTGATCAATTCCACTCCCCCGTAACCGGTCGAGCCGACGATTGCCACTCCCAGCTTGTTGCCCATACGCTCATCTCCCATGAACCATTTTCGCTGCATCTATTTCACGCCCCGCCATCCGGCAAGAGGCTTGACTTACGCTACAACTTCCTATTGTACATCATTAAGCAGTCGATGGAAATAATACATTGCTTTGCATCATTATACATTTGAATTAATAATAATACAATGCGCTCGGGCCTTAATTTCTAAGTTTACAGCATTAACCATTCATCCCGTTTAATCATAAAATAAGATCATATGTTCTGTAAAGCGGCAATGTTGACGAATGGCAGTAGGAGTTGGCGGAGCAGGCGGCATGCAGTCGATCGCGTAGTTGGCGAAAAAGTTGGAGAGCTCGTTGACTTAGCCGGGGGCGAGGCAAGCGGCATGTGATTGAAGGCGCCGATGACGGGGCACGACGGCGAAGTTGAAGGCGCAGCAGGAGGTTCGCAATTGACTGCGCGGTCGGCGGGGCACGAAATTGCAATAAAGCAGGCTTTGAGGAGCACCATCGCCGAAAATCGCCCCGCGGCAGTGCTCCCATTTCAATTTTCCAGCTTGAAGCCTTGGCCGAGCACTTCCGCCGTATTGCTGATGATGACGAAGGCGCCGGCGTCGATGGAACGCACCAGCCGTTTCAGCTTGGGCACCTCGTTCTGGCTCACGACGACCATCAGCACGGTTCGCCCCTCGCCGGTATACCCGCCGTGCCCGTCCAATCGTGTCAACCCGCGGTCCAAATCGTGCAAAATCGCATCCGCGACCGCTTTCGGCTTGCCGCTGATGACAAACGCGACCTTCGACAGCTGCAGGCCGTTCTGAACAAAATCGATCGTTTTGCTGGTGACGAACAGAGCGATTAATGCGTATAACGACACTTCGGGCGAGCCGAAGACGATTCCCGCGGCAATAATGACGCAGCCGTCGAAGCATACGACCGCCAGACTGTACGGCAGACCCGTATACCGGTGCAGCATTTGCGCCGCCAAGTCCAAGCCTCCGGTGGAGCCGCCGCCTCGAAATACGAGGCCGAGCCCCAACCCTACGCCGATGCCGCCATAGATGGAAGCCAGCAGCGGGTTATGCGTCGGGCCGGGAATGTAGGACGTCAGAAGGACGAACAACGGCAACACGACGGAGCCCAGCGCGGTTTTCGCTCCGAACTTTTTGCCCAGCAACAGAACGCCCGCCAGCAGCAGAGGGATATTCAGCGCCCATTGCGTCACCGCCGGCGTGATGCCCGCCAGCTCCTTCACCAGAATCGATATCCCCGACACGCCGCCGGAGGCGATGCCGTTCGGCACCAAAAACAAATTAAAACTAAGCGCGACGACCAAGGACCCCAGCAGCAGCTGAAGCAATCCCCATACCAGCTGCACGCGGGGATCTTTCGGCTTGACGACCGCCCTTCGCTTGGAACGTTCTTCCGACATCACTGCCATCTCCCTTCCTGCACGCAAAGAAGAGTTCCACACCTTACAGTGTTGGAACTCCCCGGTAAACTTATGCCCATCCCGCTATTCGCTTTTCATCTGGCTGCGCAAGTACCCGTCGATAAAAGCGTCCAGGTCGCCGTCCATGACGGCTCCGACATTGCCCGTCTCTATCGATGTCCGATGATCCTTGACCATGCTGTACGGGTGGAACACGTACGAACGAATTTGGCTGCCCCAGGCAATCTCGGACTGCTCCCCGCGAATTTCCGCCAGCTCCTTCATCTGCTCCTCGATCTTGCGCTCGTACAGCTTGGAACGAAGCATCTTCATAGCGCGGTCGCGGTTGGCGATCTGGGAACGCTCCTGCTGGCAGGCTACAATGATGCCCGTCGGAATATGCGTAATCCGTATCGCCGATTCGGTCTTGTTGACGTGCTGGCCGCCGGCTCCGCTGGCACGGTAAGTGTCGACCTTCAAATCCTCGGGACGAATCTCGATCTCGATGGTATCGTCAATCTCAGGCACGACGTCGAGCGAGGCGAACGACGTATGCCGTCTTCCCGCGGAATCGAAAGGCGATATTCGCACCAGACGATGCACGCCCTTTTCCGCCTTCAAATATCCGTATGCATTGTAGCCTTTAATAAGCATCGACACGCTTTTGATGCCGGCTTCGTCGCCGGGCTGGTAGTCGAGCAGCTCCACCTTGAAGCCTTTTTTCTCCGCCCAGCGCGTGTACATCCGGTACAGCATCATGCCCCAGTCCTGCGACTCCGTGCCGCCGGCGCCGGGATGAAGCTCGACCAAAGCGTTCAGCTTGTCGTACGGTTGGTTGAGCAGCAGCTGCAGCTCGAATTGCGACACCTTCTCCGACAGCGCGGCTGCGCCTTCGGCAAGGTCGGCGGCAAGCGAATCGTCGCCTTCCTCCTCGGCCAGCTCCAGCATCACCGTCAGATCGTCTTGCTCGGCCGTCAGCTTCTCGTATTGCTCGACGACCGATTTGACGGCGTTCAGCTCCGAAATGACGCTTTGGGCGCGCTCATTGTCGTCCCAGAAGTCCGGTGCCGACATTTTGTCCTCGAAATTGGCTATCATCTCCCGCTTGAGATCTAAGTCAAAGAGACCCCCTGAGTGCTTGGAGCCGCTTAGCCGTCTCGCGCAGGTCTTGCTTGACCGTTGCATCAATCATAACTAAAGCTTCACCTCAAATTCATATTGTGCCGCCGCGGAGGGAGAGCGTCGAGCTCTACTTGCCGTGGCAAAGCTTATATTTCTTGCCGCTGCCGCAAGGGCAAGGATCGTTCCGTCCGACGCGCTCCTCGCGCTTGACGGGACGCTTCTCCTGCTGCTCCCCGCCGCCGCTCGTGGACGTCGTTTGCCCTTTGACCACCTCTTGGCGCTCCAGGTTGCTTTCGACGCGGGCCTTCATAATATATTTGGCGACTTCTTCCTGAATGCTCTCGATCATCGCCTGGAACATCTCGAAGCCTTCAAATTGATATTCGCGAAGCGGATCCGTACCGCCGTACGCGCGCAGATGAATGCCTTGACGCAGCTGATCCATCGCATCGATATGATCCATCCACTTGCTGTCGACCGCGCGAAGCACGACGACCTTCTCGAACTCGCGCATCATTTCCGGACCGAGCTGCTCCTCGCGCTGATCGTAATATGCGACCACTTTGTCCAAAATGAACTGCGTAATTTCTTCCTTCTCTTTGCCCCACAGATCGTTTTTCGTCAGGGAGCCGTCTTCCAGAAGCGTTGCGTGGACGTAATCCACGATCGCCTGCAGATCCCATTCCTCCGGAATATCCTCGGAGCAATGCGCCTCCACCGTCCGCTCGATGGCCGGCTTGATCATGTTCATCACTTCGTCGCGAATATTTTCCGATTCCAGAATCGCTCTGCGCTGCTTGTAAATGACCTCGCGCTGCTGATTCATCACGTCGTCGTATTGAAGGACGATCTTCCGCGTATCGAAGTTGTTGCCTTCCACCCGCTTCTGCGCCGACTCGATCGCCCGCGTAATCATGCGGCTTTCGATCGGCTGGTCTTCCTCCAGGCCGAGACGGTCCATCATCGTCATAATATTCTCGGAACCGAAGCGGCGCATCAGCTCATCCTCCAGGGAGAGATAGAACTGAGAGGAGCCCGGGTCGCCTTGACGTCCGGCGCGTCCGCGCAGCTGGTTATCGATCCGGCGGCTCTCATGGCGCTCCGTACCGATAATGTGCAGGCCGCCCAGCTCCGCCACCGATTCGCCCAGCAAAATATCCGTACCGCGTCCGGCCATGTTGGTCGCGATCGTAACCGCTCCGGCTTGGCCCGCGCGCGAAATAATCTCGGCTTCTTCCGCATGGAACTTCGCGTTCAGCACCTTGTGCGGGATGCCTCTGCGCTTCAGCATCTCCGACAGCTTTTCCGAATTTTCGATGGAGATGGTGCCGACCAGCACCGGCTGCTTGTTGGCATGGCGCTTCACGATTTCTTCTACGACCGCCTTGAACTTGCCGTTCTCCGACTTGTACACCACGTCCGGCATATCCTTGCGGATCATCGACCGGTTCGTCGGCACCTGAATGACGTCCAACCCGTAAATGCGGCGGAACTCCTCTTCCTCGGTCTTCGCCGTACCGGTCATGCCCGCCAGCTTGCGGTACATCCGGAAGTAGTTCTGGAACGTAATCGTCGCCAGCGTCATGCTCTCGTTCTGGACCTTTAGCTGCTCCTTCGCTTCGATCGCTTGATGCAAGCCGTCGCTGTACCGGCGGCCGGCCATCAGACGGCCCGTAAACTCGTCGACAATGACGACTTCGTCTTCCTGCACGACGTAATCGACGTCGCGGCGCATAATGACATGGGCCTTAAGCGCCTGCTGGATATGGTGATTGATGATCACGTTGGCATGGTCGAACAGGTTCTCGATGCCGAAGGCGCGCTCCGCCTTCTCGACGCCCGCTTCCGTCAGAATGACGTTGCGCAGCTTGATGTCCACCGTGTAGTCCTCTTCGGCCTTCAACCGGCTGACGAAACGGTCCGCCGCATGGTACAGCTCGGTCGACTTGGCAGCCTGTCCGGAAATGATAAGCGGCGTGCGCGCTTCGTCGATCAGGATGGAGTCCACTTCGTCAATAATCGCAAAATAAAGCGGACGCTGCACCATTTGTTCCTTATATAACACCATGTTGTCGCGCAAATAATCGAAGCCGAATTCGTTGTTCGTTCCGTACGTAATGTCGCAGGCGTACGCCTCTTGCTTCTCGGCGTGCGACAGCCCGTGTACGTTGCAGCCGACGGTCAGGCCGAGGAAGTTGTACAGCTGGCCCATAATCTCGCTGTCGCGCTGAGCCAGATAGCTGTTGACCGTCACGACATGCACGCCTTTGCCGAGCAGGGCGTTCAAATAAACCGGCAGCGTCGCTACGAGCGTTTTGCCTTCGCCGGTCTTCATCTCCGCGATCTTGCCTTCGTGCAGCACCATGCCGCCCAGCAGCTGCACGTCGAAATGGCGCATGCCCAGCACGCGCTTCGACGCTTCCCGTACCGTCGCGTACGCCTCCGGCATGATGGCATCCAATTCTTCGCCCTTCTGGATGCGCGCCTTGAATTCTTCCGTTTTCGCACGGAGCGCGTCGTCAGACAGCGCCGCAAGCTTCGGCTCCATGCCGTTTATTTGTTCAACCGTCCGCAAGAGCCGCTTCACTTCGCGCTCATTGGCGTCGCCGAATATCTTTTTCACGAGTCCGAGCATGGTTTTCCCCTTTCAATAGTAGGTCTGTTTGTTTTAAATTGTAACAGTTTGTTGAATCCCTCGCAATCTATGCGCACAGGCACAACAATTGGCAATAGAAAAGCCCCGCTCCGGCGACGGAGACAGGGCTGTCGATGGTTTGCGTTATTAAGTATGCATGCTGCTGAGCTTCACGGCTTCTTGACCTTCAGTTTGGCGCGGGCGCTTAAGCCGCTTCGCCGTACGGGCTGGTCAATTCTGCACAATCAAGCCGTACTTCCCGTCGCTGCGCTTGTAGACAACGTTCACTTCCTTGCTGTCCGCGTTGGCGAAAACGAAGAAGTTATGTCCCACCATATTCATCTGCAGGATCGCTTCCTCCACGTCCATCGGCTTCAGCGTAAACCGCTTCGTCCGGACGAGCTCCAGCTCCTCCTCATCCTCCAGCACGCCGACCGCGGAGCCTTCTTCCCGGAACAAGGCTTTCACGCCGCTGTGCTGCCTGAATTTGCGGTTGACTTTCGTCTTATGCTTGCGAATTTGACGTTCCAGCTTATCCACCACCAGATCGATGGATGCGTACATGTCCTCGCTCTTCTCTTCGGCTCTGAGCATAACGCCGACGAGCGGGATTGTGACCTCTACCGTATGCTGCCCTTTCGTTACGGACATCGTCACTTGAATGTCGGAGGTTGGAGCTTCGAAATACTTCTCCAATCGGCTGAGCTTCTTTTCGACGTACTCTCTCAAAGCATCGGTAACTTGAAAGCGTTGACCTCGAATGTTGTATTTCATGGGGCACTCCTCCTTTGACTTGCTCTTATTATAGCATATGCGGAGGGCCTAATCCAAATTGTTTTTAATTAATTGTGAATTTTCTGAAAATAGTCGGTCGTTATCTGAAATTTTTATTAACGGTATTCCCGAGTCAAAATAGATGTCGTATTGATGCCGTTGAGTCCTAATCCTGTTATTTGCATATAAGCATTTCTTCCGACTGTGGCTCTGCAACCTGCTGTAAGAATAATCAAATACCTTTAAAAAATCCGCGTCTAACCCATGCTTCGTTGATTTAAACATTACACCATCCACTTTGTCTGGTGTTATGAATTGAAATTGGCAGTTCGGTATCATTTCACAAAGTGACTGCTTTTGTTCAAGTGAAACTAAATGATCCGATTCGCCTAGAAATGATTGAATGTACGCACGATTATTAACTTGGCGATAGATGTTTCTCAAATCCAGGAATTCATGGTCCATATTTATTTTAGGGGCCAAATAATCATAATAAGCTGTTACCTGCAACGAGTCCGACGGAAGGTTCCTTACCCGATACTTGGTCATAAATGTTGGATAAACCCAGCCGGAATTATCTATAATCATATCGAAGAGATCTGGCTGCAGAGCATTACACAACAAGCCTAAATATGCCCCATGGGAATGGCCGTAAACCAATATCCTGTTACGATTAAAATTCAAATTGTTATCGTTTAGAATATTAATCACATAAAAAAGAGCAGTTAGATTATCAATAGCCTGCATTAATCCCATATCACTAAAATCTTCGAGCGACTCCCGTGGTCTGTATACAACAGGCACTCTTTCAAAGCCTTTTTCCTTGCATATGCTGACAAAGTTATTCCAGACTTCGCCTTCCTTAATAAACCTGATTTCTTGTGCCGTAAAATACTTGTTCAAGAAATCATTATTTAATGAAACGGAATTATCCATATTATTTTGCATATGGGAGTGACCAAAATAATCGCATTGAATCACGATTAGATTATATTGGTCGCTAAAAACATTCCGCATTTTTGAATACACTTTTGATTGTGAAGAGGCTCCAAAACCAGGAATTAACAACAAAAGTCCTGTATCCTGATTTACGCCATTATCCGGTTCGGAAAAATAAAATTTAAAAGTTCTTTCACTCAACCCATTATAAATATTAGGATGTGCAGACCATTCCAGTTCGTAATGCTTCGACATTGTGTACCCCGCTTGTTGAAATTTTTAATGAAAAGAGCTCCGGTTTCCCGGAGCTTCGTGTGTGTTAGGCACTGTCAATCTAACCATCTATGAAGCGGCTAACTCAGCCGGATGATTACAGTTTGACTACGTTTGCAGCTTGTGGACCGCGTGCGCCTTCAACAATGTCGAATTCAACCGCTTGGCCTTCTTCGAGCGTCTTGAAGCCTTCTGCTTGGATTGCGGAGAAATGAACAAATACGTCGCCGCCTTGCTCAGTCTCAATGAATCCATAGCCTTTCTCTGCGTTAAACCATTTTACTTTACCTTGCATGTGCAAACATTCCCTTCATCTTCAAAATGCTGTGAGGCTTCATAGGTCTGGCCCACAATTTGACTATACCATCGGAATTATGGAATTGTCAAACAATTTGTTGAAAACGGATACAATCGTTATCCCTATTGTTTATTTTGTCTATTTCATGAATGATGAATTGAGCATTTCATCCAATGAAAGCTGTTCATATATTATTCTTTTGCAACTAAACAAGCTATAATGGTATCGCATTTTCCGATACCTGCCAGTTGCTGTTCATAAGCCTCATTAAGAATGGAACTGTTCAATAACTCCCATATTTGATGTCCGCCGGGTTGTTGATGCGATAACCAGTAAAGATGATTTGACAATGGATAGCGTTGGATTTGCTTCACGTACTTAACCATATAGCCGCATGATTCAGCCAGCTTCCTCAACGTTTCCGCGGTATACAGGTATAAATGGCAACTCCAGTAAGTGAAGTCTGCAAAATGGCTGGATCTATATAAAGTGAGTAATGCATCGTCAGCATTCGGCACCTCAATGATCAACTGTCCATTTAACTCCAGGCAGTCCCGCAAATTATTCAAAAAATATTTCGGGTCAGGTAAATGCTCAAGCACATGGAACATCGTGATTAAATCGTATCGACTTTTCAGATCCTCTATTGACCTATATGTTCGTATTCCGTCCATCTCATTGAGCGCTTTTCTGATCGTAGCGTCCAGTTCAAGACCTTCAACATTTCTAGCTCGCTCGATCGCAAGCTTTAAGAATCCGCCCGCCCCGCAACCAAAATCGAGGATATTTTTATCGGTAATCGATTGACTTAGCATATTGAAACGACGTAGATCATCTTGAAAAGATTTTTTTCGATATTGCGATAAGTTTACCGTTCCGCCCAACATTTGTGAATCTTCATAAAATTGGTCATTTATATGATCGAATGAGGATAAACAGACAAGTCCGCAATTCCGACATTTAAATACATCAACATCTTTTCTGTCCCTAACGCCTTGATGCAATATTTCGTATGATGTACTTCCGCACAAGTAACAAATATGAGACATCGTCTTCCTGCCTTCCTTATCGAATCCAATCATTAATTAGTAAATCGCAAAGCTCCCGGACACAACCTCCGCCGCCTCTTGTACTGCATACGTAATCCACCGTTTGCAAAATTAACGAGTGTGCATCAACAGGTGCCGCGGAAAATTTTGCCCGTTTTAAACATTCCAGATCGTTAATATCATCACCTATATATGCAGTGGAACCAAATGAATGCTCAGGATGCTTCTCGAAAAAAGATTCCAAAAAAGAATGTTTGTCCTTAATACCCATAAATACATAATCGGCCTTGAGCTTTTCTCCTCTCGCTCTCACCACTTCGATATCTTCCGCCGTTAACAGCATTACTTTAATTCCGGATTTCCTTACGAGTTCTATCCCTTTACCGTCCCTCGTATTGAATTTTTTTAATTCGTGGCCATCCGTTGAATAATACATGCCTGCATCCGTCAATACCCCGTCCACATCGCTAATTAGCAAATTAATCTCTTTCGGAACAGCTGACATTGACGGCTGATTAACATTGCGTTTTAGATTCTCCAGTATAATCCAATCTGCAGGATCGTCCAGCTCATAGTAAGTCTCATCACTCATTACATATACAGCTATATTGCCAGACAATCTGCACCTTGAGTTTAAGAGATCTTGACGATGGGTTATGTAAATAGCCCCATTTTCCACTAAATAGCCATCCCAATCCTGTCTTCTAGGCCTATTGGAAAGCTTATAATTAGTTGGACGAGCATATTGACCGCACTGCTCCCAAATGAATCGCTTTTGCCTAACAACGGAAACCAGACTGTTGGCTCTAGTATCGTTCAATTCTTTTATCGCTGCTTCAATATCGTAAGTATCGATCAAAGGCGATGTAGCTTGTATAAATACGACTCTATCAAACTCCCATTGCTCCGCAAACTCTAATAAGGCTTGCTCGGATGGAGCGGAATCCATTGCACTTTCAGGGCTTCTGTCTATAACGGATACCTTTTTCAAACCAAAACCTTTTACTACACTTCGTATTTCTTCATCGTCGGTCGAAACGTAAATTTCATCGATAGACGAAGCATTTGATGCAGCCGCAATTGCCCAATAAACGAGCGGTTTTCCACAAAATAATTTTATATTTTTTTTAGGTATACTTTTACTTCCGCCGCGAACAGGGATAAAAGCAACTGTCTTCAGTGCTTTCTCCATTTCAATTTCTCCCTTTGTTCAACTTCAATCTCCAAAAGATCGGAATTTTTGTAAGACAAAGCCTCGTGTGTCCCTCTCAAGTCCCTTGCCAATCTGCGCAAACCATCCGGTTCCAAGCTTGCTGCATGATCCGTACCTTTCCATGTCCGATTTAACGTGTAATGACGTTCTATTGTTGTAGCACCTAACGTATATGCCGCAATATCGATTGCAATCCCGTTGTGATGTCCTGAGAAGCCAATCTCCTTTACTTTGGAACCATACTGCTCTCTCAACCGTGAAATTTCAAGCAAACACACGTCTTTTAACGGGACTGGATACCCTGATGTGCAACTATACAGGACTACATCATCGAGCCGTTTGTTTTTTTCGAAAAAATCAATCATCTGTTTTTCTTCATCTTTAGTCGTCATCCCGATCGATACGTGAATTTCTCCTGCATACTCCTCACACAAATATCCTAACATATCAAAATGGAGGTTCAAAGCAGAAGGAATCTTTATCAAATCCGGTTTCAAAGACACGATTTCCTTTGCAGAAGTAAAATCCCATACCGACGTGCTATATACTAATCCTTGCTCTTCACACCATTTTTTTAATGTTCTATGCTGATCTAAGTCAAATTCCAAATATTCTCGATGCATTCCATACGTTTCGCCGTAGGAATGGTAGGGGTTCGGGTGAGGAGCGTTATATTGTTCCTCCGTTAGAAGCTCTTTGTTGTTACGCTTCTGAAATTTCACGACATCGACTTTGCAAAAAACCGCTGCGGTCATAATCATTTCCTTGGCGATTTCCATATCACCTTTATGGTTGCATCCAATTTCTGCAATGACCCGTGGTTTATTCATAAGTAATTCCTCCTCAAATGGATGTAATTAACCTTGTAATTGGGCCTTCGGAATAGCATTAAATTGTTCCAATGCTATATCAATATAAGACAAAATGCCAGGTAGTATCTCTTTAACATTTCGAACTAGTAATCCTAGATTCTTGTCTATTAATTGAAGCTTCTTTTTAATGTCTTTCTCCTGGCTCACTGCGGGCATATTTCGAAGCATAATCATGCTGTTTAATTCAATGACTTGAGACAGAGCTTCTGAAAACACGGACATTCTCCCAATTGTTGACCACGACCTATTAATTTTGAGAAGATGCTGCTCGCATTTTTTATCATTCTTGTTCGTGATCAGTTCCTGTATCTTCTCCAATTGCTCGTACAATACCTGAATTTTATCCTGTAAATCATAAATTTCCCCTTGAAAATCCCGCAGCCGTTGTTCGCCGGTCTTGCATCGTTCGGTAATATTCAAATCGATAGAACAAAGAAAATCGTATAAGCTGTCAAAGCGATCCCGATGGAGGATATATGTACTGGCGACCTGCTCCAGTGGTTCAAACGGTGCCCCTTCGATGACAGCTCCGTGTTGGGAGCAATTTATAAATTTAGTTTTTTCATAGTGACGGATTACAACCTCCAAATTTCGTCTTGTCAAATCCATTCGATCCATGGAGCGATTATATTCCCCATATACGTTTATAACTTTGCGATTAGCATGTCTAACGTACTTTTGTTTTTTTTCATCCGATATGTGATTGGTTCCCGCTGCATAGTATTCGTCATTCGGAAAAGACATATCCTGTCCCGTGAACAACACGGGATTGCATCCCATATAACAAGCTGCTTGTATGGCAGTTCCGGTAACACTCATTGTGGAGACGAAGGCAGTTGGAGTCATGTTTTCAGGCAAAATATACTCGGTTATTTTATCAGTACCAAGTCCTGAGTGTAACAGCTTGCCAATCCTTTTGGTCAATATGTCTTTATGGATCATTGATGCATACAATAATGGAACATTCGATAAGTCGATAGACTCGAAAGCCTTGTAATTTTCGGCACTCCCATCAATCGAAACAACCAAATCCGGCTCGATTCCGTTCATGGTTAACGGCTGAATACTTGTACCGGCAGCAATTATTAGACACTTGCCCTTTATTTTTCTAAGCATTTCAAAATCGTATTTGAGAGAAGGTCCAGAGCCTACAATGATCGCAGGAACATTGTTGAATTTATTTTTAATACAAGATACATCCAGACTCTGCATCACTACAGGGTAATTCAAAATTATATTTTCAAACCATTGAGCTTGATTGCTCTTGACAGTAAGTAAATTACTGCGGTATTGCGTTATCATTTTCTTGCCTTCTGTATTAAGGTCCTCAAAAATTTTTGAATAATTTTTCTGGTAAAAAGCGGTCGATAACATTACAAATCCTTCATTAACACTACTCGATATAATTTTCCCAATGCTGCGTATATGGTTTTTCTCGTCTCCGATAAAGAGAGCTTGTACACTTTTATTTGAAAGTGCCTTCATATCTCTTAGTTCCATATATTTATAGAAAATAATCAAATCAGGTTCGATTAAATAAACTGTTTTCTCAGGAAATCGAGCCAACAAAGCCTCTAGATGATATCCTAGTCCAACTCCAATTAAGAGAATATGTTTGTTCGTATTTATCTTTTCCGCACTTTGCTCTACCCATCTTTCGGCTTCGTTGACAGGGTTATACTTGCTGTACATATAGTTATTATCTTGCTCAGTACGAACAACTAAATTCCAATCGTTGTTTCGAGCCGGTTCCTCCACAACATTACTGTAATCTATTTGATTGTTACTGTAATATTGATAGATCCCCGGATGAAGTTCTTTTAACAACAATAAATTACTGTCTCGGAAGCTCCTCATTTCGAACAATCCCTTCAACATCTTGTTGGCACATTTGCAGGTGATCTGCACATTCATAATTGAGATAATCCGCTATGGAAACAAAATCCTGATTCTCTATTAACCTTTCCATTTCATTCAACATCCCACGAATTGTGTTTTTTATGCCAGTTATTTTTGCAAGCTGCAATGAAGGTATGATAGATTCATCACGTTCAGCAATTGATTCTATAAATAGAGATGTATGGTATAACCATCCCAGCCCTTCGTTAAAATCCGTAAAGTATTTAAACTCTCGTTCCGTAGGTTCTCCATAAAATGATGAACTAATTGAGTCTATTGCTCTTGTCAACCTCGTTATGTACTGAAACATTTCATTCAATGAGTCCTCATAGGACTTACTGAAACTGATAGTCTCAATTTGTACTTCTTGTATATCTTGATATCGATTCAATAATGCCGATTCATATTGATCATAAAATTGCTGTCCGTCGATAATGGCGTAATGAATAAACCTTTTGCCCGCATAACATTCAGATGTAATTTCTTTCCAAGTCTCATTTAAGCTCTGCAATGTTGTGACTTCAGCTCGCTCGATACCATCAACTATAACCCTCACAATATCACACCTTTTTATTAAATGACCTTATTCTATATATCGGTTATCGTACTAATAAACTAAATAGCAACAGCCCCCGATCATTGATCGAGGGCTGTTGTTAATTTAGACCAGTATTAATTAACCTAGAAGCTTCAGAACGTTTTGAGGCATCGAGTTAGCTTGTGCAAGCATCGAAGTACCGGCTTGAACCAAGATTTGATTACGCGTAAACTCCGTCATTTCCTTAGCCATATCCGCATTGCGAACGCGAGATTCGGAAGCGGAGAGGTTCTCGGAAGTTACGCCCAAGTTGTTAATGGTGTGCTCCAGACGGTTTTGAACGGCACCAAACGCACCGCGTTGCTCGGATACTTGGTTGATCGCTTCTTCGATAATTCCGATTGCTCTTTTTGCACCTTCATCCGTCGCGATGTTAACCGAAGCCAGGAACCCACCAATTGTTTCGGCTGCAGTCGTTGTAGCAGTACCGATTGCTGCACCTGTAGACGAGAAGCTTGTAGCGTAAGTGTACGTATTAGTCGTAACAGCCGAGCTTCCCAGTGCATTTGTACGCATATCCGTCAGGTTAACGGAAATCTCATCGCCTTTGTTAACGCCAACTTGGAATACTACGGCTGCATTAGTTGCACCTGCGGAAACGTTCAGCAGCTTAATGCCATTGAAGTTCGTCGTGTTGGCAATGTTGTTGATCTCGGACAGCAATTGCGTTACTTCCGCTTGCAATGCCGAACGGTCTTTATCGTTGTACGTACCGTTGGAAGCCTGGTTGGCAAGCGTGTTCATGCGTTGCAGCATGGAATGAACTTCTGTCAACGCACCCTCAGCCGTTTGCAGCAAGGAGATGCCGTCTTGAGCGTTGCGTTGAGCTTGGTTCAAACCGTTGATTTGGAAACGCATTTTCTCGGAGATTGCTAGACCGGCAGCGTCATCGGCAGCACGGTTGATGCGGTAACCGGAAGACAGCTTTTCCATCGTTTTGCCCATTTGCGTGTTGTTGAAAGCCAGGTTGCGGTGCGAGTTGATCGCAGCTACGTTAGTGTTAATAAACATCGACATACTTTTTCATCCTCCATGATGGTTTTATTGAAGCCGCATCCTTGCGGCCACATTCATTATATCGGCATTCAATTTGATAAATTTAATACCCGGAATAGGACTTTTTACTTTTTTTCGTCAATATATAGGGCTACCGAATCACTGTTATTGACTCCGCCATATGAACGAAGCGTTGTTTGCTGCATTTTGATCTTTTTCATGGTACTGGAGTCGTTTTGATACCAGAATTCCATTTGACGTTCAATATCGTTCCCTAAAGAAAGCATATTTTGAAGAGACGCCTCGATGGAATGTCTGGATTCTGCAGGGAGACCCTCATAACCGCCTAGAAGGGCCAGCTCGGCATCGACCTTGGCAGCCAGGATGGAAAATTCCGTTGACAAGACACCAAAATCGTTTAAGCTTTCGGTGTCCGGTTCTTGTTGCACAATCGCATATTGTTTACGCATAATTTGTATCAATTGATTGTAATGATCCGTCAAATCGCCTATCCGCTTATGCATGACCAATGGACACTTCCTTGCCGATTTGTTCCCATGCGGATTTAATGGATGCAATCAATGAAATGGCTTCTTCTATTTTGGCTGCATCCTTCTCCGTATTGGCCTTCACAAGCAGATCGATTACATATAAATATATATTGTGAAGATTGGAGGCAATTTCACCGCCTTCTTTATGATTAAGGCAGGCTATGAGTTCATAAATTATATCTTGCGCTTTTTGAAGAAACCGATTCGTTTCTATAATGTCGCCTGAATTTAGTGATTTGACGGCCTGGTCGCTGAATCTGATCGCACCCTCATATAACATGAGTATAAGCTTATGCGGGGAGGCTGTATCGTACTTGTTTCGTTGATAAGCCTGATATCCATTACGGTTTGGGATCATGGTCTGTTCATCCCCTTAATCTGATTCTGCATTATTTTTTATTGCCGGAGTTCAAGGACGATAATGCCGCAAACTGCGCCGTTAACCAGCTTTGCTCGCTTTTCAATTTTGACAATGCTACTTCCATTGCATTAAATTGATTTTTTAGCTGTTGTTCTTTCATGGTTAATCGCACATCCATGGCAACCATTCGGTCATCCACCATTTTGATTTCCGAATCGTATCCGCTAATTTTGGTTGCGAGCAAGCCTGTTGAAGAACGGGTCCATTCTTTCAGTCTCTCGTCCATTTTAGCTATGATTCCGCTATCGCTGTCTTTAAACAAATCCGCAACCGCATTCGGATTTTCCGCCAGCTTTTGTTTAAACAGTTCTTTATCGAAGGTAATTCTCCCCGTCATTTCGCTGCCTTTGGTTATGCCCTTATCGATCGTAAGGCCCAATTCCGACATCATGCGGAATCCTTCTCCAAGTTCTCCAGAAGCCCCTGTGAACATTTGATACAATGAGTTGCTGATATCCTTTAGAAGCGCGTCGCCTTGCAATGGATTCATCTTGGTCTCATCTGCGGGCTTGGCCAAATTATCCCGTACTGTTGTTACTACATCATTGTAGGCCTTTACGAATGCGTCGATTTTGCTGGCAACCTTATCCCCATCGGATGCAACGGTTACTGTAGAACTTGATCCTTCTTTAAGAAGCTCCAACGTTACGCCTGATATAACATCCTTGACCGAATTGCTGGATTTTTCGACATCAATCCCATTCACCGTGAATATGGCGTTTTGAGCAGCTTGTTTTTGAGTGAAGGTCAATTCATCGAATCCACTGCCAGATATTGAAATTTCTTTGCTGCCGACAGGGTCAGAGGGGTCGGAAACCTTGACAATTTTGCTTTCAGCGCCAGTTTCTTTTGAAATCAGGGATAGCACTTTATTGCCCGAGTCGTCCACCGACATAACCGTAGCGGAAATACCCCAGTTATTCTGATTAATTTGGTTCTTAACATATTCCAAAACATCGCCGTTATTCGCATCGGCATCCAAACCAGACATATCGATCTTATTTCCTTTAACGAAAAACTCTTTGCCTACTAGATTCACAGAGTTCTCATCAACGATATTAGAGGCAATCGTATGACTCTTGGCAAGCTGAGTGATCTGAATGTTAAAGGAGCCTGTAGATGCACCTTCCGACGCTGTAGCTTTTACGACTGTATCATCCGCGCTTTTGGCGGACGACAAGTGGTACGTCGATGATAATTTCAAATCCGCGATTGCCGTCTGTAAGGCACTAAGCTTTGTATTGATGCTCCTGAATACGGATTGTTCGGATTTCAGATAACTTTTTTTCGTTTCAAGACGGTTATACGGATATCTTTCGATTTCCATCAACTTTGATATCATCGATGCGGTATCCAGACCAGACGCCAATCCGGTAATGCTAATAGACATAATCCTCACCCTTTCCGATATGATGTTACATCTAGTATTTACAGCTTCTCATCAATAAAAAAACCAATCATATCTTTTAATTTTGCCGCCAGTTCGATCATATGTTCTGAAGGTATACTGTCAACCACTTCTTGCGTTCTCAAATCTATTACCTGCATGTAGAATTGCTCAGCTTCTTCGCTGAACTTAAAGCGAAATGAATGATTTTGGGCGCGCAGCTGTTCATTGACCTTCTCCACTTCCTTGTAGAGCTTCTCTTTGTCAGCTTCGCTGAGTTGCTGATTTGCCGCATTGATTCCGGTTATCTTAACATCGACGGGCGTTTTGTCTGCTCCATTCTTCGCTGCCGTATTCGCCTGGCTCCAATCCCGATTGGTTCCGTCCACTCGATTGATTGCACCTAGCACGTTAATTCCTCCTAATCTCGTCTATTGGGTTTCTTCATCTTTTGGTGCCTTCTTTGCCAGCAGGCTGAGTAACTGTTTGGATTGCTCGACTTGCTGGTTTCCGGCTTGTATGTTCTCAGCGCGTATAGCATCATACAGCTCTGATCGCATAATTTGAACATGCTTGGGTGCATTAAAGCCTAATTTAATGACATCCCCTTCCAAGGCCAAAATTTGTATTTCAATATCATTCCCAATCTTGACCACTTCTCCAACCTTCCGCTTCAAAACTAACATGACAATTGACCTTTCATAACCAGAGGCTCTCGAATGGCAAAATTAACATCGTTAATGACATATTGACAGCCTTTATTTGTTGAAGGCACAAGCAAAATTGGCGCTTTGGCATTGACGTAAGGCTTATCCTCTACTATGTGGACGATAAGAAAAGCCGTAACGTCTTCAGGCTGTTGGATCCCCAGCAATTCAACGGTCTCCTCATCGATCGGGAAGTTCAATATCTTGTCCACCTTGTACGCCGGGATTAAAATAAAGCTGATTTCGTCTTGGCAGGATTGAAGAATAAACAATTCGGAATCTTCGTATGGAAACAAAGCATATTCCTTAATGTGCGGAAGACCGATAATCCCTTGTTCAAAAACAAAGAGTTGGTGATCCGATACGGGAAACTGTCCGTAAGCCGTATTCAGCAACCTTTCAGATTGCGTTGCTCTTTCAGCCAACATGGCACCTCCATCCAAATATTAGCTTTATTAAACTTTGGTATTCACAAAGGATGATTGGACGGTAGTCATAGTCGACAATTTAGTCTTAGAGCCGCTTAATGCCGGTGAATGTGCAATAATTTGAATGTCTGGCCTATAGGTCGTAATCTCAATATTTGGTCCCGTAGATGGCATCGCCACAAGCTGAGTAACGGGAGTTCGTTCCCTCAGGTGCTTTTCCAAGGCAATGTTTCCAAATACGTTTTGTTCCTTGTTCTTGACACTCTGGGCAATCCTGTCCCCGTCTCGAACTTTCTGTCCTATAGCTTCCACGGCTTCTTGACGTATCGCGGCATTTCGCGAACGCATGAATGACATAGGATTTTCAAGCCCCATGCTGTCCCATACTTTGCGCCAATCCATCTCTATTTCGGCTGCTTTTAAATGGATGTAGAGCTCTGCCGGCCGATAAGAACTAGAGGACACTTTCGATGTATTCATGCGCGCCTTGCCCCCATTGGCTGTAAATAAAATAAATTATCTAATAAAATCGATGAGCGAGGCTTGCATGACCCTGGCACCTGTAGCCAGTGAAGCTTGAAGCACATTCTCCTTCAGCTGCAATTGAATGATTGCTTCGGCCATATCGACATCGCCAACCTCCGAACGAAGCTTCTTTATGCCAATCTGCTCGTCCAGTATTCGATTTTCAACAAGTTCAAAACGGTTTGTTCTTGCGCCAACTTCCGCCAAACTGGCAGAAATACGGTCAGCGGCCGCATCGATCTTGCTTAAGTCGTCACCTAACGCGGCCTGGTCGTTCGATATTAAGTGGTTATAGATATCATCCAAAACTTGAAATACGTTGTCGCCAGGAACAGGAGGCGGACCGGCTTGTCCTGCTTTTCCGAAAATTTGCTCGCCCGTAATGCTCACCGGCACCGACACAGCGGAACTAACATTCAAATAGTACATACCTGAATCAGTCGTTTCAAAACCGGCATTAGCAACTGAGTAGGGCTGTACATCCGTTTTCTGACCATTAAACATAAACCGGCCGTCATACGTGCTGTTTCCTATCGTAACCATTTGCTCACGCAACTGCTTGATCTCGGCGGCGATTTGTTGACGCGCTTCATCGGGCGTCGTCCCGGTAGAAGCCTGTTGCGTCAACACCCGCGTTCTCTGTAATACGGAAGTCGCTTGCTGCAGCACCGAATCCATCGTATTCAACCAGCCGATACCCGTCCTTGCATTTTCCAGAAACTCGTTGCTGCGGGCGAGTTCGGTATCGTATCGCATCTGATATCCGATCCCGACAGGATCGTCGCCAGGGCGATGAATCCGCTGGCCCGTCGCCAGCTTGTTCTGCCAATCCGTAATGCCCGTATTCGTATTCCTCAAGTTTCTAAGCAGCTGCGTATTTTGCATCATTCCCGTTACGCGCATCTCTTATCCTCCTATCTGCCTACGACGCCCATTTGATTGATGACGCGGTCCAGCATCTCGTCGATCACCGTCATATTTCTTGCCGCCGCGTTGTATGCATGCTGAAAACGGATCATATCCGCCATCTCTTCGTCCAGCGAAACGCCGCTTACCGATTGCCGTCTCATTTCAACGCCGTCGACCAGGTTCATTTGGTTGTTGTAGTTGCGGGTGGCATTATTGGCCCGAGTGCCCAGGTCGCCGACCAGCGCGCGGAAATAGTCGTCCGGCGTACCTGTGGATAAGGAAGTCAGATTGCTCGGGTAGTTGAACTTTTTGTCGCGGAGGCTCGTCAGAGCCAATGCAATGTCGCTATTTCCTTTTATCGTGACCATGTCGCCGGCGGCGTTCAGCTCGTATTTGCCGGAAGCCGCGACTTTGTTCGTGTCAGCCGCGATTTCAGGGTTAACCTGGAGGTTGCCTATATTAAATGTCGCGCTGCCATCCGTGGTCGTAAAAAACGCCAGGCCCGTCTCTGCCGGGTCGGTCAAAGTATAGCCGAGACGATGCAAGCCGTTGAAGCCGTTGACCGTTACCGATACGGAAGAAGCGATGGTCGAATTGGCCGGGATCGTATTGCCGGCTGTGATCAAGGTGCCGTCGTCCAAGGTGACGTCGTTGTTCGCAATCATTGGCTCGGAGGTGCGGTAACCGTTCGGCAAAGTAACATCAACTGCCCCGTTAATGAGCGTATCGACCATGGCGTTCAACTGATTGCGAATAATTTGCACTTCTTCGACGGCCTTCTTGTAACCGGCAATTTCCCCGGCCGTAATATTCGGAACATCGGCAGCCGTAAGCGCCGTAGGCGCCTCCCCGTTCACCACCTGCACGCCGCCGGTAAATACATTGACCATCCCGCTTGCGTCTTCGGCATACTGTACGTCAACGATTTTGGACAGCTGATCCAGCATAAGGTCGCGTTGATCGCGGTAATCGTTGGCGTTGTCGCCCAGCATTTCGATCTTGCGAATAATGCCGTTCAATTGCGAAATGCTGTCGATAATTGTATTCGCCTGCACCAGCTTCGAATCAATGTTGCTTTCCGCATCCGCCTCAAGCGTATCGAACGACGCGTCCATATGTTTAAACGTATTGACCAGATTCGTAGCGGAGCCGATCAAATCAATCCGAGCGCTGAGCAGCGACGGGTCACGGTTCAATACCTCCAGCGAGTTCCAAAACTTGTCCATCACTTTGCTCAACCCGCTGTCGGACGGTTCGTTAATAATCTTTTCGATGGATTGAATCGCTTGGTCGTGTATGTCCCACATGCCCAGCTGCTGGTTTTCTCTGCGGTATTGCAAATCCAAATAATTGTCGCGTACGCGCGTAATGCTGACGTATTCGACGCCTTGTCCCAATTGGCCCGGCGTGTTCGGCCTGGTCATGCCTGGAAAAGCAAGCGGCCGGGCGGCCGTCATGTTAACCCGTTGGCGGCTGTAGCCATCGGTTGAAGCGTTCGCAATGTTATGACCCAGCGTATTAAGCGCCGTAGATTGCGTGAACAATGCGCGCTTGCTCGTTTCCAAGCTGTGAAATGTCGATCTCATGTGGCTGCCTCCGTTTCCCTATTCGCCCTATCGTCAGGCGCGTGTGTCGAACAGTCCGTTCCTCTTCTGCCCTTGCGGCTGCAAGGTCGGCTTCTTGTATACAACCTCTTCGTCCGGCGCCCCGTACATGACGTCCAAGGAAAAGCTGACGAATTCGATAGATTGCTGCAGCAGCTGCTGATTCAGCTCGTTCGCCTTTCTCAGCCGGTCCGCCGCTTCCGCCAATTCCGTCTGCAAGGCCGCAAGCTCCTGCTTCTCATCGGCTTGAAAGACCAGCTTGCCCAGCTCCGTCAGCGTCATCTTGATCTTCGGCCGGAATCCGAGATCCCGCTGAAGCCGAATCGATGCCGACCGCACTGCGGCGTCCAGCTCCGAAATTTCTTTCAGAAGCTTGGTTTCCTTGGCGGTGCACGACGTCAGCTCCGTCACGCGGTTCTGAATAATATGGTCCTTCTTCTCTAACGCAATGACACCCAGCGCTTTGTAAATGTGCAGCATCGACTCCAGCGTCTCTATCAGCTCTCGAAATGCGGACAATTCCATCACCTGTTTTCCTAATGTCTGCTTATGCCGAGTCCATCGTCTCTTGAAAATGTTGCCGCATTATTTCAAATAAGGGAGCAGCTTCTCCGCGATCTTGCCCGAATCGACATGATACGTGCCGGAAGCGACCTCTTGCTTCAGCTCGCTTACGCGCAGCGCTCGTTCCGCTCCGTTCAGCTGGCTTGTCGTCAGCATTTCCTTGGCTGCCGCCGAAATTTGCACCTGATCCTTTTTCTTGGCCTTATTGGAGCCTTCGGAACGGTATTCGTTCTGCTTCTGATATTGATTGACTCCGCCTAACCGGTTCACTTCATTTATCTTCACTTTAACCACCTCATAATGTTCAAAAACTGCAAAAGCCGATAACCTTTACAAGTATTATCGGCTTTCGTCAAGTGATATTTTATAGAAGCTTTGCTTGTGCCAATATTTATCTATCCTTATATTGGCTGATGCCGCGATAAGCGCCGTCGTGGTTTTTCTGCTGCTCGGATGATGGACTCTGCTTGTCCGGCTGTCCGCTTTGCAGCGCGCGGCGCGTATCCTTCGTCAAGCGCGTGCGGCAGGCGTCGCACAGATGGTTTTCTCGAATGAGCACTCCGCAAGACTCGCAGGGATACGACAGATTCGGCGCATTCATCATCGAGATGCGGCCTTCTCTTATAAATTTCGTAATTTGCTTGATCGATACGCCGGTCTGATCCGACAGTTCGCTGATGATCGCGCCTTTATGCTCGCGCAGATAGTTTGCGCACAATTCGTATTCTTTATCGATTTCCCGAATACAAACCGGGCATACGTCTCTAAAGTTTTTGGCAAAGAGCTTGCCGCAGCGAGGACAATTATCCAAGTTCATAATTATAAGCCCCCTTAATGTCGAAAAATAGTAACGGTATATCTAGTTTATCGGAACCGGCCGCAGATTTCATCATAAATTAGGAAGCCAATGCCAGCATGCCCATAAAAATTCACCATTCGGCCCCTTTTCATAGACTCCGTAAAATACCGCTATTCTAAAATATCGACAATTGCCTGCCAAACCATTAACAATTTCGTTCAGCAGTCCAGGCTGGTTTATTAAGAATATCAGGACCTGGCCCAAGTCAGCACATAAATATCGAGCGGCTGTCCCGTTCCGCGCTGCAAAGCCAAGGAGCATGCCTGCGCCGTACTGCCCGTAGTGTAGATGTCATCGACGAGAAGGATGCGCGGACGGGTCGGGCCGCTGGACTCGCGAGCGCTTGCTGCCGCAGCATTCTCCTTTGTTTGGTATCTGCTCAACATGGCTTCAAGCTGCCCGCCGTCCGCCGCAAACAGCGCCGCCGCATCCCGCAGCCGTTCCGTTCTGGACTTGAAGCTCATTTTCCCCGAATGATGCTTGCGGTTAAGCAGCGGATACAACCCGCACCGGTACTTCCCGGCCAAATAAGACGCCAGCCGCTCCGCCTGATTGAAGCCCCGTTCCTCCGCGCGCTCATCGCTGATCGGCACATAGGCGATAGCGTCCCAGATTTGATCCGGCTGCGCCGCTTCATTGGCACGGCGGCGGAATATCGTCGCTGGACCAGATGCCTGGCCGTGACCCCCAAATAAGCCGGCTTGCCTTTTGCCATGCGGAAAGTCAGATCCGTCTCCGGCTTCCGACCGCCGAATTTCCTCCGTCAGGCGCTCGAACGCCGCCGACAGCATTTCGGCCAAGACCGGCCCCAGCCTTTCGTTGCCCCGGTACTTATACAAGGCGAGCCACTCCCGCATAGCGGAACTGTACTCCACGGCGCTTCGGTTGCAGACAAAAGCCCGCTTCGTCCGCCGCCGGCAATCGTCGCAGCGAATGCCCCGCCCGCAGACGGCGCAAACGATCCGATCCAGCCACGGGATGGAGGCGCGGCAATCGCGGCACAAAGGCAATGCAGATATGGAGTGATGCGGCGTTCCGCCGCCCATCTGCCGTTCGCGATCGCCGTAAGCCGCTCCTCCGCAAACGGCACAAGCGCCTGCCCGGGGGCCCAGCAAATGAACCGCGTCGGAGGCGTTAGTCCGCAACCCGGCCAGCATGCGCCTCAGAAATGCGGACGCTTTGCTCATGGCTTCCTCCCGCTTGGGCCGGCAGGCCGCTTTCTTCGCTGCGCGCGCCCCTTGTAGCGCTTAGTCCCGCCAGAGGCTGTCCAGCGCTGAATCGCCTCGATCAATGGGAGCCCCACCCACCGTCGAACGTTCTTTCTATGCCATTGTTGTAGCAATAAAAACCCTTTGCGACGGGCAATCCGGTTCATTCCCCGGATATGGCGAACCGCGCGAACCTGGGACAAATTGCGTTCGCTGGAGAAAAAGTATACGTTGCCCGCCGGGTCGTCCGCCGACCTCCCGGCACGGCCTGCCATTTGGACAAGCGCCGCCTCGCTGAACAATGCTCCGTCCGCGTCCATAATAAAGACGTCGCTTCGGGGAATCGTGACCCCTCGCTCCAAAATGGTCGTCGTCACCAGAATGCGAATATCTCCGGCCCGGAACCGCAAGACTTTATCCGCGCGGCCGGGGTCCTTGGAGGATGTCGCTTCAATGCGTCCGAACTTTAACTTGCGCCGCAAAAGCTCGGCAAATCGTTCCGAATAGGCGATCCGCTGCACAAATACGAAAATTTGCGCGCCCCGGTTCAGAGACTGGCCCAAGGCGTGAACCAGCGCGGCCGGCAGCTTGCCTGTGCGCAGCATATGGGAGACGGAAACCGTACGAATCAGCCGGGGCACCGGGAGCGGATGCCGGTGATAGCGAACCGGCACCTTCGCGTGTGCAAGACGGCCTCTGCGAGCGGCCAGTTGCAGGCTGCGCGGAGGCGTTGCCGACAGCAGCACACGGAACGCAAAGGCGGCGCAGCTTTTTTCGGCGGCGTAATGCAGCTGAGGATCTCCGTCGTATGGAAAGGCATCCATCTCGTCAATCACGACCAGATCGAACGCGCCTTGAAACCGGAACAGCTGATGCGTCGTCGCCAGGGTAATATCGCCGCGTTCCCAGCGCTGCTCGCTCCCGCCGTACAGCGTTGTGACGGAAGCTTCGGGGAAGGCCCGTCGGATGCGGGGATCCAACTCGATGACGACGTCCCTGCGCGGCGTAGCGATCAGCGCTCGACCGCCTCTGCGCAAAAACGATTCAACCAGCGGAAAGATCATTTCCGTCTTGCCCGCTCCTGTAACGGCCCACAGCAAGAAGCTGCGGATGTCTGTCCTTTCTTCCTGCAAAGAAAGGAATGCGGCGGCAACGTCCCGCCCGATCGCGGCAACTCCTTCGCCCGAAAACTGGTCAGGCCGATGCGTCCCATATGGCGTGAGGTCAGCCATCCGCATACCGGATTTATCGGAGGGCGACATGTGAATGCTCGATCCGCCGGTCCCAGACGATGAAACATCTTCTTCCGATTCGTCTTGCCTTACGGAGTCAGTCTTCCGCTTCCGTAAGCCATCGCCCTTACGACCGGCAGAAGTGTCGGGCCTTCGCAGCCAAGCCAGCGGACTTAGCCCCTTGCGGCGCGTCCCCTTGCCCGTCATGCATGCGACCGGCCGGATGCCTCTTCCCTCGCATCCCGCAGCTTGGGCAAGCGCTTCGGTTCGGTAAGGTGGGGGGAAGAAGGAAAAGGCACCTGCCTTCTTGCGGTCATTCTGCTTGCGCCATGGGGCTCCGGCATATGGCCGACTCGCTTCTGCCCAAGCGCCTTGCCCCCAAGCGCGCTGGTCGGCGTTCGGCCGCTCGGCAAAGCGCAAAGCCTCCGCCGCCGCCTCCGTTTGGGCGGGACTAAGCCCCCAGCGCTTCAGCCGTTCCGCGATCGGCGGAAGCACCGTCCGATAGCCGGCTCCCATCTCTTCCTTTGTTTCGTCAACGCCATCCAGCATCCCGAGACGTCGCTCGCCATTGCCGCCTTGTCCGCGCGAGCCTGCATATGTATGGCCGCCGGTTCCGCCCCGACCTCCGCTTCGGCTCGCCGCCGTCGAGCCGCTGTCCCATAACGGCGACTTGTAAATACCCGTCACCAGCAGCTCGCATTCCCGGCTTCGCCCCATCGTCAGGCATGCCTCGCAATACGCGCACTCCCGGCCGCAGGAAGCGCACGGCGTCCGGCGCATGCGCTCTTCCCCGCTGCCGCAGCGCAGGCAGCGGCGCTCCCCGGCTTCCGCGGCCGCGACCGCTCCGCCGAGGCGCACCCGCCCGAGCAGCGACGCGAGCTGAATCGCTTCGCTCCAGCTCCAGAACGCCCCGGGCGGTGCCGCCCCTTCCAGCAGGGCGCGCGCTTCGCTTCTCAGCAGCGCGCGTCCCTGCAGCAGCTCGCCGGCCAGCTTCGCGCCGGCCGCCGCCTCCTTGGCCGCCACCTTGCCGGCGGCCGAATCCGTCCCTCCGCGGCCCGGCTCCTTAGCCGCGTCCCCGGCGCCACGCGCCCGCTTCACCGCGCCGCTTCCCGCCTCTGCCGCTCCACCGGTCCGCTCCACTGCGCTCCCGCCGCTCGCCTCTGCCGCTCCACCGGCCCGCTTCACTGCGCTCCCGCTGCTCGCCTCTGCCGCTCCACCGGCCCGCTTCATCACGCGGCTATCCGCCTCTGCCGACTCGCCTCCCCGCTTCACTTCGCCGCCGCTATCCGCCTCTGCCGCACCGGCAGACCGCTTCTTCTCCTTCTGCCGCCGGTCGCCGCCTTCCATCCCCCCGCCAATCTCGTATGTATACTCCATTTCCTTTTCTTTAACCGCATCGCGGCCAAAGTCCGGATGCCCGTACCTGATGGCTTTGCCGCTTGCCCCCGCCGCCTCCATCCGTTCCTCCTCCTTCGCATAATCGTTTTCCGCCTTCGGCCCGCCACTGACCGAAGGCTGTCCGTACGCGCTGCGCCCGGGCTCCCATCGTTCCGCCAGATCCGACAGCGACATCTCCCGCACAGCTGCATCCGCCTCCATCTTCCGCTTACTCCTCCGGTAACGCCGCCATCTGTTCCATATGGCCCTCGCCCCCGATCCCGCTTCCCGGCCTTCGCGTTCGTCGTTCCGCAGCATCGCGATCAATTCGGCCAAATGATCGAGAGCCCTTTCCTCATCTCCGCTTCCTGGCCTGAGCCGGCCGCCTTCTGAAACGCCCGAGCCGTATTCGCCGCCCGACCCCGCCGAACCGGCCCTGCCAAGCCGCCAAGACGTCTTGCGGTAACCAACCCTTCTTTTCGGCCTTAATACGTCCAGCCCGTCATTCCCGTACAGCCTCGTCCACAAGCCGACGACCCGGCAAGCCTCGCCCAAAGGCAGCGGCTCCCGCCACAGCCACCCGGAGTAGGCCGAATGCCTTCGGCCCCATTCCCGCACGCAGCCGAACCAATAGCGGTAATCGACCGCCGGGTCGATCGTCAAGCCCGCGCGCCAGCTCCCGTCCTCTTTGATCAAATACACATGCGCCTTCAACTGCCGCCCTCCCCTTTCAGCCCTAAAAATAAAAAGCACACCGACAACGCCGACCAATGGCGCTACCGAGTGTGCTTCACTCCATATCTTTTTGTGACAAATTATAATCTAAAAAGGCATTTTCGACAAGTCTGTCGGATTTTGCAAATCGACTAGAACCGCGTGATCGGTTTCGGATACGATGCCCTCCTCCTGCAGCATCCACATGAGATGCACGGCTTGATCGCCCTTTGGCTGCAATCGCTTTCGGTCCTCCTCCCCCCCTTTCGCCTCCGGCAAGGCCGTATGCAGGCTGACTTTTTTTCCGTCCCTGCCCCATTTTTCGACAATAGCCTTCGTATCCTCCGTCGCGCCGCGGTCCACCACCGTCAGTCGGACGTCCGTCCCCATTCTCCTCGAAAAAGCAAACAACGACCGCAAATACCATTCCATTTGGTCCTGGCGATGATCCGCTATAAAAACGTAGTGCTTGCTCGCCCGGCGTCTCCCGCGGCTCATCCAAAACGCCAAATGCACCAGCGCCGCGGCCGCAACGTAACACCCGAATACAATCAACAGAAGCTCTGCCATCCCGGCCACCTCCTCTTGCTGTACTATATGCCGCCGTGCGCCTAACGGTTACGGCGTTTGGGGGACAAGGGTGCGTGCGACCGCAATTTTTTGCAAACGGTTTCGACAAAAAAGGCATTTCGCTCAACAACAATACACAAATTAACACCCTTGCCGAATTGAGGAGATATGCTATCATTTTTGTAACACTGCCATCATATATTATTCAGGGCAATTACATAGTTGAAGGGGTGAGCTGACCAAAAAAGCCGCAAACGGCTTATGACGACATCGCCATAAGGGAGAGTGAATTTATGTCCAAGCTGAAAAAGCGGATGTCCGCGTTCATGGCGGCGCTGCTCATCTTGTCGCTGTCGCTTAGCTCATGGGTATGGGCCGAAGAAACGGCAACCTTCGAAGCCCCGGCTACAACTGAGGCGGAGCATGCGGAAGAGCCGGCCGAGAACGGGACAAGCGGCACAAGCTCGGAGAACGAAACGGAAGAACCGGAATCCGTTCCGGAGGATGACCATGAGGCGCTGCCGCCGGAAGCGGCGGAGAACCCGGCAGACCAACAGGAAAAGCCGGACAAAGTATGCGTACATTATGCCAAAAACGCCAATAAGGTCAGTCAGCACGGCAGCCATCCTTATATCACCATTCATTCCGACGGCACCGCGACGGCCAAATTCAAAACGCTGGACCATTGCGTAGAAGTAAGCTTTTCGGTATATACGTATGATGCCAATCCCGAGCCTTATGAAGATCAAGTGCATTATGACGGTACCACCGCCAAATACGACAAGCCCGGCGTATACGAGCTGACGATCAATTTGCCCGCATGCGGCAACGCTCAATTGGACTTGTATGCCGGGCCGCTTCAATACACGCTGAATCCCGGCTACGGGCATGACCATCTTACCTTAATCAACTTTATCCTGTTAAAAAATAGCGCATGTCCGACGCCGACCCCGTCGCCGTCCAGCACGCCTAGCGAGACGCCGTCCAGCACGCCTAGCAGCACGCCATCCAGTACGCCTAGCGAGACGCCGTCCAGCACGCCTAGCAGCACGCCATCGAGCACACCTAGCGAGACGCCGTCCAGTGCACCTAGCGAGACGCCATCCAGCACGCCTGGCAACACGCCGTCCAGCACGCCTGGCAACACGCCGTCCAGCACGCCTAGCAGCACGCCGTCCAGTACACCTAGCGAGACGCCATCCAGCACGCCTGGCAACACGCCGTCCAGTACGCCTGGCAGCACGCCGTCCAGTACGCCTGGCAGCACGCCGTCCAGCACACCTGGCAGCACGCCATCGAGCACACCTAGCAGCACGCCGTCCAGCTCGCCTGGCAGCACGCCATCGAGCACTCCTAGCAGCACGCCAACTAGCACGCCGTCCAGTACACCTAGCGACTCACCAACAAGCACGCCGACCGGCTCGCCTACGGTTTCGCCAGACCCATCCGGCGAACCATCCGATGAGCCGTCTGCCGAACCGTCCGAGACGCCTGAAATCATCGAAGTAGATGAGGAGGAAATTCCTCGCGGCAGCGGTGACGACGATGAGATCGTCGACCAAACGGAAGACGAAAAAGAAGTTCCCATCGACCGTTTGCCCAAAACGGGAGAGTCCAGCCCGATCCCTTATTACTTGCTGGGCGCATTTATGACAACAACCGGCCTGCTCGCGATCCGGAAGCGAAAAAAAGAAAAAAGCACCTAATGCGCTCGGTTATTACGGACTACCAGACCGAGCGATGATCGGCCAGGCCAATTGAATGGCCGATCATTACCTTTTCCAGCAATGGCCGCCGTTCATTCTAACGGCGGCCATTGCTCTTTTGCCCCATAACAACCGCATTCCATTAAGAAATGTTATATTCATTATTGTAATTATTGCAATTACTATAATTGCAGTGGATAGTCATTTGTGACAATCATGTGGTCGCACTTTTTTACCGGCGTCTCATTTCTAATGAGGTTTTTCACGCATTTTATCGAGATTAAATGCGGGTCGTCGCGTTTTCGGCTTATCTTCTGCAGTTTGCTTTGCAGCTTTTTTCCGCTAGTAACTAGAAGACCCGGTACATGTTTCTGGCGGCTCACAATGTATCCCTTGGCTGTCTCGGCATGGTTCAACACTTCTTGTAATTCTCTATCCGTTTCAAAGTATTCTATCGATTTTAATATTTGCTTACAAGCTTGTTCCATGTCAATCCCTTTTAATTCAATAAAATTGATGTCGCGTCCGTTAGTAGTCTGAATAAAGTAATCGCACATCTTTTGATTTGGTCTTTCCGGTATTACTTTTTTGTCTACCTCAACAACTTGCAGCGGTTGTACAGCTTTAATAAACAGCACAGCTTTTTCTTCTCTTAGCGTACGCCTGTCCCCGACGTTCAGTTGTTCGGTATACTCAGGGTATTTAATTGAGAAATCCATGTTCCGCCTCCACGTTGAGAATATCTTGATAGACTTCCCTTATTTCGATGGATACCTCATCTAAATGTTCTGCGGCTATTTCCAGCAGTTCCTCGTCCATAATCGTTTGTAAATATGGTTCTGTGGCGGAATTTAACTTATATGCATGGAAAGCGACCTGCTGCAACCAATATTCCTTTTTAATATACTGATTTACTTCACGCTCAAACCTCGCTCCAACCTTTCCGGCATATAACAAGTTATTAGCCGAAGTAAGCACGTAGGGACTATGTGTCGTAATCATCACATGACTTCCTGTAATATTCGTAAACAAAGCGACAAAATCGATAACTTGACGCTGGGCAATCGGATATAAATGGGCCTCCGGTTCCTCAATTACGACAAAAACTTGGCGTGACGTGTACATCCAAAGACATAACAAGTTTAATATCCATACAATTTCTTGTTGTCCCGACGATGCATAATTAATCGGCAAGGCGTTCCGCTCCGTTTTGGGTCTAATAAATTCCCTTCCACTTCGATTGGAGTAATAACCGCGCAAGATTGTTGATATTTGTTGGTCGATTTTTAAACTTTTCAGTTTGTCTCTCATCGGAGAAGAACTAGAAATTCCCGTCAACCCTTGTTCAAAATAGCTTCTCTCCTTCAAAATCAGCTTAAGGAATTCTCGAGTAACATAATCAAGACCAGCTTGTTCTAAATTCAGTAATTGATTGGCCAAAAGCGACAAAAGACCTCGTCCGGCAGGTATATAATAATGCTCCATATGGTCATGGAATAACTCATTAACCTCTTGGTCGAATTGCTTATAAAGCCTCCCTTGTTCCAAATCAAAAAACTCTTCAGTCCAATTGGATGAAACATTTATCTTTTTCTCATAATATTCTATAGCCTGTTGCTCCATTTGAATAATTCGGTGCAAAAGTGTCGAACAGAAATCCAGGTTAATGAACTTATCCTTATCTTGAGTTAAGGTAATCTCGAGATGCAATCCGGGCCCGTATTCATATTTAATATAAAAATTATCTTTAAATTTTGTAATCCCAAATAGATCAACAAAACGTTTTTTCATTTCAGATCGCAATTTTTTTATTAATGAGTGTTTATCGGGCAAACCGCCGGTGAGAACATCGTACAAGTGAGACTTCACTCGATCCCTTATGGACTTACAAAAATAAATGCATTTGCTTATTGTACTTTTCCCCGTTGCTTGTTCACCGATAAGAACGATGAAGGATTTGAGCTCCAACTCACAATCGGTTACGGGGCCAAAATCTCGGATCGTAATTTTGTGCATAATAAGCCACCTGCCTTAACAATAGATTCATACTATCTTACAGTATTTCACTTCCCACAAATAATCAATCGTTTTGAACATCTTCAGTATAAAAAAATCCCGCAGCTTTGCGGGACCTAGAATACTCTCGATAAACTTGCTCACAGTCATAACCTCTACAGCGTCACCCAGCCGAACTTGATGGAGTTGATGACGGCTTGCGTGCGGTCGTCGACCTCCATCTTTTGCAAAATGCTGCTTACATGGTTTTTGACGGTCTTCTCGCTAATAAACAAATATTCCCCGATCATCTTGTTGCTCTTGCCCTCGGCCATCAGCCGGAGCACCTCCGCCTCGCGCCGGGTCAGCGGGCTTTCTTCCGCCGGAATATACTTCACGCCTTGCTCCTTGGCGGCGGCGGCGCCCGAAGCGACGCCCATCTCGTCCAGATACGTCATCCGGCGCAGCTGGTTGATCAGCTTGCCCGTTACCTTCGGATGAATGTACGAGTAGCCCTGATGGACGGAACGGATGGCGTTAATGAGCGATTCCGCTTCCATATCCTTCAACAGGTAACCGGTCGCGCCTTTGCGGAGCGACTCGAACACGTAGCTTTCGTCGTCGTGAATCGATAAAATAATGACCTTCACATCCGGGAACATCTCGCGCAGACGCTCCGTCGTCACGACGCCCGTCTCGATCGGCATGTTGATATCCATCAGAACGATTTCCGGCATCGTATGATTGCAAAATTCCAGCACTTGAATGCCGTCGCCGCATTCGCCGATCACTTCCAGATCGTCCTCCATGTTCAGAATGCGCTTCAAGCCTTCGCGGAACAGCTGATGATCGTCCGCCAGCAATATTTTAATCTTGTGCGAGCTTCTAGCCGATGTCTGGTTCATTACTCTCATTCTCCTTTCTTTGCTCCGAAGTAGTCGGGATATCTATAAATATCTTCGTACCTTGTCCCGGTTGTGAGTCGATGACCATCCTTCCCTCTATCAGTTCTACGCGCTCCCTCATGCCCACCAGGCCAAAATGCGCGTTTCGGCTCGTCGGACGGTTCACGTGGCTCACCGAAAATCCGACGCCGTTATCCTGTATGGCAATTGCGATCTCATGCTGTTTAAATTGAATGTCCAATGAAACATGCGTAGCGCGGGCATGCTTGAGCACATTGGAGAACGCCTCCTGCACCAAGCGAAAAATAGCCGCTTCCATGGCGGAAGGCAAACGAAGCTCCTTGCCCGACAGCTCGAAGACGGTTCGAATCTTCGATTTCTCCTCGAAGTCCTGCGTAAACTTGCGCAATGTCGGAACAAGACCCAGATCGTCCAAGGCCATCGGCCGCAGGTTGAAAATAATTTTGCGGATCTCCTCCAGCCCCGAACGCACCTGGCTTTTTAAATCGATCAATTCGTTCTGCACCAATTCGAATTCTTTCTTGAGGAGCATGCGCTCCGCGATTTCCGTGCGCAGCACGATGTTCGCGAGAGACTGCGCGGGCCCGTCGTGAATCTCCCGCGCAATTCTCTTGCGTTCCTCTTCTTGCGCTACGATTATTTTTAAGCCCAGCAGTTGTCTGGTCTTGGCTGATTCCAATATTCGCGTCACCTGATTCAGGTCTCCGGACAAATACTCCAGCACCACATTGATCCGGGAGCTGACCGATTCGGCGCGCTCTATCGATTTCTCTACGTTGCGGACGCGCTTCTGCAGATCGTCGCGGCGGGCTTTCAGGTAATTTTCCTTTTCCCTGTACACCATCAGGTCGAGCTGGATTTGCGTCGCCTTCTCGTAGGCGGACTTAATATCTTCTTCCGTATAACGCACGAAGTCTCGGCTGACCTCGGTCAACCGGATTCTGGCCAGCCGGTATTCCTTCTCCAGCTGATCGACCTTCTCGATCGTTCGGATATTTTCCTCCATGATCTGCTCCAGCTCTTGCTCGAGAGCTTCCAGTTCCGAACGCGCCGACTCGCAAATCTCAAAGATCTGGTATTTGCTGTCCTCCATCGCCTTGATGGCGTTGGAGATGACGCGGTTGATGTCGACCGTGAGCTGATCCAAGACCGATAGGCACTCCTTCGGGCGCAAACGGCTTGCGGCACCGCCTTCGGCATGACGAAGGCCCGCAAGTCAACGTTTCGCTTCACATAAAAATGAACACTCGAGCGTAAACGGCTGACGCCGTCCTTCGGAGGCGCAGCTTGCGTTTCGCGTTGACCTATAAGCTCGGTAGAGGGTGAAACCTATACTTTCTTATAGGTCGAAAAAAGGATTTTCCTCTTTATTCTACCACACTTTAGCCCTATATCGTCCAGCTTATTCTATGGTAATCTTTTTCGTTTTATTTTCATAGCCGACCTTGAAGCCCAGCTTCTCGGAGAACAACCGAATCGGAATGAGCGTCCGGTTGCCCTGGATCATCGGCGCCACGTCGGAGGTATAGCGCACCCCGTTCAGCGTATATTCCTTCTTGCCGATCGTCATCTCCAGGAATTGGCCGCCCCGCAGCACCGTCACCCGCTTCGTCTTGTTGTCGTATTTGATAACGGCTCCCATCTGCTCGGTAACGAACCTTAACGGCACATAAGTCGATTCCTTCACAATAACCGGCGCGGCGTCCAGCGTCACGGCCTTGCCGTTCACGGTCGCGGTGCGCTTGCCGACGTTCATGACGACTTGCGGCCTGGCCGCCTCCTGCACCGCCGTCAGCGTGCGCAGCTCAATGTTGTCGATGCCGATGGAGCCCGACGCCGCGCGGCTTGGGCTGCTGCTGTCCAGCGTCACGACGTAGATCCGCTTCAGCTTGGCCGGATATGGGATGCCTGCGGCGGACAGATCGATGTTGACCCGCTTCCAGCCGGACCAATCCAGCTTTTTCGCAACATCAAGCAAATAAGCTTTGCCGTCCGCACCGACTACTTCGGCCCGCACCCAGTTGCCGCTGTTGTCGCTGTATACGTCCATCGACAGCGAAGTCGGCGTCCCGGACAGCGTCCGGCCGTCCTTGCCGAAGACGGCGTAAGCCGCTTGCGTACCCGTACCTCCGGTAAAATCATACGAAAGCTGCAGCGCCTTGGCGCTTTTCTGCCCCGGCAGATCGGCCGCAATCCGGACGCTGCCTTTCGTCGTATCCGCCGGCGTAACCGTGGAGGTGATGTCCGCCGCCTTTTCAAAGTCCTCCACCGGCACCGTCGTCTCGCCCTTCACGAGCGGCACCATCACGCCGAAGCCGTCGTAGCGCGCGATAGCGTAGCCGTTCGTCGCCTTGGCGTCCACCGACTTGACGGTCACCTGACCGTCCTTGTAGCTGCCGCTGAAGCCGATATATTCCCATTTGAACGAGTCGCCCGTCAAATTGTACGTATTGCCGTTCTTGAGCTTCACCGTAAAGTTCACGCCAAACGAATTGCCCGGCGTCAGCATCGCCGATGCCGGATTGACCTTCACCGACTCGATCTGATCCTGACCGATGACTTCCACGTCATAGGAAGCCTTCAGGCTGCCCGACTTGGCCGTAATCGTCGTCTTGCCGACCTTCGTCGCCGTAAACGTATCGCCGCTCCACGTGCCGACCGCCGCCGAAGAAGTCCACTCCAGCGCGGACGTATTGACGCTGACCGGATTATAATACGTGTCGTAGCCTTTCACGTAATATTTGGCTTGCTGTCCGAGAAACATAATATTGGAACCGCCGACCGCCAGCCCTCTCAGCTCGCCCTTCGGAGCCGAAGTAAACACGCCGATGCCGTTGGCGACGCTGCGCTGCGAGCCTTCCTGGACCGGATGGGCCAGCTTCACCTCGAAGCTGCCGAGCGACCGGTCGACCATCGTCGTCGAGCCGCCGCCGTCCAGGTTGACGCCCTTGTAGACGCCGAGCCGGATCATGATCTGCTGCAGCTCCTTCAGACTGACGCCGGTGTTGGAGCCGGACCTTTCGCTTGTAATGAGATATACCTTCGTCTTATCCCTGGAATAGCCGACGGCGGAACGCGACGTGTAGGAATTGCCGCTGACGCCCGAAACATCCCGGCTAAAGCTGGCAAAGCCGCCGTTGTCCACAAGCAGCGTATGGCCTCCCACCATCATCTGGAACGTCGACGGATCGACGGACTGTCCGGTCGTCTGGGAAACGAGCGAATAGTCCGTCTGGACCTTTTGCCCGACTTGCAGGTTTTTGAAGAAATCGGCCGCCTTCCGATGCGCGCGCAAAATGTATCCGTTCTCCGGAATCGCTCCTGCAATCGGCACGCCGACCTCCGAAATTTGGGCGACCGTGCCGTCGACGACAAGCACTTCCACCGGGGTGGTGCCCGAGTTTCTCGGACGCTCCGCGCCTCCCCATGCGCTTGTATAAATAAACATGCTGTCTACATGGCTGTACGACTTGCTGCCGTCCTCCGGCACGTACGACGATTTGTTGATGCCTTCCAGCGGGAAGGAAGCGCCGTTCTCGGCCGTCACCGTTCCCTGGAATTTGAACAGATCGATGACCGGTTGCTTGTCCGCCGTCACGGCAAACGCATACATGCCCTGCAAGCCGTTCGCGGGGCTGGCCATCATGACGCCGTTTTGGATTTGGCCGCCGAGAGACGCGCCCTCGTTCGTGCTGGCCATGACAAAGACGTCGGCATTTATGCCGCCGACCGCACCGTTTTCTTTGGTCATGTTCAAAATGTTGTTCCGCTGACCAACGCTGTTGTTTCTGCCGCTGATTGCATTAAGGGATATGTAAGGGTTGGTCAGATCGACCTCGATGACATGAACATCCGTCTTCACCGTCTTGCCGCTGCGCGTCGTCGTATAGACATAATCGATCCGCTTCGCTCCCGACGTCAGCATTTCGCTCGACTTTTGCGTCAGCACCTCATTCGTCGAGGCGTAAGCCTGTCCCGTCCAGGCTTGTCCCCACGTCCCCGGCAGCAATGCCGCGACGGGCTGCGCCAGCAGCGCTCCGCTCAATACAACGACGACGACTTTTTTCTTTAATCCGCTTCCGTTCCGGCCTCTCCGATTCCGCTTCTGGCTGCCACTTTCTTTCCGCATAATGCTCAGCAACTCTCCCATCTATCTTTGTCTATTATTAATAGACTACAAGAATGGCAGAAAAGTTCCGGAGATTAGAAAATCCTATTCATTTTTCTCGATGCGGGCGCCGGGTCTTTCCTCTCTAACAATGAAGGCGGTCCGAGAAACCTTGGCAAGGTTTTCGGACCGCCTGCGCGTACGATTAAGTCGTTATTGTATCATCTCTAAGACGTCAACAGATCCGCCTTTTGCAGAAGGCGCATGATCATGACCGTCGCTTCCGCGCGGGTCGCGTTGCCCGTCGGGTTCAGCGACGTCGGCGATTGGCCGTTAATAAATCCGGCATAGACCGCCTGCGCCATCGCATTCTTGGCATAGGCGCTAATTTTGTTTTTGTCCTTGTAAGGCGCCAGATACGAGTCGGCCGAATTCGGCATCGAAATCGTCATGCCGGCCTCCTTCGCCGCCCGCAGCATAATGATCGCCATATCCTGGCGCGTAATATAGCTGTTCGGGCTGAACGTCGTCGGCGTCGTGCCCGCGATAATGTCGTTGCCGGCTGCGGCCCCGATATAAGCGCCCATTACCGTGTTGACGTTGACGTCCTTGAATTTGGCCGCCGCTATGCGGTCGCCGGCCAAACCGAGTCCCTTCGCGATATAAGCCGCGAACTCGCCGCGCGTAATCGGCTGGTTCGGCGCGAATGTCGTGCTCGTCTTCCCGTCCACGATAAACTTGCGCGCCATCGAATTGACCGCGCTCGTCGCCCAGTGGCTGCCCAGATCGGAGAAGCTGAACGTATTTCTCACGATGGCGTAGGCGCTGTTGCCTTTGCGTTTGAAGGTAGCTCTTGTCACGCCATTAACAGTCGCAAACGTGGTCGGCACGTAGGAAAGCGTGCCGGTTACCGGATCGTACCATACGGCGGACGTTTGGCTGGTCGATACCGTTCCGTTAAGCTTAATGGAACGCGTTAAATAACCTTTATAATCGCTGACCGCCTGCTTCGTCATGCCGTTCATGACCATGACCTCGTAATGCATCGGTCCCGCAACAACTTGCGCGGACGAGTTGTTGATCGCCGTCGTCAAGGCGGACGTTTTGGACGATGAGCCGGTATCGACCGCCAGAAGCAGCTGGTTCATCGACATCGATCCGCCGGCCATCTTGGACAGAGCGCTGAAATTCAGCGAGCTGAGCGGGATTTCAAACGTATGGTCTCCGTACTGGACGCCGAAGGTAACATCTTTGCCTTGCTTCTGCGCCAATTCCAGCGTGCTGAGCGGTACGCTGACGAGCGCTGACCGTTCATGGTCCGGCACTTTAAACAATACTCTTGGACTCGAAATTCCCGCTTCGCGAGCCGTTACGACGGCAGTTATGACGCGGTCGTTCATGACATTATACCGATTGGCCGATACGCCCGCCGGCGAGCTGTCCGGCGTCGCCATCGCTCCCGTGCTCTTGATCGCGACGCCGCCGCCGAGCGCTTCTTCGAAGTCTGCTGCGGGCAGCGTATCCAGCAGCGTCGTCTGGTTGGCCGCGCTAACGTCGGAGAAGCTTCCGATCGCCGTCCCCGCCATCGTCTTGAGGCCGTTTTGACCTCCCATATACGTGACCGTGGCCGATTCTCCCGGATTCGCCGGCAGGGACAATACCAGTACGGCGGAGTTGCCCGATAGTTGAACCTCGGTGACGTAACGCATTTGATTATTGATGCGAACGATGAACATGGACGTCAGCGGGATCGAATTCGGATTCAGCGTATCCCCAAAATTAAGCGTCAGCCGCGACCCTTTCAGAATCGCTCCCTTCAGGTCGCCTTGCCCCGTGCCGCCTCCGCCTCCCGTTCCGTAAATGACCGTCATATTCGTGAACGAAGCTGCCGCATTGCCGGCCAGGTCCGTCACAGAACTGGAATTTCCGTAAAATGTCACGCGAATCGTTTGCCCCGCCGTAACGGACGAGGTCAGGGTGAGGATCACCTGATTGCCCGAGATGACGGCGCTGCTGACGCTCTTCTGGACGTTGTCCGCCGTGACGTAATATTGATAAATGCTCGGGTTGCTGGCCATGCTCAACGTTTCATTGTAAGTCAGCGTAATTTGCGAACCGTTGGCATAGGCGGTCTGGATCACCGGAGCAGCGGTATCCGTGCCGCCGCTGCCGCTGCCGCCGGACAAGCTGTAGCTGTTGATCGAATTGACTCTGTTGCCGGAAACACCCGTCAGCGGATAGCTGCCCGGCGTATACGATACTCTTACGCTTTGTCCGCTGGTAATCGCAACCGGCAGCGTCAACTGAATAACGCTTCCGCTGTGATAAATAGCCGTCGGCGTCCGGTTGACGCCGCCCACGTTGACGGTAAATTGCGAGTAGGCATAAGGACTTACAGTATTCAAGGCTTCGCTGAACGTCAAGGATACCGTCGATCCATAGGCCGACCCGCTCCGGATCGTCGGCGCCGTGCCGGTAAAGCCGTTGGCGGCAACGACATTATTCATATTCGCCGCAAGATTTC
The DNA here is from genome assembly GCA_937895345.1 of uncultured Paenibacillus sp. Taxonomy (GTDB): domain Bacteria; phylum Bacillota; class Bacilli; order Paenibacillales; family Paenibacillaceae; genus Pristimantibacillus. The sequence goes on along the minus strand of CALAWP010000059.1, from coordinate 18,038 downwards.
CCGACAAGTCCTGAATCGCCTTGGCCGTATCGGACGGCCGCGTATAGGAAACCTCAACCTTCTGCGTGCTGGAAGCCGAGCTTTGCAGCGTCAGCGTCACCGTATTGCCTTCCACCTTAACCGCCGTCACATTGCGGGCGACACCCGCCACCGTCACATAATAATGCGCCGGCGACGGAACCGCGCTTTCCTTCAACGGTTCGTTGTAAATAATTCGAATCGACGAGCCGCTCGCTTCCGTCTTCGACACGGCCGGAGGCGTTCTGTCGCCGCCGATCGTCGTAAACGTCCATTGGTATTGATTCAAAATGCCGACAAAGGCGTTGCCGACCAGATCCGTTACTGCTTCCGATTCAATGTTAATGTAGTATTTCGTATTCAACGCCAAATCGGATGTAGGACGGATCAATATCCGCTTGCTGTCCTTCGGATCGACATAAAATTCTCCTCTAATCGCCGTTCCCGATGGCGAATAGAACAAAATTCTTTTCCCGACTGTTGCTTGCGAGACGGGATCCGTATCGACCATGACCGCTTTCGAGAATGTGACGGCAAAATTGTAATCCTGGCTTCCAAGCGGCACGGCCGTTGCATTATTGGCCGGGCTGAGCGTCACCAATTGAGGACGCGTCGTGTCTTGCGTAACGGTAAACGTCCAGCCGCTCGTCCCGGATATTCCGGCGAAATAATTGCCGGCGGCGTCCTGAAATGCGCGATTGCCGATCGTCACATAGTACCTTGTATTATTGGTAAAAGCTTTGGACGATTCTCCAAGACTGGATACCGCCCGGTTGGCGTCGATCGTGATCGTATTCGTTCCTCCGCCCGTCACCCTTTCCGAAGTAACCGGGATCGAACGGAACAGCGTATTTCCGGATACGGTTCGAATCTCGATCGTTCCGCTGTTCGGATAGACGGGCTCGCTGAACGTGAGCTTCAACAGGGTGCTCGTGCCGCCCGCCTGCCCGTTCCGGGCCGGCACGTATGTCGTTACGGTCGGCGGAGTATTATCGTTGCCCGTCACGAAATCCCATACGGTGGCCGACGTTATGCCGTAAAACCATTGCGTCGCATCGCCTTGAAGCGTATAAGCGCCGGGATCGATCAGAACGTAATAAGCCGTCCCGGAAGCAAAGTTGTTATGATTAATGGTCACCGTATTGCCCGAAATCGAAGTGGAGGTTGCCAGAATCCGTTGGAACAATCCGTTGTCGCTTACTCTTCGTATTTCCACATACTTGCCGCTGCTTGCCTGAACAGGCTGGTCAAACGTAATTTGCAGCGGCGCGCTCACGGACACGCCGACGGCGTTATCTGCAGGAGACAGCGCATTTGCCGTTGCCAGATTGACCGGCGCAGCCTTCGTCGTAAATCGCCAGGTGTTGCCGCTCATCCCCAGAAACGCATTGCCTGAAGCATCCTGGAAGTTGACGTTCGATACCTCTACCGTATAAGTGCTGTTCGGCAGCAAAGCGCCTTCGGGACGAATCGTTATCGTATCGGTCCCGCTGCCCGTCACATTGGCGGAAGTGACCGGAATGCTGCGCGTATCGTCTTGCGAACGCAGCACAATATAACCTTCGGCCGCATACACCGTCTCGTCGAACGTGATCGTCAACAAGGACGTAATGTCAACGCCGCCTCCTTGCGGCGATAGAGACAAATAGGTCGGTCTTACCGTATCCACCGCAGACGTCGGCACCGTCGTGAACTTCCACGCGGTCGCGTTCTGAATGCCTGCGTAAGAGGCGCTGTTACTTACGTTTTGGAATGCTCCGGAATCGATCAGAACATGGTATTCCGTTGCAGGCTCCAAGTTATTCGTCGGATCGATAATGACTTCTCTCGGATTGGATGAATGGATGGTCACACGGCTGGAAGTGGCCTGTATGCTTTCCACAAGCTCGTTGCCGGTTGTCTTATAAATATTGATGTACGCCGTTGAAGAGCCTTTCTTGACGTTCTCGTCAAACAACATCTTCAGATTGAGACCAAGCGGCACGTCGGTCATATTATTTTGCGGCGTCGTGTATTGAAGCACCGGCCCGTTCGTCGCGGCCTTAACCTCTTGCGCCGGTCCCAGGCCCGGCAGAGCGAGCTGAAGCATCAAGGCTACAGCTATAAAGAAGGACAACTTACGGTGACGATACATGTTCGATTCACTCCCTAATAAATTGCACTCGTACCTTATTTGTCGGCATGAGCGCTTGAAAAATTTAGGCTGAATCGACCTTTTGAACCATTTGAACTACAACTGGACCAAATGAAAAAAGCCGCCTCAACCGTCATGGTAAATGACGGAAGAGACGGCGTATAAGTTGCAGGTTAAAGCTTACAATCCGGCTTCGCTTCTCAGCTTGTCGGCCTTGTCGATGCGCTCCCAAGGAAGGTCGATGTCGGTGCGGCCGAAATGGCCGTATGCGGCGGTCTTCGCATAGATCGGACGACGCAGGTCAAGCATCTTAATGATGCCGGCAGGACGCAGGTCGAAGTTGTTCTGGATCAGCTCGACGAGCTTGTCTTCGGCTACTTTGCCCGTGCTGTAAGTATCGACGTTAATGGATACCGGTCTGGCTACGCCGATAGCGTAGGCCAACTGGATTTCACATTTGTCCGCAAGTCCGGCCGCAACGATGTTCTTGGCCACGTAACGGGCCGCGTAAGCCGCGGAACGGTCAACCTTAGTCGGATCCTTGCCGGAGAACGCGCCGCCGCCATGACGAGCGTAGCCGCCGTAGGTGTCGACGATAATTTTGCGTCCGGTCAGACCGGCGTCGCCTTGCGGGCCGCCGATTACGAAACGTCCGGTCGGGTTAATGAAATATTTCGTTTCGCTGTCCAGCCATTCCTGAGGAACGACAGGCTTAATGACGTGCTCCATAATGTCGCTTTGGATTTGCTCCAGCGAAATTTCCTCAGCATGCTGTGTGGACACCACGATCGTATCGACGCGTACAGGCTTGCCGTCCACATATTCAATCGTCACTTGCGTCTTACCGTCCGGACGGAGATAACCGAGCGTATCTTCCTTGCGAACTTCGGACAAACGGCGCGCGATGCGATGCGACAGCGCGATCGGTAGCGGCATCAGCTCCGGCGTTTCGTTTGTCGCAAATCCGAACATCAAGCCTTGGTCGCCCGCGCCAATATCTTCGTTCTCCTGCTTAATGTCCTTGCCTTCGCGCGATTCCAGCGCCGCATTGACGCCTTGCGCGATATCCGCGGACTGCTCGTTGAGCGAAGTCAGCACCGCGCAAGTGCTGGAGTCGAAGCCGTATTTCGCACGCGTATAGCCAATTTCCCGAATGGTGCGGCGAGCAATGGCGGAAATATCGATATAATCCGCACGGCTGCTGATTTCGCCGATGACGAGCACGAGACCCGTCGCCACCGATACCTCGCATGCGACGCGAGCGTAAGGGTCCGCTTCAAGGAACGCGTCCAACACCGCATCGGAAATCTGATCGCAAATCTTATCCGGATGGCCTTCCGTGACCGACTCCGATGTGAACAAATGACGTCCTTTGACCGACATCCGTATCAACCTCCTGTAACCTTATTATTCGATAAGAGCATAGCCTTTACACAAAAAATGAACCTTTTCCGTGACGGAAAAGGTTGTCAGACAACTCTTCTTAACTTGTATGATACCGAAAATGTCGCATAGTGTCAATGGAGTTTGCAGGTGCGCTTTACAGCGTCAAACCGCCGCCCATCACTTGCTCCGACTGTGCGATCAGCCGTTTCGTAATCTCTCCTCCGACCGAACCGGCTTGCCGTGTCGACAAATTCGACCACTGAACGCCGTATCCGCCGGCCGTACCGGCAGCACCAAGCTCGCCTGCAAATTCGGTGTCCACGCCGTCCCCGGTATAGGACGCCGTCAGACCAAATTCGGCGGCAATTTCATACTTCATCGCATTCAGCGCCGCTTTGCATTGAGGTACAACCACTTTGTTCGAACGACTCATGTTATACACCTCCGTAGAGTGGAATACAACCTTAGTGTGCATTCCCCTCCACGGTCTCAAGCGTATAAACTGTTGTCAATGAGAGCAAAATATAACACATTCGCCAACAGTCTTCGACAGCTGCCGGTTCAAACTTGGGTTGGCCTTATTGCAGTGAATAGCTGCCCTTTACGGCTACGATCAGGGAACCCGTGGCTCCAGGCGCCGGCATAATTCCGCGTCCGTCACGAGGGAACCAGAGCAGGTGATTCGTTGGCACCGGCTTGCCGTTCAGAATATCCACGCCGTCCGTCACATCGGAAATGCCGCTTGGGTCGTTGCTGTAGGCCACGGCTTTGCCGGAGCGTACAACGACTTCAGTACCGGCCGGAACGATCAGTTTCTTATCTGCCGGGACGGTGACAACCTCCAGTGATACTTGGGCGCTGCCGGAACCTCCAGTATTCCCAGTGTTCCCGCCGCTGCCGCCGCCCAGCTTGGCAATTTGTTGATCGACATAGCTCTTGGTTACGACGGGATCTTCTACCGAACCGGGAGTAGCGGTAGAGTTGGCTTGCAGCGGCTGCGACACGAGCAATCCGCCCAACAATCCCGCTGCGACCAACGCCGTCCCCGCCAATCCCAGTTTAATCTTTTGTTTCACGATTGAAGTTCTCCTCTCGATCTAGCATCTATGAAATAAGGATACTAGATTTCATAGAGATTTGCTATCATTTACTAGCTTGAATAGCTTGTTACTCTCTTTGTTCCAACCAATCTTTTATAACCGTCAAACTCTTCATAAACATTTAACGTATATCCATTTACAATTTGGGAGGTCAAACTACTGCCACTAAATGAAACGGAATAACTTTGGAAATCCCCTTGTGTCATTCCCGACTTGCCAATAGGCACTACTTTCTCATGTTTGCTGCTCGTCGTTTCAATCTCGAAAATGAGATTGCGATCTTTGTCGTCGTTTACGAATTTGAATTCGTTTTGTAATGAATAATTCATCGTAATTTCTACATTTTCTGAGCCGCTTACGCTTGTTTCGATCCTCCTAATATCCAGTAAGTGCGCTGGAAGTTGAATGTTGCGCAGATCTGTACTGATAGTGGTTGTCGTTTGTTCTAACGTGAAACCTTTAGCATGAATGACACCAGTAGCTTCTTTTGAGGTATTAGCGTACGTAGTACCTTTCATAGCTTCACCAATAATTAGAACAAGACCTTCCTCGCTTTCTAGCGTCTTTGGAACAACTGCTGTTACGGTAACAGAAGCAGCTGCTTTGGGATTAACCCTGTCCTCTACATCAAGGATCACGGCATCATAAACTTCATTGTCATTTGTACGGAAATAAGCTTTGAGTGCAGGCAATGGCTTCGCTCTCAATTCTTCATTGGTCATGCCTAAATCTACATAGAGGAGATTTGAATCATTTCCCTCAAAAATATGCATTCGTTCTACCGATACTTTGGAGTTTCTTCCTACAGAATCGATCATATAGCTACTACTCATATTTTTTAACGGAATCGTTTGTAGCTTGGTTGATGTGAAGTTTCCTACTGTTTGCTTCCGGTCTTCAGAGATGATGTTTTCCACTTCCAAGTTTATCTTATTGAAAGTATAAGTATATGGAACCTTGAGACTCACAACATAAGAAGTAACTTGGTTTGGCTCAATCATAATCTGTGAATCCATTTTCACCCATGAAATGTCACTCTTCACATCTACACCGTTCAAGGCAATATTTCCAGATAATGTCGGTATTGCAGCTGAGTTGCTACCAGTGTTCTTAATTCGAACATAGACATTTAGAATGTCTTCCTCACCCCAAGGGATTCGTTCGATTGAATCAATATTAAATTGATAAGTACCTGCTGCATTCTTGTATATTTTTGAATCAACTTCTTTAACTGGCTCGACCGCAGACAGTTTAAACGCGCTAATCGCATATTCAGCTGTTGTTTCCGATTTGGGCTGGTCGATAAATAAAGTCAGATTACTTTTATAGACGGCAGGAATCACAACATTCAAAGAAACTTCTTTTTCAGAATCAGGTTGAAGGACGATCGCTTCATCATTCGACGTTACAGTATACATTTTCCCGTTACTCGTTTTAATTTTGTAAGAGTATTTGGGCAGAGTAATTTCTTTATTTCCTTTATTAACATACTTTAAAGAAATATAGACATCATTTGTCGTATCGCCTTGATTAGCAAAAACCTCAGTCACGTAGCTTTCAATGACAGTATTATCAATCGTTGTTTTTCTTGCCTTGTTTGGCTGTACCAAAAAAAGTTTAATATCGTTCCAAGTCAATGCATATTGAGCGACTGGAACTTCTTGTTCTTCCTTCTCTACCTTCGTCATTAAGAGTTGAGCACCTGTTAATGGAATATCCGTCTTAACTTTAGCTACGAGCAATTTTTGTTCTGTCTCATTTACCCCAATGGTTCCATCAGATTGTTCAGCTTCATCTAATTTAATAATTAATCCAGATTTCGTTCTTAAATAATACTTGTAGTTGGATGTAATACTATTAGAAGACTGATTAGTTAAATTGAACTTTATTTGTACTTCTTTCTCATCACCTTTATTTATGGAATAAGCACTAACAATATTCGTTTTTACCTTCTCTCCGCTGCGATTGATGATGTAATATCGATCTGCTGGAACCACATTAACATAGTTTGACGTGATAGAAGCTTCGCCAATTTTTATCTCATAATTCGTTGCGTTAAAATCCCATTTTACCAGTTCTATTTTCAAATCGGTGTAGTTAACATTAGCTCCAACTTCAGCGTAATAAACAAACTCTTTCGTTGATTTCGCACTCACAAACGCATTCGCCGGATTGCTTGCAGCAGCAGTTAGCTTATAATTTGCACCGGCCTTAGATTTTAAATACACCCAATAATCCATGAAATCGATCGTTCCATTACTTCCGTTACTCACCTTGATCGTAAAGAATACTTTCTTACTTGAAACACCATACTGGAACAACACATCCTTAACTTGAATCGTGCTGTTACCCCCAATATTAAACGTCTTAAGGTTCATGCCGGAAAATGCCTTTAATTCGCTTTCAGCTGCATATGTAATTCGAGACGGGTCGCTCCAGCTTTGGATCGGACCAAGCACTAAACTGCTTGCAAGTACTACACTAAAGGTTACCTTAGCTGCTCTTTTCATTCCGTTAGCTCCTTTTCATATTTTTCCTTAATGAATTAGACGCAATTGAGGGGTAAATAGTTTCATCAACTCTAGTATTACTTCTATTATATTATCGATGTTTAATGAATGGAGTATGAACAACCTGGCTTTTTATATATTCGTATTAGTACTAATTTATAAAAAAAGAGGGGCTGCCCCTCGCCATCAATGATGACATGGGACAGCCCCTTTTTGTCTGGCACTTAGATTAAGCCGTAATTACAACTCTAATTGTAATTTTAACGCCTTCTTCTTTGTGCGTGAACGTTACATTGAATGTGTCGCCAACTGCCAACGGTGTTGCAACTTTATCAATATCAGCAGTGGAAGTACCGTTGCCCGTAACTGTAAGATCACCGTAGTTCGTTACAGCTACATTGAATTCGTTCAGATCAGGAGCCAGAGTATCAACTCCATATTGGTCAACCAGATCCAGCGTAGTGAACAGACCAGCCATCGTGAAGTTTGTCTTAGCTTTCACTACAGTACCATCAGCATCATAATCAGTTTGGTCATCAAGATGAATGCTTGCAAGTTTCGGTTCAACATTGGAAACTTTAACAGTTTTCTCAATTGCATTTACGTTCGGAGCGTCAATGATTATAGTAACTTTTGCATCTTGAGTAGTATTCGCGTCAGCACCATCAAGCGATGCATTTGCATCGAGTTTACCGCCAATGTATACAATGTTGTGAGAAGCAGCTACTGTATACATCGATGCAGGCAGTACTACTTTATCATTGCCTCTCAAACCATAAACCTTCAGTTCTTTAGCATGAGAAGTATTATTGTAAAGCGTCGGAACATCATCAGCAGTATACGATGCAACATCAGCTTTGTTCAGAACATTCAGTCTGAAGGTGAACGCGCTACCAGGGATTGCTTCTGCTTCACCTTCTTCAGCAAGTGCAACTGTAATCGTTTCGCTGCCTTTAACGGAAGCTACAACGTTAACAACGTCGTCATCACCAGCAATTACATAAACATCATTTCCTGGTGTATGTTCTGTAGTTGGATCAAGCGTTACGAAACCTTTGTTGTCATCTTTAATGATGATGTCGTAGTTTGCCCAATCTGGCGTGATTTCACGACCATGTTGGTCATAAACAACGATATAATCTTGTTTAATATCTTGGTTAGCACCAACAACCATGTTTCTGATCAAGTCTTTTACGCCGCCAATAGAAGTTGGCTCAGCCGCTTCTTCAACTTTGATTGTAACTTGGGAGAACTTGCCGGAACCTGCAACCAATGCCGTCAGTACAGTTGTTTGCTCTGTACCAGGAACTGTGTACTCCAGGTAGCTTTCGCCCTTAACGTAGTCATACTCAAGAGAAAGACCGCCGCTCAGGCTCAGTTGGTTTTCTTTAGCGCCGCCGTCAGCATAAGCACGGAGATCAGTCAGTGCATTGCCATTCTTGTCAGTTGCCGTGAATGGAATTTTCACAGTGCCATCGCCAGCTGCAACAACTGCGTCTGGTCTGCTCAGAGACAGAGAATACAGTTCGGAACCAACACCAACTTCAACGTCATAAGTTGTTGTTTTGCCCGTGAAGTTTGTTACAACACGAACAGTGTTTTTGCCCGATACGTTCAAGTTCGAAGTAGGAGCAGCCAGTTGAAGGCCGATTTGATCGTTCTCTTCACCGATTCCGTCTACAAAATCACCAACGTTGAAAACTGTTGGATTAGTCGTATAACGGGAAGTTTCAGCATTCAGTTTAGTAACATTTGTTACAGAGTTGCCGTATTGGTCGAATGCCTTAACAAGTACATAGTACTCGGAGAAGTCGGACGAAGTTGTTGGAGTTTTGTCGTCCTCATGATACAGACCCGCTACTTCGAAAGAATCTACGCGGGATTGAGCAGATACTGTCAGCGTTGCAGTTTTGGAAGCTGCGCCGTTTGCATCGGAGTAAACGCCAGTCGCAACAACCAGTTCTCCGATTACAAATTGGCTGTCAGTAGTAACCAACAATTGACCGTCTCCAGCATTAGCAGCACCTTTAGAAACGCTCCAGTTGATCTCATCTTCGTATTTCGAAGTTACGTCCTCGCCATACTGGTTCACTACTTTATAAGATACAGAGATCGCTTGGTAATCCGGATTGCCATCTACCTTAGTGCCCACAGGAGCTTTGTCGCTCAGGAATTGAATTTCTTTAACCGTTTCATCTGCAGCTGTAATAGTTGTGGTAAGAGCTTCTTCAGTCAAACCAGTTACGGAAACCGTGTACTCGCCCACAGTCAACAGGTTAACAAGCGTCAGCGTAGCAGTTGTCTTGTCGTCGGAGAAAGCAATTCCATTTTCAACAAGATTGATTTTGCCGCTGCCTCTCTTAACTTCAAACTTAGCCAGCGTTGTGTCAACTGGTTGGTTGAACTTTACTTCCAGCTTCTTAGCGCCTACTGCGGAAGAGTTAGCAATAGCAACTTCAGTCACTTCGTAGCCTGGCAGCTCAAGCAGGTTGCCCAGAGTTTTGCCAGTGCCTTTAACTTCAGTGTCCAGACCTTTAACGATTACTCCGTACAGGTCGCCGCGGATTGCTTTAGCTTTGCCGTCAGTGCCTTCAGCCAGCAGGCCGAGTTCAACAGCTTTCGCTACAACGTCAGCGTATTGTACGTCAACGTCTTCAGTCGTGCCAACAGTGAAGCCCAGAGCGCGAACGATAACCGTTGCGAACTCTTGAATCGTTACTTCACGGTCGAAACCGAAAGTTTTGCCAGCTACGTCGCCTTCCATGTAGCCTTCAGCTTCAGCCCAGGAAAGTACGCCGTCGTAGTAAGAACCACGAACGTCAGTGTAAGTATGAGTTTTCTCGCCGTTTTTAACGAGATCTTCAGCAGCCTCCAGACCCAGTACCAGACGGGCAACCAGAATTGCTGCGTCTTGGCGCTTCAGAGCTTCCTCTTCCATCAGGTCGCCTTTGTCGCCGCCTTGGATAACGCCGATCTCTTTCAAATATTCGCCAGCACTTTGCCCTTCAGCAGGCGCTGCCGATGCTACAGCTGCGAACATGGAGAATACCATGGCGATCGCAACTAAAAGGGATAAACTTTTCTTCATAACCTTTTTTTCTCCTCCTCTAAATTGCTTCGGTTGTTGAGAGTTTTGTTTGGATAATGAATTGCTCGTTTCCCTCATAGCCGATTCACCCCCTTCCCAGAGTAGAGCAGTAATTTGTATAAATGATGTCTACGTACATGGTCAACCCTATAAAATCATGTCGTAGAAACTTGTAAACCATGAAAGAATAGATGCGAGACTAGCTGCATCACTATAACATTATACAATGGGCTATCCGTACCGTAAAGAGGAAGTTGAGAATTCATTCCATTTGATGCCGGATATAGTGCTTCGTACGCTGATTATGTACCGGTTGATGCCCCATTGTGCGAACCTCATGTACTTAAACGTTCGGTTCGGCGAAAAGTTGCGCCGCGGCTCGAAAAAAATCAAACATTTTTTCGAAGCTTGTCTATTCTTTGAACTTGCGGATTACGGGCACGATGCTAGTATAGCTTGTTTGAATCGGCTCCGTCGATGCAAAAGTTTTTCCATGGATAATGTTTCACTTGGTGCTTTCTTATATTTGAATCAAGGGCCGGCATTGGCGCCGGCCCCGCACTTGCGTTTAGTTATAAATCTTCGGAAGCTTCTTCAAATCGTTCATCACATTCGCAATGATGATCGCGGCGTCCGCGCGCAGCAGCCTCGATTTCGGCGCGAATACGGAGCCTTCCTTCGGATTGTTCGGATTGATCAGCATGCCTTGCACGAAACCTTTTTTCTGGATCGCCAGAATATGGGGAACCGCATAGAAGCTGACTTGTCCGGAATCTTTAAAGATTTTGTCCAGATTGGCTTTTGCCTTTGCCGAGTTGGACTCTGTCTTCATGCCCAAAGCTCTCGACAAAATGGTCGCCGCTTGTTCGCGGGTCAGATGTCCATCCTCCTCGAAGAAGCCCGGACGCGTGCCTTCGACGATGCCTCTGCGCGCCGCCGTCTCGATATAACGGTAATCGTACAGCGACGTCGGCTGATTGGCGTTCGTGATCGTCTGCGGATAGTAGGAGAAGAACAGTTGGCCGCTGTAATTCAAATCCCAATCCAGCGCGCGTACGATCATGCGGGCGAATTCTCCGCGGGTTATATATTCATCCGTACCGAAACGGCCGCTGTTGTCTACAGCGTTCATGACGCCTTTCGCATAGACGGCTTCCATCGCTTCCTTCGCGTAAGGATGATCGACCATGTCGTTGAAGCCGCGCGTCAATTTGACCGCCACGTAGTAACCGAATTTCGTGAACGGCACCGTAATCGTCCGTTTCTTCTCGTCGACGACGCCGCCGATGTTCTCCCATCTGGCGGTAAACGGATCGTAACGGAACACCGTCACGGTCGTTCCCGCGCTCTGGGCCATATTCGGGTCGTAGGCCAGCGTCAAGGATCCCGCGTTGGATGGCACCAGCTGCAATCCGATCTTGCTTTCGCGCTCGTTGAAACGAAGCGTCGTATTGCCTTCGATGTTCGGGAACGGGAACGGATCGAGCCCGATCGGCACCGAGTCGAATTCGGTGTCCGTCGACGGGTCGTCGGCCAAGCCGGCGTCGATCCAGAACATCGGGCTGACCTGAATAAACTGTCTGGCCTGATCCTGGAACAAATATTTAATGTAAAATTCTCCTGCCTGCTTATTCTCCGCCGTATAGTTGGCCGGCTGCCCCTTGAAGTCGTGCCGGTTCACGATGCCGTCCTCGGCGTTGGCAATGGCGAACAGGATGTCGTGACCGTTGTACACCTGACCTTGCAAGTTTTCCGGCAAGTTGTAAGTCGGACGAATGAGCTGCGTATTTCTAGGGAACGACAGCTCGACGGCGTTGTTGAACGCTTTGTGCTTCGCGCTCATCGTCTGCATAAATTGCGCTCCCGGGATGTTCGCCGGCCGGTAGTTGACCGACAGCGTCTCCTTGATCGATTCCTGGCCGCGAACGATCGTGATCGGAATACTGGTCACTTTGTTCGCTCCCAGATTCTTCACCACGGCGCGGAACGCCTCTACTTGTATAGGCCCGTTCGTGCCGTTGTAATCGATGTAAGTGACCTTCTTCGCCGTCTCCTTGCCAATCGTCATCGAATCGGCGCCAGGAGAAGAGATAATGACTTCCACATAGTTTTGATTCAGCGTTCTCTCTTCCGGTAGCGGAGAATAGATCGTATACGGAATCGAGATCGCCTTCACTTCCAGACGGAACGACGCCCGCGGACCGTTGTCGCCGTCATTGAATACCGTAATCGTGTATACTTGAGGACTTCCGTCCAACGGCATTTGCTGCCCGCTAATAATAAAGTAGAAGGTTTGATCCGTCGTTTCATAATAGAAATCGACGATGCGCTCCGACGTGTTCAGCCCTTCCCGGCCTTCCGGCGTGTCGTTGAACGTGGTGGACAAATCCGGCACCCCGTTCGTCGAGAGCGTGAAGAGCTTGCTGAGATCCCATTCCACCGGTACTTTCCAATTCGGCGAAGAGATTCTTACTTTATATTTTTTCCGATCGTCCGCCGTGCCGTTCAAAGAATTCAACTGTGAAATAATGCTGCCCGCATCGGCTCCGAGATCGATAAAATCAAAGGTGCCGTAAGCTTTCAACTGCGCTTCTTTAGTTGTATATATACCGTTCTGGTATACGAAATTGGGATCGTTCGGCCTAGGCGCATCGGAGCTCGCGCTGTAAGGGAATACACCCAGCGTGTTCGGAGCCGGAATAACCGGCAAGTTTTTCGGCATAACGGTGAAACGGAACGTATTCTCATAACTGCTGGTATCCGAACGGAACACAAACTTCAGCGTGTTGTCCCCTGCTTTAAGCATCAAATTAAAAATGTACTGGCTTGCAGGCGTCGTTACGCCGCCCGACACATGATCAACCGGCACAAATCTTGTTTTGGTCCCGTCTTGCGCAAGCGGAATTTCAACATTGTTCAAGTACAGGAAAACCGTTTGTTTGGGCGGCGTGCCCGATGCGCTGTCTACATCCTGCTTGTAAATTATTTCGTCAACGTTAGGAATGTTCAGCAGCTGTCCCTTCAGTCCGCCCAGCTTCGCGAGCATCGTGTTTGCATTGTCGGACCGATCATCGTATTCGACGGCCATGTTTTCAACCAATGTATCGAATTTGACGAACGGACCGTACAGCAGCTTGAACGTCACATCGGTCGTGCCGCTTGCGGCGCTGGCATTGTCCAGCGAGAACGACAGATGGTTCGTACCGGACGAAGGCAGCTTGGACAAGACGACAAACATACGAAGAAACGGCACTTGTTGGCCGTTTACCGTTCGGTAAACGACTTCCGTAGGCGTCCGCTGCTCCCAGTCTACCGTTCCGGTCGTTGGCGACTTAGGCGCAATATCGATTAAATCGACCAGACTGCCGAGCGAATTGTGATTGCCGATAAGCACTTCTACCGCCATCGGCATGGAATAGACGTCGGCGCCGCCGGACGGAATATCCGTGCCTTGCAAATTGAGCAGCTGACTGTCCGTTACGTTTTCGTTATAACCGGACAAGTAGTTAATATCATAGATGTATGCTTTGGTGCTATCGCGAAGGGTAAAATAATTCCAGTTAGATTCATAATATTGCAGTCCATTTGGCACAAGAAAGCTAATCTGATTTTGCGTATCGAAGGTCAATGTCGGCAGCGTGAACGTAAAGCTTGCCGTAATAAATTTGGTCGAATCCAGAACCGGACTCGGGTCCACCGTTACGGAAGTGACATTATAACGGGTTGTGGCGCCCGCGCCTTGCTTCAGATTCATAAACAGCATGTTTTCGATTTCGGTTTCAATATCGGCCACCGGAATGTCCCCCGGATTGGCGTTCGGAGAATCGGGATTGCTGCCGAGATCTTTAAGCGGCAACGGCAAGATGACTTTACCGTGAATCAGCGGCGTCGTATTGCTGGTCACGGACAAGTTCGCCATTGGGTCCAGAATGTGCGTAGGTCCATTGCCGGTCTCCTGCAGCTTCAAATCGTAAATGGTAACCCGGCCGTTATAGAAGGCGACCTGGCGGGTCGTTTCGATTGTTTGTCCGTTGTTTTGCACTTTCAAGACAATGTTGTTAATGCCTTGACGAATGGTGAGGGACGACGTCGAGAACCGGAATTCTCCGTTAATATTTTGTACCGTAAACTCATAGCTTTGTCCGTTCAGGACAACCGTCACGCGCTGTGCGTTCGGCGCTTTGCCCGTAATGACGATATTGCCCGTTTCTACCGGAACAGGGGAAGACGTATGCAGCATCAGCGTGTCCGTCTCCGGAAGAACGTATTGATTGTTTTCGAAGTTGACCGCCAAGTCGTACAGCATCGGGCTGTTGCGGTATTCGATATAGATGGATTCGCTCACCGTCGCTGCCGAGGATACGCCGCTGAACGTAATCCGGTTAAGACCGGAAAACAGCGGCACATTGTTGACGGTGATCCGGTTGTCCGAGGCGGGAGCGTGTATGCCCGTCGTAATTTCTTCCGTCCTGTTGACAACTGCGCCTCCGGCCAGCTGCTCCACCTTGTAGCTGACTGTGCTTCCGATGACGTTGTTCAGCGTACCCTCCAACGTTACGTTGGACGAGGATACGATGCGGGGCGACGAAGGGTTGTCCGACTCATTCGGAAACAAAAAGAAGATGCCGGCCGCATTCGCCGTAGGTGCGATAAATGCCTGCGGCGCCAACGTCACGATGAGCGCAATAGTAAGAAAAATGGATAAAAATCTTTTCAAAGCGATGTCCTCCTTTATGTAAATCTGGTTCTTAAGCTTCAATGAACAAATCGCGGTGACAAAGACAAACGGGAGTCGGATAGGCCAGACGTCACAGGAAAGCCTGTCCTTTAAGTGAAGTCGTGCTTATAAACGTTCCTCCCTTTTCCTCATTAGTCAGATTTTCTCTCTAGTGATTTAGACGCGCTTGCTTTAGAAAAGTTCTGTACTTTTTTTATCGGTTAGAGCCCCCCCGTTGTTTAGGGACTAAAGTCTCTCTATGGAAATGTTAAAGGCAAAAAAGCCTTGCGCCGCAAAAGGGCGCAAGGCTCGAAAGAACAGATGAATAAATAGCCGTTAATATAGATCGTTGAATTCCGACCTCGACACTTATTCCCCCCGCTGCTGCGTCCCCACCTTGGACAAGCGAAGCAGGCCGATGCGGGCGAGGAAATTAAGAACCGGCCGGCGCGTCTTGTCGACGATGCCGGTTACTTCGGCGCCGATCTGCAGGAAGAACATGAGCAGGCAGATGACGGCGAACGTGATCCAGTTGGCCGCGCTGGACTGCACGACGGCGGCCTGAATGATGGCGAGCACGCCGAAGACGGCGGCGACGCCCCAGATGATCAACACCGTGCGGCGATGGCTGAAGCCCAGGTCGCGCAGACGGTGATGCAGATGGCCGCGGTCCGGTGCGAAGATCGGGCGTTTGTTCACCAGGCGGCGCACAATCGCGAAGAACGTGTCCGACAGCGGCAGGCCGATAATGAGAAGCGGCGTCACGAACGAGACGATCGTCACCTGCTTGAAGCCGAGCATCGACAGCGTCGCCAGGCTGAAGCCCAGGAAGAGCGAGCCCGAATCGCCCATAAAGATCTTGGCCGGGTGGAAGTTGAAGACCAGAAAGCCGATAATGCCGCCCAGCAGCAGCGTGCTGAGCAGAATGACGGGCTGGAAGCCCATCAGCGACGCCATGACCGCAATCGTGGCGATGGCGATGCCGGATACGCCGGCGGCGAGGCCGTCAAGGCCGTCTATCAAATTAATGGCGTTCGTTACGCCGACTATCCAGAATATCGTGAGCGGAATGCCGATCCACTCCGCGATCGGCTGCATCGACTCGCCGAACGGCACATTGACCAGGTCGATGTGCACGTTGAAGCCGAAGACGACGACACAGGCGGCGGCAATTTGGCCGAGCAGCTTCACCTTGGCCGACAGCTCGAACCGGTCGTCGAGCGCGCCGAGAATAATGATGATCGTGCCTCCGGACAGCAGCGCGTTGATAAGATTGACGTCGCGCGGCCGAAGCAGCCCTTCCGGGATGAACGGAGACAACAACAGAAACGCGCCGACAAAGGCTACATAGATCGCCAGGCCGCCAAGGCGGGGCATAATCTTCGTATGTACCTTCCTTGCGTTCGGTTTGTCGATGGCGCCGATGCGGAAGGCCAGACGTTTAACGAGCGGAGTCATCAATAAAGCCAGTATAAGTGCGATGGCAAAACCTAACATATACAGCAAGCCGGTTGGCATGTGAACAACTCTCCTTTTCTCGAATACAAACAAGGCGGCGTGCGAATCGTCGAACCGATCCGTTGCGATTGCGTTGCCTTCCTGTTTATATTTCGCCGCGAAACGCCCTCTTATGCCACTTCATGAATGGTTGCGGCCGCATCGCTTGCTACCGAAGTGAATTATACTCTGCCAAAAAAATAAATTCCAACTCCGTTTTCATTCGATTTTCATGAAATTTGCGGGGTTTTTACGGTTAAGGTCGAGCTTTTGTCACGTTTTCTTTGTTGCGCATCACTTTCACGACGAATTTCGGCAGCGCAAGCATCCGGGAAGCGCGCGAAGGCTCCTGCAGCAGCCGGTAGAGCCACTCGAGCCTGAGCTTCTGGAACAATACGGGAGCCCGCTTCAGCTTGCCCGACACGACGTCGAAGCTGCCGCCGACGCCCATAATAAAGGAAGCGCCGAGCTCCTTCTTATATTTGGCATTCCAGCCCTCGAAGGCCATGCCCCGCGCGACGAACAGCAGATGGGGGCGATGCTTGCGAATGTCCTCTACCACCGCCGCCTCCTCGTCGGGTCCGAAAAAGCCGTTGCGCACCCCGACGATCCGCACTTGCGGATATTGGAGCTGCAGCTTTTCCGCGGCGGCTTCGATAATTTCCTGGGTCGTGCCCAGCAAATAAGCGGTCCATTTGCGCTTCTCGCCTTGTTCCATCAGCCGATGCATCAGGTCGAAGCCCGTCACGCGCTCCGCGACGGGTTCTCCGCCGTACCGCGCCGCCCAGACGACGCCTGCGCCGTCCGGCACGATCAGATCGGCCTGCAGCAGCACGTCCTTGAAGCCGGGATCTTCCAGCGCCGCCATCACCATAATCGGATTGGCCGTCACGACATGCGTCTGCCTTCCTTCTTCAATCGCTTTGGTCAAATATTGCACGGTCTCGTCCATGCTCATCTTGGAGAACGGTATGCCGAATATCGGCACGGTCGGAACCCCGTTCGACATGAGGACATCACCTCGATCTATTATGACGCAGGATTTGTAAAATTTGTTGCGCCGGCTGTCTCGATTGCCGCTTCAAGGCGTCGATCGCGGCGCCGTGCGCCGCCCGCCAGCCGTCGGGATCGTCCAGCAGCGCCGAAGCCTCGGCGGCGAACGCTTCCGCATCCAGCCGCTCCGTCGAGCCGACGGCCGTCAAGCCGAGCCGCTGAAGGAATGAATCGATCTTCGGGTCGTAAGACAAGCCGAGCATCGGAACCCGGACATTGGCGGCGTAGATCAGCGCGTGGAGGCGCATGCCGAACAAAGCGTCGCACCGGCTGACGGCCAGCAGCATTTGCTGCGGATCGTCGCCGGGCTCGGCCAGCTCGGCGGAGCTTCCCTCGCCGAGCCGGCCGCTCAGCCGTTCCATCACCTCTTCCGACACGATCCGGTCGGAAGGGGTGTGGAACGGCAGGAAGCGCAGCCGCACCGGCCTGCGCTTCGACAGCGCGGCCAGCGCCTCGACGGCGCGCGCCATGTCGGCGCCGTCCTCGCGCCAGCGGCGCAGCGAGACGCCGAGGACCGGCGTCTCTCCCGCCGCGC
>CALAWP010000058.1 GCA_937895345.1 uncultured Paenibacillus sp. | reverse complement strand
CTGTTGGATCTGTTGGATCCGTTGGATCTGCTGGGTCCGTTGGATCGGTCGGATCCGTTGGATCGGTCGGATCTGTCGGATCCGTTGGATCTGTCGGATCCGTTGGATCGGTCGGATCCGTGGGATTTGTCGGATTCGTTGGATCCGTTGGATCTGTTGGATCCGTTGGATCGGTCGGATTCGTTGGATCTGTTGGATCCGTTGGATCTGCTGGGTCCGTTGGATCGGTCGGATCCGTTGGATCGGTCGGATCTGTCGGATCCGTTGGATCGGTCGGATCTGTTGGATCTGTTGGATCCGTTGGATCTGCTGGGTCCGTTGGATCGGTCGGATCTGTCGGATCCGTTGGATCTGTCGGATCCGTTGGATCGGTCGGATCCGTGGGATTTGTCGGATTCGTTGGATCCGTTGGATCTGTTGGATCCGTTGGATCGGTCGGATTCGTTGGATCTGTTGGATCCGTTGGATCTGCTGGGTCCGTTGGATCGGTCGGATCCGTTGGATTCGTTGGATCAATCGGATCCGTTGGGTCAGTTGGATCTGTCGGATCGGTCGGGTCCGTCGGATCCGTTGGATCTACAGGATCCGTTGGATCTGTCGGATCGGTCGGATCGGTCGGATCCGTTGGGTCCGTTGGGTCCGTCGGATCCGTTGGGTCCGTTGGGTCCGTCGGATCGGTTGGGTCCGTTGGATCCGTTGGATCGGTCGGATCTGTCGGATCCGTTGGATCCGTTGGATCAGTCGGGTCCGTCGGATCTACAGGATCTGGCAGAGCAATGCATCCCCTGAACGGAAAATTATGGACTTCAATATGGCCGGAAATAGAAGCGCCAATCAACGTTCCGTCAATATGCCCATACATCGTATCGATGGACGCATAAGGCGCCAATACAGATCCTTTCGCCCCGCTGCCCCCCATATGGAGCGAAGTTGCTTCATAAAAATTATAAAGCGTTTTTGTTTGGTTAGAAAAATTAAACTGCTGACCGTTCATACCGATCGATCTTACTGTGCCTTTAACATTAATAATTACGGTAGAACCTGCCGGCACATTGAAGATAACCTCCTGGATATCCCGATCAACTTCAAAAATATTAAGATCAGGATCTGTCCCTGTCAGCGTTAAATTCCCATCCCAACCAACGCTCTCAGCGGTCCCGTTCGCAGGCAGCGAAGCAAGCTCGGCGGACTTGGTCTTCAAGTTTGCTCCTTCTGCGGCAAAATCTATGGCAGATCCCTGCTGCAAGGTTCCATCCGGAATGCCATAGTTCGATCCTGAGAAGGTGCCGCCGTAGACAACATTTCCTCCATTGATCTGACCGTTTGAAAAGCTCAGATTCCCGCCAGCGACAAGCGCGTTTGTTCCTGGGACTTTGTGCGAGTTAACCGAGTAATTTGCAAGCTGCACATCGCCACCAGCCGCTACACGGCCTTCCGCATCTGTATTCGACATGCTTAAGCTGCCCAGCGAGAATAAGTTGAACTCGCCGGCAATGCCGAGATACGAACCGCATGATGCTGCTGTCGCGCTTTGGCTCGATGCCAACGCGATAGTTGCGCTTCCATGGAGATACGCCAAAGCGGCGCCAATCATTAACCACTTTTTAAATCTGCTTTGTGACCAGAACATGTTTGTTCCTCCTAGAATAATATTACTTCCAAGAGGGCCGGTTACACTACTAGCTCCGAATAACCCAAGTGTCCAATTGGGGGTTATCCATCGTCGCTTCCCTATACTCAACCTACAACAAGATGGTTGAGCATGCTTGACTATGGTTTCCCGCAACCACCTCTTTCCTGTCTTTAGTTGCAAACTCCTGGTTGTACTGTGGCCAGAATTGCTTTTACTGTCAATGAGGAGTTATTGCCATATATCGGCAACTTCGTTGCATATTTTTAGTTGTCTATACATTTATCCGTGGATGTGCTGCAGGTGTGGGAGATTTAAAGAAGTTCCAATAAACTGCACCACAATGATTACTTGATGCTTCGGAATAAGCGTCTAGAGATTTGTAATTGTCCGGACCTTTGGAGTCGGTGTTTTCTCTGCATTTCAGAAGACGCTTCTTGACTAGGCCCTTCCACTTATTGCGGAGGCCAATGCTTCTCTGGGTTACCCTGCTGTAACACGGATGCCCGCAAGCCTCGTGTTTCACATCGCAAGTACCGGAATAGTGGTTGTCGTTGCTTCCTTACCCGCGGTGCTTGTGCTTGAAGCATTATAACCAATAAAAGCGGTCCCTCCCATGGATCCCATGAGAGAGGCCGCCTTTTTATGAATGTGTATCTTAACAAGAGGCAGAGGCGGATGTTCGCATCCGTCTGCCAAGCCATGGTGCATATCCCGGCCGAGCGAGACTAACCGTTCGTCCCGCCCGACGCCCGACTTAGCTGTGGAATTCCAGTCCGTTGGTGACGGCCTTGACGTATCCGGCGCGGATGACAAAATCGCCGAAATGTTCGCCTTGCTCGCGGTCCGAAGCGTAATGCCGGATGATCGGCTTCAGCGTGTCGATAATTTCGTCTTCGCCGATATTTTCGCGGTACAGCTTGCTCAGACGGTCGCCCGAGAAGCCTGCGCCCATATACATATTGTATTTGCCCGGCGATTTGCCGATGAACGCGATCTCGCCCAGCGCCGGACGCGCGCAGCCGTTCGGACAGCCCGTCATGCGGATGTTGATCTCCTTCTCGCCCACGCCCGCTTCTTCCAAAATCGGCTCCAGCTTGTCGATCAGCGACGGCAAGTAACGCTCCGCCTCGGCCATTGCCAGACCGCATGTCGGCAGCGCCACGCAGGACAATGCGCTGCGGCGCAGCGCCGATTCGCGGCCGCCGTCGGAGATGCCGTACTTGTCCAGCAGCTCGGCGATTTTCTTTTTCTTCTGGCTCGTAATGTTGGCGATCATCAGATTCTGATTGGCGGTCAGACGGAAGTCGCCCGTATGAATCTTGGCGATTTCGCGCAGGCCCGTCATCAGCTGGCTTTGCTCCGTATCGATAATGCGGCCGCTCTGCACGTACAGCGTCACATGCCACTTGCCGCCCACGCCTTTGACCCAGCCGTAACGGTCGCCTGTATTCTCAAACTGGAACTCGCGCGCCGGCTCCAGCTCCCAGCCGAGACGGTCATGCAGCTCGTCCACGAACCAGTCGAGGCCGTGGCGGTCGATCGTATATTTGAAGCGGGCGTTTTTGCGCACCGAACGGTTGCCGTAATCGCGTTGAATCATAACCGTCTTTTCGGCCACGTCGACCATTTGGTCCGGTTTGCAGAACCCGATGACGCGCGCCAGCTGCGGGTACGTGTTCGGATCGCCGTGCGTCATGCCCATGCCGCCGCCGACGGCCACATTGAAGCCGACCAGCTTGCCCTTTTCGACGATCGCGATATAACCCAAATCTTGCGAATAAACGTCGATGTCGTTGGATGGCGGTACCGCAATCCCGATCTTGAACTTCCGCGGCAAGTACACCGGTCCGTAAATCGGCTCGACCTTGTCCAGGCCGTCGCCGCCGCCCAGCGCCGCTCCGTCGACCACCTTTTCACCGTCCAGCCAAATTTCATGGTAAGCCGGCGTGCGCGGCGCCAGATGCTTCGTCAGCTGCTCCGACCAGTAATGCACCTCGCCGTGCACCTCGGATTGATGCGGATTCGGGTTGCACATGACGTTGCGGCTTACGTCGCCGCAGGCCGCCAGCGTCGACAGCATAGAGTCGTTAATTTCCTTGATCGTATTTTTCAAATTCCATTTCAATACGCCGTGCAGCTGGAACGCTTGTCTGGTCGTCAAGCGAATGTTGCCGCAGCCGTATTTTTGCGCCAGACGGTCGATGGTGAGCCATTGCTCCGGCGTCGCCACCCCGCCCGGCGTTACGACGCGAAGCATAAATTGATAGGACGGCTCCAGCTTCTGCTTCTCGCGTTCGTTGCGCAAGTCTCGGTCGTCCTGCATATAGCTGCCGTGAAACTTCAGCAGCCGGTTGTCCAGCTCGGGCAAACCGCCCGTAATCCGGTTGGACAGCGATTGCACGAGCGAGCCGCGCAAGTACTTGCTCTCCAATTTCAAATGTTCCACGTCGCTCGGCGGTCCGCCGATTGGTTCGACTTTATGTTTTTTTGCCACTGCTGTCAGCTCCCTTCCCGTTCACCTGTGCGGTGACTTTGCATGCGTTGTATCTGAATACCGTCAATCGGTCCAAAATATCTCGTTCCGCCTGCGGCTCTCCGGCTTCGCCGGGAACCAGAGCGTATCAATAAACGTCGCGCTGATAGCGGTTCTGTTCCTGCAGTTCCGCTACGTAAGCCGCCGCAGCTTCTTCGCTCAAGCCGCCTTCGCTTTGCACGATCGACAGCAGCGCGGCATGGACGTCGTGCGCCATATGCTTCTCGTCGCCGCATACGTACACATGAGCGCCTTCCTGCAGCCACTTGTACAGCTCGGCCGCATGCTCCAGCATCCGATGCTGGACATAAATCTTCTCCTCCGTATCGCGGGAGAAAGCCACGTCCATCTTCGTCAATACGCCGTCGTTCAGCATCCGCTGCCAGTCGGTCTGATACAGAAAATCCGTCACAAAATGGCGGTCGCCGTAGAACAGCCAAGACGGGCCCGCCGCGCCGGATTCCTCGCGCTCCTCCATAAAGGCGCGGAACGGAGCGACGCCGGTTCCCGGGCCGACCATAATGACCGGAGTTTCCGGATTCTCGGGCAGCTTGAAGTTCGGATTATGCTGGATAAAAATCGGCACCTTGTCGCCCGGCTGCAAACGCTCCGAGGCGTACACCGAACAGACGCCGTTGCGCTGGCGGCCGTACGTCTCGTATTGCACCTTCCGAATCGTAAGATGAACCTCTTCCGGATGGGCGCTGTAGCTGCTGGCGATGGAGTACAAGCGCGGCGGAAGCTTGCGCAGCACGGCCGCGATATCTTGCTCCTTCCAGCTCCATGGGCCGAAATCCTGAATCAGGTCCAGCAAGTCGCGCCCCTTCACATAATCTCTGAGCTCCTGCTTGTTGTCCGGCTTCACCAATTCCGCGAGCTTGGCGTTGCCCGAATAAGGGGCGGCCTTTTCCAAAAGCGGCTTCGTCAGCACCGTAATTTCGTAATGATGCAGCAAAGCCTGGCGAAGCGCCGCAGTTTCGCCCGTGCCGCCGGCTTCCACCGCAGCGTCCGGATTCCAGTTCAAAGCCGAAATAATGGCGTCCGCGAGCGACGGATCGTTCTGCGGATATACGCCGACGCAATCGCCGGGCGCATAGGTCAAGCCGGAGCCCTCGAGAGACAGCTCCAAGTGACGGGTCTCGCGGTCGGAGCCGCGGCCGTTCAGATTAATGTTCTCCAGCACCTCGGCATAAAACGGATTCGAACGCGAATATTCCGAGACGGCGGCCGGCGCCTCGGCCAGCGCCAATCCCGCAGCCGCATAAGCCGCCGCCGGCGAAGAAGCCGCGGTCGCGGCGCTTACCGCTTCCAGGACGCTGTTCATCCAGGCCGATGCCGACTGCTCGAAGTCGACGTCGCAATCGACGCGGTCGGCAACTCTCGAAGCGCCCAGCTCTTCCAGACGTTTGTCGAAATCCGCCCCCGTTTTGCAAAAAAA
Source organism: uncultured Paenibacillus sp. (assembly GCA_937895345.1). Classification (GTDB taxonomy): domain Bacteria; phylum Bacillota; class Bacilli; order Paenibacillales; family Paenibacillaceae; genus Pristimantibacillus. The sequence goes on along the minus strand of CALAWP010000058.1, from coordinate 145,617 downwards.
CTCATAGGACGTATCGCCCAGAGCGAGCACCGAAAACTTCGTTCCGTCGAGCTTCGGCGCGCGCTTGCCGTGTAGAAACTCGTAGAAGCCGAGCGCGTTGTCCGGCGGATCGCCTTCGCCGTGCGTGCTGACGACGATAAACAGATACGCCGCGTTTTTGAGTCCGTTCGTCTTATATTTATTCATGGCGGACAACGTCACGTCGAAGCCCTTTTCCTTCAGCTTGTCGGAAAGCTTGCCGGCCAGTCTTTGCGCGTTGCCCGTTTGGGAACCGAATAAAACCGTCGCTTCAAGCGGAGCTTGAGGAGCGGCCGCAGGAGCCGGAATCGCCTGAACCGCCGGAGCGGCACCGCCCGCAGACGGCGCAGACGCAACAAAGCCGGCAGCATCCCCGCCAGCGCGATAAAACGTCAAGTATCCGCCCAACCATTGAATTTGCGCCTCCGTCAGGGTTGGCAGCAGCCGATTAATCTGTTCGGCCTGCTCTTCCGTGAACGGGCTGTTCGTCACTTTAAGTTGCAACAACATCCACCTCGCATGAGTGTTTAGATAAGTCGGTCGAATGATCGATTTTGCATCATAATTCCAAGTACATTACTATGGTTTTTCACATGTTTTAAAACTACCACAGACCTATGTGCGGGTCAATGAAATCGGTCCGATTCCGGTTATAAAAAAAACTGAATCGAATTTTGAGCTTTTCTTATAATCGCATTTAAAGGTTTGGGAAAAACAGGGCGTTCGCTTTTCGAAAATTGTCCGGTCCATGTTCAGAATATGTTCAGTTTCCATATGTTAGTTTGGAGAATATCGAATGATGTCGAGACTTTCTCGAGTTTCAGCATTTGAATTCTCTGACGAGAGGACTGGATCAGGTGAATGGCTTTAAGAAATCGATAAGCTTCGCACTGGCAATTTTGTTGATCATGCAATGGTTTCCCGCAATTCATGTTGCCGCTTCCGGTACGGAAAGCAACCCTATTATGATTACCAGCGTAGCCGATTTAAAAAGTATGGGGACGACGGGATACTACAAGCTGGCTAACGACATCGATCTCAGCGGCGAGACCCATTGGCAGCCAATCGGAAACTACGATTTCGGCACTGATTTTAACGGAACCTTTGACGGAAATGGTTATACCATTCGAAACTTGACCGTCAATAACCCGGGCTACGACGGCGGTTTATTCGGTTCGATCGCACCGGGCGGCGTCGTAAAAAACTTAAACCTGGAAAACGTAAACGTAACGGGTATCTTTGCAAATAGCGATTACGGTTACGGGGCTGTTGCAGGCTGGAATTCCGGCAGGATTGAACATGTCAATGTTAAAGTAAAAAAGATCGAATCGTACGCAAATGTGGGGGGAATTGCGGGCTGGGGGGATGGCACGATTGCCTACGCCGCTGTCGAGCCTTTTGACGATTCGAGTTTTTTGAGGACAACAGCCGGACCTACCAATGGCGGATCCATTGGCGGCATAATTGGAAGGAACCAGGGGATAATCGAGTATGCAAGATCGGCCATTCGAGTCACAACCACTTCATCAGGCGCAGGAGGAATCGCTGGGCATAATGACCCTGGCTATGGCGCTGTCATTCGGTACTCCTACAATACGGGGGACATCTTTGCTTATAATACGGCAGGCGGTCTGGTCGGGAATGGCGGAAACGTAGAAAACAGCTATTCCACGGGAAACGTTACCGGTTCAGTGGCGCTGGCCATCGATAATTCGGTTGGCGGCATATTCGGTTACTTCAATGGACGCAACAGCTTCAACCTCTATTCCACCGGCAGCGTTACCATATCTTCAGGAGGAGCGGCGGGCGGCGGCTTTTTAGGAATTTCCAATCCGGGCGTGGGCAATACCGCAATTTTGTCCCGGTCGTTCTGGGATATGGAAAGCTCGGGCAATTCCGTAAGCTCGGGCAATAACGATAATGGAAAGAACTATTCTGGCGTATTGAACTCGCCACCGGTAGGACTTTCTACGGCAGCAATGAAAAATCCAGCTACTTATGCAGGATGGCCTGAAGATGTTTGGGAAATCAAGGACGGCGAGTACCCTACGCTGAAGGCACTGGCCCCGGCGCCGGCGCAGGACAGTACGGTTAGCCCGGACGCCGACTCGTTCGATAAGTACAGCGCTTCGGTCGGCTACAGGGATGCGGCGACGACGCTGTCGCCAAACGGCAACACGCTGATCGATATCCTGCTGGGCGGATCGACCATCGGCGCGGCGAATTACACATACGATGCGGCGTCGCATGTTGTAGCGATTAAAAAGGAATATCTGGCTTTGCTGGGGAACGGACCTCATGTATTCACCTTCGACATGAGCGCGGGCGCGGACCCGACGTTCACCGTCACGGTCGGCGACTCTACACCGCCGCCGCCGCAAAACAGCACGCTGAATCCGGATGCCGACTCGTTCGATAAGTACAGCGCTTCGGTCGGCTACAGGGATGCGGCGACGACGCTGTCGCCAAACGGCAACACGCTGATCGATATCCTGCTGGGCGGATCGACCATCGGCGCGGCGAATTACACATACGATGCGGCGTCGCATGTTGTAGCGATTAAAAAGGAATATCTGGCTTTGCTGGGGAACGGACCTCATGTATTCACCTTCGACATGAGCGCGGGCGCGGACCCGACGTTCACCGTCACGGTCGGCGACTCTACACCGCCGCCGCCGCAAAACAGCACGCTGAATCCGGATGCCGACTCGTTCGATAAGTACAGCGCTTCGGTCGGCTACAGGGATGCGGCGACGACGCTGTCGCCAAACGGCAACACGCTGATCGATATCCTGCTGGGCGGATCGACCATCGGCGCGGCGAATTACACATACGATGCGGCGTCGCATGTTGTAGCGATTAAAAAGGAATATCTGGCTTTGCTGGGGAACGGACCTCATGTATTCACCTTCGACATGAGCGCGGGCGCGGACCCGACGTTCACCGTCACGGTCGGCGACTCTACACCGCCGCCTCCTAGAACGGATGGCAGCACGAGCGGACCGTCTGGTCCTTCTGCTCCAGAGAACGCAGAAACGGCGGTCGAAGTTATCGTAAACGGCAAAGCAGAAATGGCAGGAAAGGCCAAAACGGATACAGTAAACGGGCAGAAAGTGACGACCATAGAAGTAGACGAAGTTAAGCTTCAGAAGCGTCTAAAAGAAGAAGGCCAAGGCGCGCTCATTATTATTCCAATCGAAACAGAGAGCGACGCGGTCATAGGCGAGTTGAACGGACATATGGTCAAAAATATGGAAACGCAGCAAGCCGTCGTGCAAATTCGCACGGAACGGGCAACATACACCCTGCCCGCCTTGCAAATTGATATTGAAGCCGTCTCGAAGCGGTTTGGATCGAATCTTGCGCTGCAGGATATCAAGGTGAAAATAGAGATTGCCGAGCCGCCGGCTGGTACGATTCAAGTGGTGGAATCCGCAGCGAAGCAAGGCGGATTTACGCTGATGGCCGCTCCTCTCAACTTTAAAGTGAGCGCGGAGTACGGCGGTCGCATTGAAGAAATCTCGCAATTTAACGCATACGTGGAGCGTTCCATCTCCATACCGGAAGGCGTTGATCCGAATAAAATTACGACGGGAGTCGTCGTTGAACCGGACGGTGCCGTTCGCCATGTGCCGACCAAGGTAATGTTGATTGACGGCAGGCATTATGCGCAAATTAACAGTTTGACGAACAGCACGTATTCCATTGTCTGGAACCCGTTGGAATTCAATGACATGACAAACCATTGGGCGAAGACTGCCGTCAACGATATGGGGTCGCGGATGGTCATCGGCGGTACCGGCAATGGCCTTTTCTACCCTGAAATTGGGATTACCCGCGCCGAGTTTGCAGCCATTATCGTTCGCGGACTAGGACTTAAACTGGAGCATGGCAAATCTCCTTTCTCGGATGTAGAGTCGGCAGACTGGTACAGCAGTGCAATCCAAACTGCCTATGCTTACCGTCTAATAAGCGGCTTTGAAGACGGTACGTTCCGTCCGAATGAAACGATTACGCGGGAGCAAGCGATGGTCATCCTTTCCAGGGCAATGGAAATTACCGGTCTGAAATCTAAACTTCCATTCCAACCTTGGGATGCAGCGCTTCGTTCCCGTAGCGATTTGACCAACGTGTCCGAATGGGCGCTTAGCAGCGTTGCCGAATGCGTTCAAGCCGGCATTGTTACGGGAAGAAGCGGCAACATGCTCGCTCCCCGGGAAATGATAACAAGAGCCGAAGCTGCCGTCATGATCGAGCGGCTTCTGAAACAATCGGAACTGATTTAAACGGTAAAACGGGCAGTTTCTCAAGGAGTATCGATCCATTACTCAGTGAGAAACTGCCCGTATTGTTCTGAATATTGCTTGGAGATTCATCTCTCGCTCTTGCGTACGTGACAAGGACAGACAGAGGCCAACAGGTCAACCATATGAACTTGAACGAAAATTGTTACTTAGAGCACGGCCGACGGCTGGAGAGGAACTCTGCAATGCTGATTTTGTTACTTAGAGCTCGCCCATAGGCGCAGCTTGCTCATGCCGCTGCCCCTGCGTCGCGCACGCGCTCCGCTGGCCGCGCGCCGCGCGCACTCCGCCGGCTCGCGCTGCACACGGGCGGCGCTACCTCTCCGCGCCGTATTTCGCGGACAGCGCGCCGTATTCGGCCTGCGTCACCGGGATGACCGTTCCGTGGCGCGGGCTGCGCGGCAGGCTGTACTCGGCGGATACTTGCCACTCGCCCGAGTCCAGGTCCGTCGTCTCCAGCGGAATGTAGCCTCTGCCGCCGAATTCGTCCACGAACAAATACCATTTGTCTTCCGTGTTGGATTTGAATACGGTCGGCCCTTCGACGCCCCGGATGCCTTGAACGCCCTGCTTAATCATCTCGAACTCGGAACCGAACACGCCATCCGACGCTTCCTGGAAAATCGTCTTTCCGTACAGCGTCATCGGGCTGAAATCCCGCTCGTCCTTCGTGAACCGGTACAGACGCCCGTTATGGGCGATCATCGTCGTGTCGATGATGGAATAGCCGTAATCCATGTACACCTGCGGCTCCGTAAACGTGCGGAAATCCCGGGTTTTGCTGTACATGATTTTTTGGTACGCATCCCCTTCGCGGCTTTCGTCGGCGAACAGCCTGGAAGCCCAGAAAACGACATATTCGCCGGATGCTTCATCGTAAAAGGCTTCCGGAGCCCACGTGTTGCCCGCTTCCTTCGGAGACACCTCGACCATCCGCTGCTCCGACCAGTTGACGAGGTCGTCAGACTCCCACACCATGATGGAGCGGCTCCCATGCGTATGGGCGCGTCCCCAGTTCCCGTCCCCGTGAATTTTCAGGTCGGTGGCGATCATATAAAACTTGCCGCCGTCGGGCGACCGGATAATGAACGGATCGCGCAGCCCCTTCTCGCCCATTTCGGACACGATGACCGGCTTTCCTCCATTCAGCTCCCGCCAGCGCAGCGGATCGTTCCCTTCGCTCAGCGCAAAATAAATTTGCTCGCCGTCCGGCGTCCCTTCGCCCGTAAAGTAGGCGAACAGATAGCCGGCATACCCCCCGTCGCCGCTCGACGCCTGCCCGGATGCGCCGCTTCCCGGCGCATCCGGCGTTTCCGAAGCTCCGCCGGTTTCAGCGACGGCCGCATCGGCGTCGGCTGCATCGGCGAAGGTCACCGTGCCGTTCCCTTCGGTCGTCAGCGTAACGATGGACCGCGGCGGAATGACCGCCTCGAACGTTCCGTCTCCGTTCACCGGAACATCCTCGGCCCGCGCGAGATCGCGGTCGCCCGACGTGACGTACATGCTCAAAGCCGTTGCCGGCTGCAGGTTCACGCCGTTCAGCGAAAGACTGACCTGCTTCCGGGTGTCGCCGTCGTTGACGAAGACGACCGTGACGGTGCCTTCCCCTTCATGGACGTAAGCCGAGCCGAGCAGTCCGCTCCGCGCCCGTTCGTCAAGCCCGGCAAGCGAAACGCGCTCCGCGCCGGGACGGATGAATTTGCTGTAGTTGCCGAGCGTCCACAAAATTTTGGAGGTAAGAATGTTCTGCTCGTCGCCTTCCCTCTGGTAGTCGGTATAGATCAACCCGTCCTTATAGTCGACCTTGGAAACGGCGGTCCACCACTGCCATGCCGCCGCGTTCGCTTCCGTCAAATCGAAATGGATCGTTCGCGCCACGTGCAGAGCCGGCTCGATGCCAAGATCGCGGCCGGGGCCGTAGTCGCCCAGAATGCAATATTCCGTCACCCAATATTTGGCCTCCGGGTCGTAGCTCTTCAAATTTTGGTCGAGCAATTCCCGCAGCTTGCCTAGCCGGTCGTCGCCCGGATTGCTGTAATCGGACCAATAGGAATGCGAGGCGATTTTGTTGCCGACCGCTTCCTTCAGCTCGGGATCGCCGAGCAAGTCCTTGATATATTCCCGGTATTTGCCCGTGCCCAGCTTGTTGGCGCCGCCCTCGTATTGGCCGCCGCCCGCAAACATCCGGTAATATTCGTCGTCGAGCAGCGCCGTAATTTCCACGCCGTCCGGCGCGCTGATTTGCGCGTCCAGACCGCTCGCCTTCAGCTGCCGGTACAGCTCCAGAATTACCCGCTTCAAATCGTCGTTGTTGTAGCGGTTGCCTTCCTGATGCGCCCGGTTCCAATCCCAGGTCGGCTCGTTGATCGGGCTGATGTAGTCGAACTCCAGCCCTTCCTGCTTGAAACGCTCCAGCACATCCACCAGAAACGCCGCAAACTCATCCTCGTAGCCTTCCTTCAGATTGGTGGAGCCGACGTCCGGGTCCGGCTGCCCGTGCCCGTTTTTCGTCATCCAGACCGGCGGGCTGTTCACGAAAGCGATCAGCGTGTCGACGCCGCGATCCTTGGCCGCCTGCAGGAACCATTGCTGCCCCGCCTGCTTGCTCCAATCGTATTCGCCGTCCTCCGACATTTTGAACGCTTCCGCCCGCCGCCACGGGTCGGGAATGATCGACTGGTCCGTTTCCGTCGAACCGGCGCCGATATTGAAGCGCCAGGCCGACAGTCCGATTCCTTTCTCTCTTGAAAAAAGCAAATCCGCCACGCGGTTTTTATTGTCTTCCGTCCAATGCTTGCCGATCGGGTCCATCGACCAGGCGTCGGATGCGCCGAAATTGTCGATCGTTTGATAGCGCACCGCCGCGTCGACCGACACCCGATAGTCCGGCGGTTTCATCGTTTGCACGGGCTCTTCCTCCTCTTTGGGACTGTTGATGTCATTGGTGCTGTTGGACGAGAATCCGCGGTACAGCGCAATCGCCAAAACAAACGCCACAATGATTGCCGCAATCGGCAGCAGTACTTTCCTTTTTCTGTTCATCCCGCTCTCCTTAACCGACAAGTCCGGAACGTTCGACGCTCTCCACAAAATGCCTTTGCACAAACACGTACAAAATAATGAGCGGCAAAATCGCCATCAGCACGCTCGTGTTCATCATCATGGACATGAAGAACGGATCCTGGACGTAGGATGCGATCTCCGCTTGTCCTCCTCCGCTGAGATGCGTCGCAATCGCATAACCGGAAGAAGCCATCATCGAAGACATGACCTTCGGCTCGTTCAGGTACATATTCGTAAAGAACGAATCGTTCCATTGCCAGACGAACGAAAACAGCATGACCGTCACCATTGAAGGGACCGCATTGGGCAAAATGATTTTGCGGAAGGTGGCGAAATAACCGGCGCCGTCTACGTAAGCCGCTTCTTCGATCTCGCGCGGAATCCCTTTGAAAAACTGGCGGAAAATATAGACATACAAGCCGGTTTTCACGCCCATGCCGAGCGCCGCCGAAATGATAAACGGCCAGTAAGTGTTGATCAGGTTGACGGGTTCGCCCCGGAACAGCTCGATCAGACCGAACACGTCGAAGTTTTTGAAATGCAGGTACAGCGGAATCATGATCGTATTGGCCGGCACCAAAATGGTAAAAATAACGCCTGCAAACAATAGTCCGCTTCCTCTGAATTTAATCCTTGCAAAGCCGTATCCGGCCAGCACGCACGTGATCGTCTGCAAAACCATGACCGCCGACGACAGCAGCAGCGTGTTCATCAGCACGCTCGGATAGTTCATCGCCTCGAATACGAGCTTGAAATTGTGAAGCGTAATATTTTGCGGGATCCAGATGACCGTCGAGTCGTACAAGTCTTCCATGCTTTTGAACGCGATCGACAGCTTCAGCAAAATCGGGTAGACGATCACGAACGAAATGCCGAAAATAAGCACGAACCGCACGATGGTCCACAGCCATTTTTTCGCAAATTCGACCCAATAGACGGCGGACGCCATCCGCTGCAGCCGGGTTTCTCTAGCCGACCGCTCCTTCACTGCGGTTTCCGTCTTCATGCGACTCCTCCTCAAATGTTTGCGAAGCAAACATACTTCGTAAGCGTTGACTCTAATCCTGATAAAAGACTTTGCGCGACACGACAGCCGTCGTCACCCAGAGCACAAGCGCGATAACTGCAAAATACATCCACGCCATGGCCGCGCTCAGGCCGAAGTTGAAGCTCTTGAATGCCGTATCGACCACCAGCCTGCTCGTCTCGTCGCTAATAAAGCTGTCGATGATCGTGTAGACCAGATTCGTCAATATAAGCGGACTGATCATCGGGAACGTAATTTTCCAGAACGCCTCGTAGCCGGTCGAGCCTTCGATCTTGGCCGCCTCGTACAAGGAAGGGGAAATCGACTGCAAGCCTGCCAGGAAAATGAGAATCTGAACGCCAGACTGGCTGACGATTTCATAGATGCGGCTGACGGCCCCGGTCAAATATTCCACGAAGGTGATGCTCATGCCCGATTCGATCAGCATGACAGTCAGCTCCAGGTTTTTCATCACGGACAGCCCGCCGCCGGTCGTATCGTTCGCGCTTCGGACGACGGACTGCATCAGGTCGCCGCTCTCGATGCTGGCGATAATCCCGGAGGCCAATATGACCGGCAGGAAAAAGATCGCACGGGCCAATACCCGTCCGCGAAACCGCTGATTGAGCAGCACCGCAAAAAACAAGCTGAAAATAATAATGAGCGGCGTGTTGATCAAAATGTCGATGACCGATTCCGTCAAGATCCGTACGTACGATTCATGCGACAGCAAGGCTTCCCGGTAGTTGGCGAAACCGATAAAGTCGAGGCTGAATCCGTCGTTCGTAACCTGCAGATTGCTCAGGCTGTACCTGAACGAAGCCAGCAGCGGACCAACGAACAGGAACAAGAAGCCCGCAAACCAGGGAAGGATGAAATAAAGGCCGTAATATCTGTTTTTTTGCTCCAGCGAAAGCTTCCTGAACCTCATGGCCGCTCTTCACCTCCTGCCCAATAATCCTTCGCGCCGACCGTTACGCCGTTTACGCTCGCCGGCGCATCGTTGTAGTTGACGATAATCGTCAGTCCTTGCTCATACGTCGTCTGGTAGACGCCTTCTGCCAGCTTTCGATGCTCCTTGATCGTCTGGGACTGCACTCCGCCAAGCACGTCGTTCAGCTCGCCGTATCTTTGCGACGCCTCGTCGATCCAACGCCGGTAATCGGCGGAATACAAATCATCGAAATCCGTCATCTTGATGGCGGAGGAGTCGGCGTAGAACCAGGTGTAATTCAACCCGGAGCCCGTTTCGAGCGCCTTCAGGAAGTTGTGCGTCGCATCCTGGTCGCTCGCCATATTCCAGGCGCCTCCGGCGTATTGCACGTATCCGTGGAAGACCAGCTGGAAAAACGGCACCGTTTCGTCGGTAATGTTAAAGCCGCTGCTTTCCATCGGAGCCTCCACGATATGCCGCGCATAAGGGATCGCGTAGGCGTTGCCGCCTTCAACCAGCATATCTCCCGCCGCCTCGTTCATTCGTTTCAGCTGCTCCACCGCGATCGCTTTCGCTTCCTCGCGGTCGATGACGTTCTCCCGGTTGAAATCGGAATTCAGCTTGTCGGCCAGATCGCGCAAGGACAACCCGGACAGCTGCAGCTTGTTGTAGTCTTTCAGGAAGCCGTCCACAACGCCCGGCAGCGCTTTCGGACTAAGCACGTAACCCGGCGCCGCTTCGTCTTCCTGCCTGAAGTCGGACGCGCGGTAAGGATAAATTTGCGCGAGCTTGCCCGTAATCAGGCGGGACGCCTGCTTCGAGCGTTTGAATCCGTCCGCTTGCGGAGCGACCTCCAGAAACGACGCATCGGTATACAGTCCGATGCCGTTCTCGCTTGCGTAAGCCTTCAGGCCGTTCAAACCTTTGGCGCCGCCAAGCTTCTTGTCCACGGAGACGGATTTCGGCAGGTCGTGATTGACGCCGCCGTTGAACCAGCCCGTATAGCGCAGCTGGATATTGCCGATGCCCATATCCCGCATCTGTCCGAGCATCGCTTCGGCCTGTTCGAAGGTCGTCAGCGGCTCGTAAGAATTGTACGGAATGCCGAGGAAAAACTTCTTTTTCGGTATGCCGCCGATCAGTTCGACATAGAACGGCACGCCGGTTTCGTCCGCCAGCCGCGTCAGGCCCGTCGTTTCAATCAAATAATCGCGGTAGCGGGCAGCCATTCCGGAGTAGCTCGCTTCTTCCTCGGCGAGAAATCCGTAGCGAACGGAGATGTCGCCCTGGAACGGCTCCGACTGAAATTTCTTGACTGTGCTCGAGCGCCATCCGTTCGTCAGCGTCACTTCCTCCAGGTTATGAATGGCATAGCTGGAATAAACGGTGTTGTATTCGTTCAGCCTGCCGCTTATATCCGCTTCGATCGAGGCGACCGCATCGCCTTTCTCGATAATGGCGACGAATCCCCGGTCCTCGTATTTCATCCCGAATACGGGAAGGCGCGCTGTTTCTTCCTTCTGTATTTTCATCAATTGGCTGATTGCCAAATCGGAGCCGTACACCGAAGTCCGGTAAGGAGCGGCGTACGTCTTGCCGTTGTTGAAATGAATGAGCGACCCCGAGCCGTCCGGCACGAACGTATACCCTTCGTCCGAAGTGCCGCTGGCGCCGAAAAACGGCAGCAGACTGATCGTTTGAAGCTTCATCATATCCGGATATTCGATCTCTCCGGCAGCGATCTCCACCGTTAAATATTGCCCGTCAAGCCGGTATTGAAGCGGAATTTGAACATTGGATCCGCCCCCGGCGTCTTCACCGTAAGCGGCCTTGTCGATGGCGATTTGCTCCTCGTCGTAGCCGATCGCTTCGAATATGCCGGTCACCTTTTTCAGGCCGACGCCCTTCAGCGAGGAGTCCCTTCTTTCGTAGCGCCCGTTTTCCTCGTCGTGCCTGAATCGCCTTTCGACTTCCCGTCTCTCCGTTTCATCCGGGATTTTGTCGAGGATAAGCGTTTGAAACCTTTCCTCGCTAATATATTTGGGAATCGCGTCGATGTCGCTTTGGACTTCTCCCAGCGTATAAACGATCTTGACGCCGCCGTCGGTCTTCTCGACGACAAACTGGCCGTTCTGAACGCTGTGGGTATAGCTGTCGTACTTCAACGAATTGCCCGCTTTATCGAAATAAGCGATCTCGAATTGCACGTTCAGCTTCGACTTGTTGTAGCCGGTCGCGACGGCGTCGTCCTCGCGGCTCGGCGGATTGGAATACCAGACCGCTTGGCTGCGCTTGTCCCGAACCGCGATTTCCGTCGTTTCCGGATGAACGTACAGTTCCAAAAACTCGTTGTCGGCCGCCAAATCCATGGAGGCCAGAACCTCTTCGTCACCGATCGCGGACGCCGGGCTCTGACCGTCCGGCTGTTCGCCGGCCGGTTCGGCCTCCTCCGCCGTTTCCGTGTCGGTTCCGTCCGCAGCTTCGTCGACCGGCGGCGCCTCCGCTGCGCCCGTCTCTTCCGCCGCCGTCTCCTGTTCCGGCGCGGATGACGGTTCGGACGCGTAAATCGTCCCGGTCGCTTCCGGCCTCAACATGCCGGCGCCCTGGGATATAAGCAGGCAGCCCGCTATGGCCGCAGACAAGATGATCGTAAGCCTTCTTTTCACCGCTAGGCCCCCTTTCTCATGCTCGCAATGAAAGCTCCTGATAAATCGTGTAGCCGAAACTTACAATTTGCTGGATCAAACTGAAGAAAAGCAGTCCCAAGAAAATAATGACGCCCATCACCACGACGGTCAGCAGCATCGTCACAATCGTCTTCGTTACCGTATATTGATGCACCGTCATCGTGCCGATGAACAGCAGCCATAAAAACCAGAGCGCCGCTACCGATTCCAGCAAATAATAAAACGACGATTCGCGCAGCGTAATGAAATTGCTGAACAGCGTATTGGGCAAATAAACCAATACAAGAGGAAGCATCGCATATCCCGTGGCCATTACGATCTCGCTGAATTTCCCTTCCCCGTCCATCAGCGTCGTCAGCGACCAGTTCGCGATGCACCAGAGCAGAAACGGCAGGACGATATATTTCAGCTCGTCGATGCTGTTCAATTCCAGCGGATGATTGTAATTGACGACATAACCGGCGAACTGCCGGTTCAGGATCATCGTGACGGTTACCGCCAGCAGCATGAACAGCGCGACCCGAAGCTTGCCTTTGTTCTCGTACTTCAGGTCCCAAAACCCGTCAAAGGGATGGATAGCTACGTGCAGCGAATAACGCAGCTCTTTAAGAAACCGCATTCTGTTCCATGCCCCCTTTCCTCATCTTCACGACCCGGCGAAGCACCATAATCGCCAGCAGCAGCCCAATGGCAATCGTCATAAACGTTCCGAAGTTGTCGCGCATATATTCCCTGCGGTATTTCGTCAACGCTTTGGAGTAATACTCCCGGTCGTTGCCCAGCTTCAAATAATTCATGGCTTGCTTGTAGTCGCCCTTGCGAAGCAGCGATTTGCCGATTCCGATATACGCCATCTCGTAGTTCGCGTCCAGCCGAAGCACTTCTTCCCACAGCTTAGCCGCATCGTCGTGCTTGCCCGCGCTGTACAAACCGTTCGCTTCGTTGACCAGCTTGCCGAACTCGGTGGCGGCAAATTCCGTAATTCTGCCCAAATCGCGGTCCAATACGTAGATCCGGTTGTCGAAGCTCTCGACCGCGACCGGATTTTTGAACGTGCCCCGCTGGTTGCCCAATTGACCGATTACGTACAGCAGATTGCCGTCCTCGTTATAGGTAAAGATGCGTCCCCTGGTCGAATCGAGCGTCCGGTATACGCCGCTGCCGCTGACGTCGATGTCGATGAACGCCGACCGTTCCCGGCTCAAATCGCCCACCGGACCGATCGTCCCGTTGACGCGAAGCACGTCGATCCCGGATGGATTGAGGCGCTTGACGGGAGCCGTCGATCTTTTTTCGGCCGTCGTCGTATAGATGAAGCCGTCCGGGTCGAGATCGACGTTGTTGAATTCGATCGGAACGAAGCGGATCAGCTTTTCCCGCTGCTCCTTCGTCGACACCGTCTTCCAGAACAGATCGACCGGATCGAATTGCACCCGGTTCGTTCCCATAAACCCGGTGAACTTTCCGTCGCTGTCAAACTCGATAATGCCTTCGTAGACGCCCCGGGCCACCACATAAATGCGTCCCGCCTTGTCGACGATCACCTTGCGCGGAAAATATTCAAAGCTGTCGCTGATGACCTCCGATTTCGGAGCCCCGATTTCCCGTACGAACGCCCCGCTGTCGTCCAGCTCGACGATGCGCCGGTTCTCGGTATCCGCGACGTAAATATGGCCCGCCGCCGTGACGAAGATGCCTTCGGGATTTTTGAACCCGTCCTCGCTGCCGTTATTTTGAAACCCTTGAATTTGCCGAACCGCCTGCAAATCGCGGTTCAGCACGACGATCCGTCCGTTGCCGGAGTCGAGCACGTACAGATGGCCGTTCGGCGCTGCAAACATATCGTTTGGCGCCGCCCAGGAGCCTGTGCCGATTTCCTGCCCCGTTACGGTACGCGCGGGCAGATAGGCGATCGGCGAGCGAACGGCCTCTCCCCAATACGAATAGGTGTATCCTTCGTAAGGCGTCGCGTGGGCCGGCTTCGGATGGATGCCGATGAACATCGCCGCAACCGTCAGGATCAGAATCGATAGCTTTATTTTCAACCCCTGTTCGCCTCCATCGCTTTAGTCCTTCATGCCGGACGAAGCCATTGTTTGAATCACGTTGCTTTGCGACAGCACGAACGTGACGATCGGCACGGACATCATGATGACCGCTACCGCCGCGCCGACCCCGGCGCGGGCGATGCCGCCCTGAATGATCTGCCCCATCGCATAGTGCATCGTCTTGAGCTGCTCGCTGTAAATGAAGCTGCCCCCGTCCGTGCCCCAGAGCATTTGCATCATAAGAATAAGAAGCGTCAGCCATGCCGGCTTGACGAGCGGCATGACGATTTGCCAGAAAATCCGATATTCGCTTGCGCCGTCGATCTTCGCCGCTTCCACCAGCGCATCCGGAATTTGCTCCATGAACTGCTTCATCAGGTAGAGGCCGAGCGGATACGCAAACGCCGGGATAATGACGGCTTGATAAGAGTCGATCCATCCGATCGTAGACATGATCATGTAGTTCGGAATCGCCGTAACGTGCGGCGAGAACATAAGCGACAGGACGATAACCGTAAACAGCAGCTTATGGCCGCGAAACTTGTGCTTGGCCAGCGGATACGCCGCCGCGGACGCCAGCAAAATATGTCCCGCCGTGCCGGCCGCCGTAATAAAGACCGTGTTGAATATATACCGCGAAAACGGCACCCATGAATTTTTCATCACCTGAAACAAATCCGCGAAATTTTCGAGCGTCGCATTTCGCACAAACAGCGTAGGCGGGAAAATGAACAGCTCGTCAAGCGGCTTGAAGGCGTTGTTGATGACGTAAATTAACGGAACCGCCATAAAAGCGCCGAACACGCCGAGTACAAGAAACAGCATAAGGTCGACCTGCCAGGACCGGTTCACTCTTCGTTTGAGACGTATGGCCAGCTTCATCGAGCTATTCCCCCACCCTCTTCAGCAACTTTTGAACGATCAGATTGGACCCTAGCATCAGCACGAACAGAACGGTCGCAATAGCCGAGGCGTAGCCCATCTCGAAGCGGATCGTGCCGTAATCGACCAGATGCGTAACGATCGTGTGGGCGCCGTACTGCACGCTCGGAAAGCCCGCCAGCGCCATGGCGACGTCCGCCACGGCCAGAGATGACGTAATCTGAATGACTGCGCCGAACATGAGCTGCGGCCGCATCGAAGGAAGCGTAATGAACCAGAGCTCCTGCCAGCGGTTCCGGACGCCGTCCACCGCGCCCGCCTCGTACAGGGTGCGGTCCACCGTCTGCAAGCCGGCGATAAATGCCAGAAAGCTGGTTCCGAGACTGAGCCACAGCTGGACGACGATAATGATCGCCATCATATACTGCGGATCCTGCAGCCATTGGATCGGCTCGTAGATAATCCCGATCTTCATCAGGAAGCCGTTCATAATGCCGTACGAGTCGCTGGAAAAAATAATTTGCCAAATAAAAAACACGTTGCCCGAAATCGAAGGGGCAAAAAAGACAAGCGTCATAAAAGCTCTGACCTTCGGATTCAGCTCGTTGATCAGCCAAGCGAACACGAAACAGGCGATGTAGCTGACCGGTCCGGTAATGACCGCAAATATAAGCGTATTTTTAAGGCCGATCAAAAAAACGTCGTCGTTCCAAAGCAGCTTCGCATAGTTGTCCCAGCCGACCCAGGTCGGAAATTCCAGCATGTTGAAATAGGTGAAGCTGAAGAAGATCGAAATGATGACCGGGAGCACGGTAAATAACAGAAACAGCAACATGTAAGGAGCCAGCAGGACATACAGATTTTTATCCCGCTTCATATCCTTGACGAACAGCTCCCACTTCCCCTGCAGGCCGGCAGGGCCGCCCTTCGGCTGCATCATGACTTCGGCCGCAATTTTCGTTTTCTGCAAAAGAGTCCCTCCCTAGTCCCTTCAATCCAAATTGAACTCGTCTCGTTTTTCCGCAATTTCATAATCGATCTCCTGCACGTAGTCGTACAGCGCGTCGGCCGCATTCGTGCCGTTGTTGATAACCTCCCGCAGCGCGTTGTCCAGATGCCTTCCGGTGAAATATCCGCCCGGCACCTCCGGCACGCCCTGCACCCATTGCCATTGCTCCTCGAGATTGCGGTAATCGCGCGCCGGCCACGGCAGCTCCTGGAGCGCTTCGATGTTGGCCGTCGGATAACGCGCCGCGGCGCCCATCAGCCCTTCCATTTCCCGGCCGAACCGTACTTGCGCATCCTTGCCGACCCACCATTTCATAAACTCCCAGGCGGCGTCTTTGTTTTTGGCCTGCTTGAGCATAATGACCGCCGTTCCGCTGCTTGCCACGTCCCGGCGAATCGTGCCGTCCGGCTGCTCCAGGCCCGGAACCGGGATGAACTCCCACAGCCCTTTAATTTCCGGCGCGGATACGGTCAAATAGTTGTAGAACGTATAATCCTGGATGCCGACCGGCATTTCTCCCGTCCGGAACCGCATCGGGAAATCGAAGATCAGCGGAAGCTTGTAGCTTGTATAAAAGTCGGTCCATTTTTTGAATGCCGTCAAGCCGACTTCCGTATCCAGACCGCTCTTGGCCCCGTTGTTCAAGTAAAAGGCTCCGTCCATCTGATACAGCAGCATGGCGTAGGCGCGGTTCGCCTCGAGCACCGGCACGCCCGTCGTCTGGGCGATCGGAAGCGCGAAATCCATATGATGCTTTTGCAGCACGGGAATCATCGCGTATACGTCGTCCCATGTCTGCGGCGGCTCCAGACCAAGCTCCTCGAGAATGTCTTTCCGGTAGAAGAGCATGTTGAATATTTGCTGCTCCGGCAGCGCAAACACCTGATCCTCGAAGCGGTACGGAACGAGCGCGCTGTCGCGGAACTGCTGCACGACCGTTTCGTAGCCCGGGAACTTCGACAAATCTTCCGCCGCATTCCGCATGCCGAAGTTGACCGGCACGTCGTTCGCCACCTGCATCGCCACGTCGGGACCTTCTCCCGCCAATGACGCGCGCAGCAGCACGTCCTGCCCCACCAGCTTCAAATTAACCCCGATGCCGGTAAGCGGCGTAAACGTATCGTCGATCATCGCCTTCAGCACCTGAGCCTGGTCGCGGCCCGTCCCGATCCATACCGTAATGGACTGGTCGTCTTCCGAAGCGCTGCCGATCGTATCGTAATCGACAAAGAAGGAGTAGACGAAGGACGATACTTCATGCCAAACCTTTTTGCCTGCGGACGCGTTCGCCTTCGGCAGCTTGACGTCGGGCGAAGCTACCGCGATGTAGTCAATCTCGAGCGGCTGCTCCCGAACCTCGAGAATCCAGGCTCCCACGCTGCCCACATTAATTTTGAACTGCGACAGCCGCTTCTGGACCGTCTCCGGCTTCTTCGCCAAATCCGCCAGCTGGTACGCCGTCTTGTTCAACGTGGCGGTTTTGTCGCTTTTCTCGCCCGTCAGGCGAAGCAGCTCCTCCGAAACGCCGTACAAAATTTCGCTTTGCTTCTGGAATACCTCGACCATGTCGGGGATTTGTTTATCTAATTGATAATCCCGGTATGGATCCGGAACGTTACCGGTAATCATCAAGATTTTTCGATACATGGCATTGATCTCAAGCACGCTCGCCTCTACTTGGCGAATGAGCGGCGCGATCGCCCCCAGGCTGACCTCCAGCTTCAGCTCGTGTTTTCCTTTGGTCAAATAAAACAAATAGGGCTCATCCTCGTTGCCCAAAACATTCATCTGCCAGTCCGAGTCGTAATAAAACGGAATTTGCGTCATTTCCTTAAACGGAATTTCCCCGTCGATCCACAACGTGCGAGTCGAATAAATGCCTCTCAGCAGATCCTGCCTGTTTTTGATCGCAATGCGGTACAAGCCGTCCTCCGGCACCTCGACCTCCCAGGCGATCCATTGGCCCGGCACCCGCCAGTTGTTGCCCCCGATCGTGTTCATCCTGATTTTCGATACGTCGTACGGCTCCGTGGAAGGACTGGAACGATCGGTAAT
Source organism: uncultured Paenibacillus sp. (assembly GCA_937895345.1). GTDB lineage: Bacteria > Bacillota > Bacilli > Paenibacillales > Paenibacillaceae > Pristimantibacillus. The sequence continues at coordinate 127,590 of CALAWP010000058.1, read as the reverse complement.
CGGATAAAGGGTCGGCGACGACTTGACGGTTGCGTGCTCGCCCTGCACTTTGATCAGCTGCCCGCTCGTTTCCTTATAGCCCATGGACGCATAGCCGGCTTTCACTTCCTCGTAAGCGGGTGGCGCGTCGTAACGGAACAGCTTGATATAATCGATGGCCATCGGTTCCCGGGAAGAAACCAGCGTCAGCTTATGCTTGCCTTTGGAAAAATAAAACATATACGGTTCTTCGTAATACCCCTCGGTATCCCGCAGCAGCGTTTCCTGCCAGGCGGGCGCTTCGACTTGGCGCGGCCTCAGCTCGTTGCCGCGGTTGTCTTGCTCGATTTCTTCTCGTTCGTTAGTCCATACGCGATGGAAAATAAGGTTTCTGGCGCTGGCGAACGGAAGCTCTCCGTCGATCAGCAGCTCTCTTTCAATGGCGGAGCTTTTGCCTTCAATCGGAAAATAACGGATAGCGATATGGTACAAACCGGATTGGGGGACGTCGATTTCCCACTCCAGCGATCCGCTCTCTTCCGTCCTGACAAATTCGCCCGTCTCTTCGCCGAGCCGATGAATAATTTCCGGGTTCATGCCGGAAGCGCCGGCGTAGTCCGCCCCTTGGATGACGATTTCCCGGTCGGGCCGGTCCTCGTTGGCATGCCGATTCAAATATTGTTCATAGCTGTTTGCCGATGCGCTCGCCGGCAAATCGCTGCCGGCCAAAGCGTCGGCTTCCGGATTGGCCTCGGCTTGAGCGCCGGTCGCGCCGGATCGGTTAACAGGGATCACCAATATCGAGACCAGCATGGCAACGACGACCGCCCAGACGATCGTTGTTCTGGAAAATGCGATTTTCATCTAGCCCCCCCCTTATGCAAACTTGCGGAATCTTGTCATGCGGGCAACTGCCCGGTCTTCCTTCATCGGAAAACCGGGCAGGCCGCATTCGATTATGCTGCTTGAGCTTCTATTCTTCCTTGTCCTGCTCGCCGCTCAGCACCTTTTCGGCTGCCGCTTGCGCTTGGCCGATCACTTGGGCGACGCCTGTAGATGGCGTTACTTCGCCTTTAATGAACTGTGAGGTAATGGAATCGAGCTGATCCTTGACGCCGAGGCCGCCGAAGCGTCCGCCGTACACGCGCTGTACTTTGCCATCGTCGTTCATGGCGTTGGCCAGGGACGTTTCGTCCGGCAGCACGTTTTCAAGCGACAGACGGCGATTGGCTTCCCAGTTGTCGAAGTCTTGCAGCTCTTCCCAAATTTTTACGATAACTTCCGCATCCTTGACGCCTTTAGGAATGACGTATGCCGCCGTTTGGCCCAGCGGGTCGAGGTAAGTCGTCGCTTGAGGACCTTTCGGGAAGTAAACATAGCCCCATTCGTCCTTCAGCTTGTCTTGAATGCGGCCCTCGATTTCCCACAATCCGCCCGGATACATGGCGATGGTGCCTTCCGCAAAATATTTGGCCGGGTCTTCCCAATCGTTGCCTTCGTTTTCTTTGATAACCTTATGCTCGTTGTACAGGCTGTAAAGGAAATTAAGCGCTTCCATCGCAGCAGGAGAATCGAAGGTTACTTTCCGGGTAGCCTCGTTGTAAATATGTCCGCCGTTGCTGGCGATCAGCAGCTCCGAGAAGATGTAATGCGCGCCGGCCAGACCGTATTGATCGGGTTTTCCGTCGCCGTTGTTGTCGACGGTCAGCTTCTTGGCCGCATCGAGCATCGTGTTCCAGTTCCAGTTGTCCTCGTCCATCAGCTGCTGAGGATCCTTCAGACCGGCTTCCTTGAAGATGCGCTTGTTGTAGTACATGCCGCTGTCGTTCGGGTTGTACCAGCTTTCCAGTCCGAATACATGGTCGCCGCCGAACTTCATCGCTTCGACAACGTCCGGATCGATGCGCGTATCAAGAAGGTAATCCTCAAGCGGCGTCAGGAAGCCGCCTTGCATCAAGCCCCAAATAAAGCCGTCCGGCAGGCGGACGATTTCCGCAAACGGATCGTTGGCCATGACGGAAGAGGACAGCTTTTCCGGCGTGGACCAATATTCGGTATCTACATACGTAATTTTGACGTTATATTTTTCCTCTACGGCTTTAATTCGTTCGCGGGCCAGTTCATCCGCTTCGGAATCGCCGACCGGCGTTGCATCCCACCAGTGCGAAATGCGGATTTCTCTTCCGCCCAAATCGGCGGCCGGCGCTTCGGTCGCAGCCGGCGCTTCCTCCGTCGCGGCCGGCGATTGCGTTGGCTGCTTAGTGCCGTTGCCGCCGCTGTTGCCGCCGTTGCCGCTGCATGCGGTTACAAACAGCATGACGGACGTCAATAAAATAAGCCACATCGGTTTCTTCTTTGTGATCTGTTTCACGGTTCAGCACGCTCCCCTTCATGAATAAAAATGAAAATAATGAACTGCAGCAAAAGATCTTCGTCCTGCCCTCCCCCGCGAATTATGTAAAGGCTTTCATGAAACCCATTTCATTATAGCTCGAAGTTATTGGATCGGTCAATACGAAAGTTTCGTTACGCTCTTTGTCCGGTAAACAAAAGAGCGGCCTCTCGGGAATTCCCCGGACGCCGCTCCGATCCGTTCGTTATTTCATCGTGGCCAGCCAAGCGGCCAGCGCGTCGATATCCTCGTTAGCCAGCCGGTCTTTGAAGGCGGGCATGCCGTTCTGGCCGTTCGCGATAATCGTTCGAATATCGTCCGCCGACATCTCGGCTCCGACCTTCTGCAGACTCGGGCCGACCCCTCCGGCGAGGTCGGTTGCATGACAGCCTACGCAGTTATTCTGGTAAATCGACTCCGCTTGCGCCGTATCGACCGTCGCCCCGCCATTGCCGTTGCCTCCATTGCCTGCATTGCCCGCGGGCGGCGCCGTTTCCGCTCCATTGCCGTTTCCGCCGCCGCAGGCGGCCAAGGCGGCCGTTAACGCCAGCGCCGCCGCCGTCAGCATCCATTTGCCGTTCATTATTGCATGTCCCTCCTGAATTCAATTGAGAAATCTGTTATTACCATTCCCCATTGGTTCCATTCTATGCGGATTCGGAGAAAGCCGCCGGCACCTTCCATGCCGCGGCGGCGAATGAATAATGCGGCTGAACGGCGGTTACCCTATAGACACGCAATGGGAAATTGTAACATGAGCGGGATTGAACCGAAGGAGGCGTTGACGTGAACGTGCAAGAGGATTTCATCCGCCACTTGACGGAGCTGCGCAAACGGCTGATCGTCGCCGGCGGCTGGTTTATGGCAGCCATGTGCGGAGGCATGTACGCCGCTCCGCATCTGCTGCGCTATATCAAATCCGCCCCGTCCGCCGAGTCCGTGGAGTGGAACGTGTTCTCCTTTACGGACGGACTCTTTGTCTATTTGCGCTGCGCCTTTTTGTTTGCGGTGCTGCTGGCGCTTCCCGTCCTCCTATATCAGGTGTGGGCATTCGTCAGACCCGGCTTGACCGACGCGGAAGCGAAGGGCGCTTTGGCTTACGTCCCGCTATCCTTCCTGCTGTTTGCCGCCGGGATCGCGTTCGGGTATTTCCTCGTCTTCCCGATGATGCTTCAGTTTATGGTCGACATGAACCACAGCGTCGGGGCGGTGGAGACGTACGGCATCGACCGGTATTTCACGTTTCTGTTCAGCGTGCTGTTTCCGCTCGGCGTCGCCTTCGAGATGCCGCTCGTTATTTTGTTTTTGACGCGGCTGGGTTTGTTGACGGCCGACAGGCTCAAGCAGACGCGCAAATACGCCTATGTCGGGCTGGCTGTCGTCGGAGCTTGCATTTCGCCGCCCGACTTCGTGTCCCATTTGTCCGTCACGATTCCGCTGCTGCTGCTGTTCGAAATCAGCCTGCTGGTTTCGCGGCGGTTCGCCAAGCCGGCGCCCGCTCTTCCTTCCCCCACTACATGAGCAAAGGAGAATGATGGCATGTTCAACAACATCGGCGTTTCCGGGTTAATTGTTATTTTGCTGATCGCGCTGATCGTATTCGGTCCGGCCAAGCTCCCGCTGCTGGGACGCGCCTTCGGCGACACGCTCCGCGAATTCCGCAGCTCGACGAGAGGCATTGTAGAAGAGGATCCAACCCCCGCTTCCGCTGCCCTCGCCGACGCAAAGGACGATTTGAAAAAGCTGCCTTAGCCGCCCGCCGGCCTATAAAGACGGCAACAAGCGTAAACGAATGGATGACGCCGTCCGTTGGAGGCGTAATGTAAATAAAAGCTCTTCTGCCCGTTGCCACGGGCGGAGAGCTTTTTGTCGTTTGGCTCGAGCGGGACCGGCGTCTTCAGCTTGCAAAAGCGTTCGAATAGGCGGACCACGCTAACCGGCAATGTCCAGCTTGTCCGCTTCTGCTGCCGATCGGGTTTTCCATGCCGGCGCGAGCTGCGGCCACCGCCTTTCTAACCGCTCCGCCGCGTACAGAAACGCGATCAGCCCAAGCAAGGCCGCGCACACGGACAACGGGATGAGCCACAGACGGTCGGTTTGCGAAAAAAACGGAATAAGCGATACCGCCACAATCGGCGGAGCGTTCCATTTGAACCGGTTAATCATCCAGATCGTAATGAGCACGTTCGCCAACAACGAGACGGAGCCGGGATATACCGCAAACAAAGCGGTGCCGACCATCGAAGAAACGAAAGCGCCCCATGTGATTTTGCTTAATTCCGCATAGCGGAACGAACGCGATACAAACAAAAAGCTGAACGCGCCCAAAGTCGGAAAAAACAGCGTGTCCAAAAACGCAAAATGAAGCGACAGCCAATAGATCAACATAATATATAAACCGATAACCAACACTTTAAAACTCATGGCTTTGACCAAAATCCTTTACATTCGATGTCAGGCGGCTTTGCCGCACCTGAACCATTCTATAAACGGTTCGTCCTTTTGTCAATGCGGGCAAACCAAAAAAGGGGATGCTCCGTCAAGGTTTGCCGAACCTTGCGGGACTCCCCTCGTGCTTAAGCCGCCTACACCAGTATGCCGCCCTTTTCCCGGTATTTCAAAATGCCTTCCGCCGTCCGGTAAGCCATCGCTCCGACGGTGGCGGTCGGGTTGTAGCCGGCGTTTTGCGGAAATGCGCTGGCGCCGACGACAAAGACATTGTCCGCATCCCACATCTGGCTGTACGTGTTGACCGCCGACGTGCCCGGCTCTGCGCCTACAATGACACCGCCCGTGTTGTGCGTCGATTGGTAGGTCATAATCTCGTACGGCCCGAGCTCCTTCAAATAGTCGACATGGGAGGCGCCCATCTCCTTCATAATTTCCGAGCACCGTTCCGCCAGAAATTTAGCCATCTCCCGGTCCTGATCCTCGAAGTCGAACGTAATGCGCAGCAGCGGATCGCCGTACGCGTCCTTGTAGGTCGGATCGAGATCGAGAAAATGATGCTTGAACGACATCGACGAGCCTTGCGACCCGATCGCCAGCGTCCGGTACGCGTAATGAAGCGATTTGGCCTTAAATTCCTTGCCCCAGGTCGCCGTTCCCGCAGGGACCGGGTTATTCTGAATCGGCCGCATTCCCGACTGCGTTAAGGCGATGACTCCCCCGTGAATGAAATTCAAGTTCGAATGGTCGAAGTTGTCGCCATTGTAATCGTCGATAGTGGCGCCGAGCGAACCGGCTCCCGCATACGTGTTGAACTGCTTGTCCTCGAAGAAGCCCGCCGCACTTCCTTTAATGACCTGATAGGCGTAATTTTTGCCGATAACGCCCGTTCCCGACACGGGATCGTACGGCTTCCCGAGCTCCGACATGAGCAGCAGCCGCACGTTATTGAACACGTAGCTTGTGACAACCACGATGTCGGCGGGCTGGATAATTTCTTCGCCCGTCGTGACGTCCACGTACAAGACGCCCGTTGCCTTGCCGCCCTTGTGCAGAATGCGGCGAACGTTGGAATGCGTCCGGATTTCGAATTTGCCCGTCTGGTTGGCGATCGGAATGACGGTAACGACCGGGTCGGCCTTCGCGCCGTATTCGCAGCCGAACCGTTCGCAATAACCGCAATATTGGCAAGCCGCGCGCGCGATGCCGTCCGGGTTCGTGTAATTTTCGGACAAGTTGGCGGACGGCATCATATACGGATTGAGGTTCAGCTTTTTGGCCGCGTCCATAAACATGCGGATCGAAGGCGTCGACTTCATCGGCGGAGTCGGATAAGGGCTGCTCCGTTTGCCGCCGAGCGGATTTTCCTCGCCCGATATGCCCGCCATCTTTTCGAACTTGTCGTAATAAGGCTCCAGCTCGTCGTACGTAATGCCCCAATCCTGTATCGTCATTTCCGCCGGAATTTTGTTTTTGCCGTACCGCTCGATCGTTTTGCTCCGGATTTCAAAGTCATAGGGCAGGAATCGGTACGTTTGCCCATTCCAGTGAACGCCCGCGCCGCCCAGGCCGTCCCCGATCAAAAAAGAGCCGTATTGCCGCATCGGCAAGGCGCGGATATTTTCGTTGCTGCGGAACGTAATCGTTTCTTTGGACAAATCCTGCATCAGCTCGTAGCGAAGCGCGTAACGAAGCTCGTCGTGCACCATGAAATAATCTTCCGTCTTCCGTTCCTTGCCGCGCTCGAGACCGACGACGTTCAGCCCGCTTCTGGTCAGCTCGGCGGCTATGATGCCGCCGGTCCAGCCGACGCCGACGACAACGACATCCGTTTTCGGTAATGTTCTGGCCATAATGTCCTCCCGACTCGATTAATGAGAAGCCAAATGGGCATGCAGACTGCTCGGCTCCATTTGGGCAAACTCGTCCTGCTCGATTATGCTCGTATAGCTCATCTGATTGCCGGGATATCCGCGCATCCGCCACCCGTCCATGTTCGAATTGCCCCCGTAAAGCGGGTCGCTGTAGACGCCTTCCAGCGTACTGCTGCGCAGCAGCTTGAAAAAGCCGCTTGCCGAAATGGTCGTCAGCTGCACCTCGTCCGACTCGAACGCTTTCAGCACTTCGTCCTGCTGCGCGCCTTCCAGCTCCGCGAAGCCTTTCTGGTATTGCGCCAGGCTGTAGTTTTCCAATTCCCGGATGCCGATGTCGAATAGTTCTCTTCGCTTCAAGCGGCCTTGATACCCTTGCGTTTTTTCGCCCGTGTAAAAGGGCGGCGACATATAGTCCCGAGCGTTAAAGCCCCACTCGCCCGCCAGCTGGTGGTCAATAAAAAAGGCGACGCCAAGCGCCTTGGCGCCCGGGCCGTTCTCGTCTTCGGGAAAGATGCGCTCGCACGCGCCGTCGACGATTTGGAACTGCTCCTGGGTAAAATACATGAGCGCCCGGTTAAAGTTCGGGGCCGCCGCCGTCTCTCCCTGATCCGCCGCAGGCGCTCCGGGCGCGGGCTTGTCTTGGCCTCCTCTGGCGATCAGCGAGCCAAGCGCGCCGCCTACGACAAGGCCGCCAAGCGCATAACCCGTATGAACGAGAAACCGTCGCCTGGAGCGGTCTTCCGCCTCGACTTTACGCGGGGCGCCGCCTGCGACGGCGGTTCCGCCTTTGCGCGGCGCTTCGCCCTCGCCGCCTCCCGCTCCGCCGCCTCCGTCTTTATCCGCATTGCTGATATATTCCCGATCCATGTAACGCACCTCCGACATGCTTCAATATACGTTGAACTAGAAAATGCACGAATCGTTCAACATGATATGGCTGGTTTCCCGATTATTATTTTCCAACTCCTCATGAATATTCATTTCCGGGAAAAGGCCATCCTAACTTGGGCAAGCCAACCACGAATGGAGGACACGACAATGGCAATTCGCAATAAACTGCTGATCGTCGCCGCAGCTTCGGCCATCGCTTTGACGGGCTGCGCCAATAACGGAAACGATAACAACGGAGCGAACGGAAACGATCGCAATGGAAATATGGAAGCGGAGAACAGGCAGCATGCCCATATGCAGCGGGACCCGAACGTCATCCCCAGCGAAAACGGTCCGAAGCTGCGCACGACTAACCGGCACGGCGGCACCTCGAACGGAATGGGCACATCCGTCTACAGCCGGATCGGCAGCTCCGGCCTGAATGCCGGCGGTTTTTCCGCCCAGCTCGAATCCAGGCTGGGCAGCGAAGGAATACCGAACGTCAAGGTATTCGTATTCGACGATACGGTCGTATTGGCGACGTCCAAGCGAGAGGCATCCTCCTCCCAATATGACGAGGTGCAGCGGAAGGTGCTGGACCCAACCGAAGGCATATCCGGGAAAGGTTATTCGCCGCATGACGGACTGGGCGGCATGACCGGCACGGACAAGGGCAATCATGACAACTTGTCCATGGCAGCCGACAGCGTCAAGAGATGGATGGGCGAGGAGATTAAAGTGCTGACCGCGGAAGGGCAGGAAGCGGTGGACCGGATCGAGCAAATCCGGAAGGAAGCGACGGCGGACCGGCTGTCGCCGGATCGGATTGCGGCCAGCATCCGCAGGCTGCTGGCGCTTGCCGGGGAAGGCTCCTGACCGGATCGGCTCAAGACAACGGCTTAATGACGGTTCAAATCGAAGCCGGATCGGTTCAGGGCAACTCGGTTCAAGGAAGTTCGGTCAGGGTCGGGTTCGCTCAAGGCCTGTTCGGCTCAGGGCCGGTTTCACTCAGGACCGGTTTGACTCAAAGCCGGTTTGGCTCAAGGCCGGTTTCGCTCAAAGCCGGTTGACCGGCCTTGAGCCGTCCGCCGCGCCGGGCCCAACGGTGTATGCGGAGGGTGCATGGATACGGGGACAAGTGAGCGGCGTAAGATACTGCGGGCTTTTTGAGGCAACGGACTGATGCGGACTGATCATTCATTTCTTGAGGACGACTGGTGCGGCGATACTTCAGGAGACAGGGGAAGGGATGAAGACCGGCCGTTTCGTTCATCGTCTGCCTCGCACCGAAGGCATACGAGCCGGCCGTCTTCCCGAACCGCCCCTTGCAAAAATCCGCCCCGGCACCAAATATCAACGCCGCAATTGGCGCACACGCCGACTTTTTCTTGCATAGGCATCGCTCCGCTTCTTCAGCTTATTGGGTTACTTTTTATGGGGTTACTGTTATCGTTAAGCCTTCTTTCGGTTGTATGCCAAATTTGATTCGTTCCCCACTGTCGTCTTCGGGACTGGACAATTGTGTGAAATCCGCAGCCCCTCCTATCAAGTATACTCCTTCCGGAAACGGAACGTCGGCCGGCGGCCCAAACAGATCGTCTTCGTTTTCTTTAACTTGAGCATGCGCGAACCCGTAAGTTTCCCGGAACGGTTCTCCCCGCTTCAACGTCGTACGGATCAACGGCTGATCCATGGCAAAAACAAATTGGTATCGGTCAGAAGATTCCAGAATGGAGAACCAGAACGGCGACGCGGCATGGGCGATCGTGACGGAGCTTTCCAGTCCGACATACTCCAGCTCTGCCTTAAACGCCGGCTGTTCGCCTTCCTTATAGCGTTCGCGTTCCGCATACAATCGGTACACAAAATCGCCTTCGGCAATTTCCTTCATCAAAGTCTCCTTCTCCTGGTTTCCGGCGTTTGCCGCAGCTTCCGGCTTGCCGTTCGTCGCCGATGGGGACAACAACGAGCCGCCGTTATTTGGAGAAGCGCAACCGGCAGTCCATATGGCCGCAGCCGCAAGCGCGGCCAATAGCCAACGCGATTTTTGAGCGAACATAATCTCATCCCTTCTGTTCATTCCCTCGATTGTTACAACTGACGAATGGATAGCGGCGAAGGTTGCGAACCGGCTTGTCCGGGAATCGGGCGTCCCTTCCTTTTACGAGCAAAATAAAATGAAGACTTGCCAAACCATTCCGCTTCGTGGTAAGATACTGCTTGTGTCTCAAAGACATGCTTTCACAATGCGGAGCCGTGGTGTAGAGGCCTAACATGCCTGCCTGTCACGCAGGAGACCGCGGGTTCGAATCCCGTCGGCTCCGCCATTTACCTTTTAACCGAAAACTTAGGCTGGCATACAACCGGCACAATCCAACGAGCAGAGCGGCGAAGCTGCTCTTTTTTGCATATCGGGAAGGGAGGGGGATAATGATGACGATGCGACGCGGAAGATTTGCGCCGACGCCTTCGGGTTTGCTGCATGTCGGCAACGCGTTCAGCGCGCTCGCGGCTTGGCTTCAAATGCGGCAGGCAGGCGGGCTATTTGTGCTGCGGATCGAGGACATCGACAAGCCCCGCTCCCGACCCGAATATATGGAACGGCAAATGGACGATTTGCGGTGGCTTGGCATCGATTGGGACGAAGGCCCGGATGTGGGCGGTCCTTATGCTCCCTATCTGCAAAGCTTAAGAGAGGAGCTCTATGAAGATGCGCTGCGCAAATTGGAGAAAGCCGGCCTTCTGTACCCGTGCTACTGCAGCCGCAAGGAGCTGGCCGCCATCAGCAGCGCCCCTCATGGATTAAGCTCCGAAGGACCGGCCTACCCCGGCCTGTGCCGAATTCTTACGCCCGAAGAGCGGCAGCTCAAAGCCAAACATAAAGAGCCGTCGCTCCGATTTGTCATGCCCGAAAACGAAATGAGATTTGACGATACCGTGGCGGGACAACGGCGGTTTGCGGGCGAGGCGCTGGGCGATTTTGTCGTCAAGCGCGCAGACGGGATGTTCAGTTACCAGTTGGCCGTTGTGGCGGACGATGCCGCCATGGGCATTACCGACGTGCTGCGCGGAGCCGACTTGCTGGATTCCACGCCCCGGCAGCTGTCGCTCTATCAAGCTCTTGGCCTGACTCCCCCGGCCTTCGCCCATGTGCCGGTCATCGCCGGCGAAGACGGGGAAAGATTGTCCAAACGCGACAAGTCGTTGACGCTGGATTCGTTGCGCAGCGCCGGCGTCAAGCCGGAACGGCTTATCGGAGCCATTGCCTGCATGGCGGGATGGATCGACCGTCCGGAACCCGTATCCGCGAAGGAATTGATCCCTTCTTTTCGCATGCGGTTTCCGAATGAGGAGCGGCTCTTGCTGTCCGCCCCGCTTCTGAATTGGCTGATTTCCCCTTGACGGTCCGCATTGTAGAATGAAGCTTCCATTCAACTGCTCCGCTCCCCTCCGCATGCACGGCCCGACAATTTTAACTAAACCTATTCACTGATTATCTGAACCTATTCACTGACATATTAACTACTAACCTATTCACTGACATATTAACCGAACATTTTAACTGAACATATTTCACGCCGGGAGACACAGCCGCTTCTCTCTTATTTTTTTATTCTGCCTGCTTCCATTTCACTCCGCCTATTGGATCACCTCTATCGTATTGTGCCCCAGAACAGCCAACGGTATAGTTTTGAACGAAAAGTCGTTCATGACGACGCTGCCGGCAAGCTAAATCTATCGTTTTGAACGAAAGATCGTTCATATCATCCCGGCAGAACCGCGAGTTCAATAGTTTTGCACGATAAATCGTTCATATCCGTTCTTCAAAGCGGCAATGTGCCCGCAGTTGAACGATAAATCGTTCATACGACGCTGCCGAGGCCAAATCTATGGTTTTGGGAGACAACCCGTTCATCATCCGGGGCTGCCACTTGCCTATTTCGTCTAAGCCGGACGATAGGATATTCGGATCTGCAATGAACCGTCAGCTGCGTCTGCTTATACTTCTAATAAATATTCGTTGACTCATTACGATATATCGTTATATGATGTTCTTATAAAAACGATATATCGTAATGAGGAGTGAACAACGATGAGAAGAGACTACAATCGTAATGGACACGGTTACCGTATGGAGCGTCGCCGATGGGGCCTTAATGAGCGGTTTGAAGCTTCGTTCGTCCGGCAACGTCACGGCGGTCATGGCGGTCACGGTGGTCACGGCGATCACGGCGTTCATAGTGGTCAAGGCGGTCACGGAGGTTATGAGCGTCATGGCGGTCACGGCGGTCATGGCGGTCACGGCAATCACGGCGATCATAGTGGTCACGGCGGTCACGGAGGTCATGAGCGTCATGGCGGTCACGGCGGACAGCGCGGCGGACAAGGTAGACGAGGCGAAGGGAAACGTTTTTTTGAGCGGGGCAAGTTCAAGTTCGCTTTGCTGGAATTACTGGCGGCGGAACCGATGCACGGTTATCAGCTGATCAAGGCGATGGAGCACAAGACGGGCGGCCTCTACTCGCCGAGCGCCGGTTCCGTCTATCCCAATCTGCAGCTGCTAGAAGATATGGGATTGATCGAGTCCGCCGATGCGGACGGCAAGAAGCTGTACCGGATGACGGAGGAAGGTGCGGCTTATTTGCGGGAGCAGACGCAATCCGGCTCTGACGGGGAGGCGCACTGGAAGGGCCGCGGGCGCCATCGCCCGCATGGAGGCCGCCACGGGAAACATCTGCTGAAGGCGATGATGAAAGAATGGTCGGAAGCGGTGATCGCGATGGCCAAAGCGTCCGAATCGGCAAGAGCCTTCCCCGATTCCGCCGAAGCGGCGCAATTTCGCGAGCTGATGACAAATTTGAAAAACGATTTGGATCGATTGCTGGAAAGAATGCCGCAGCCGGAAGCGGCCGATGCAGGCGAGGGTTCGGATGAGTCTCGACCTGTCGGCGAAAGCACGAGCAATGGCAACGGCGCAGACCGCAACGGCGCAGACCGCAACGGCGATCATGAACCAACGGACGAGAAAGGAGCGCGATAACATGACGGAACGCAACCCCGAAGCGCCTCGCGGCGCAGGGCAATTCCCGACGCCGGATACCCGTCATATTGAGCGCAAATGGCTCGATCTCGCTTATGCCTCCGTCTCACCGGCTCAAAAGCTGGACATCTACTTGCCCGATGCGGGCGACGGACCGTTTCCGGTCATTATGGCCGTTCACGGCGGCGCATTCATGGGCGGCGACAAGACCGACATGCAGTTGAAGCCGATGCTGGAAGGATTGGCCCGTCAATACGCGGTCGTGTCCATCAATTACCGATTAAGCGGGGAAAGCCGGTTTCCGGCACAAATCCATGACGTAAAAACGGCCATTCGATGGGTCAAAGCGCATGCCGGCCGTTACGCGCTGGACGGCAGCCGTATCGCGCTGTGGGGAGGGTCCGCCGGCGGGCATTTGTCGGCCTTGGCAGGCACCTCCGCCCACTCCGGCCAGCTCGAAAACGGCGGCTTGGGCTGGGCGGCGTACGACAGCCGCGTGCAGGCCGTCGTGGACTGGTTCGGGCCGACCGACTTTTTGACGATGGATGAGCTGTTTCTCGAAGGAGAAGTTACGCCCCTTCAAATTCATCATGCGCCCGACTCCCCCGAATCGCTGCTGCTGGGGGCGCCGATTGCGGAAGTGCCCGAACTGGTGAAAGCGGCCAATCCCGAGACCTACATATCCGAGCATGCGCCGCCTTTTCTTATCCAGCACGGCACTCGCGATCCGCTTATTCCTTATCGGCAATCGGTGCGGATATACGATAAGCTGGCCGCCGCGGTCGGCAAGGACAAGGTGCGCCTGGAGCTGCTGGAAGGAGCCGGGCACGGCGGTCCGGAATTCGAGTCCGCCTGCAATGTCAATAAAGTGCTCGACTTTATCGATGCCGTATTGAAGCTGGAAGCCGGGAAATCGAAATCGGATTAAGTTGCAGCTTGACCTTACTTGTCGATATAGAAAACTTGCTATTCCGCGTTCGAATATACGGAAAAGCAAGCTTTCGAGATGGCTGCCAAGCGCCCTTCTCCCCGTCAGCGCAACGCTGCTTGCTCACCGGTCGTTTGGGCGTTCAAGGCATCGAAGCAACCGGGTCAGCCGGAGAAGCCGTCAAGGCTACTCCGGCTTCGGCACGACCTCGGTTCCCCATACCGCCGTGCCGTTCCCGGACAATGCCGTGAACGCCATGACGTCCCGCTTCGCCATATCGTCCCACTGGCGCAGGAATACGCCCTTGTAAGCTTCGCCGTCCAGCGTCAGCTCCGCCTGATGCGTCCCGACCAGTCTCCACTCTCCGGCGGCTTCGCCGGTAATCCGGCCGTCCGCCTCGAGCTCGATCGCCACAGCTTCCTTCACCTCGGCCGAAATCTCCTTGCCGTGATTGACCAGCTTATAGGAGCCCGCAATGCCGTCCGCCGCATATTCTCCGATCTCCTCCTGCGTATAACGGTGCGGCGCCACGATCGGCCACCCGTCTTCGTTCATAAACATTTGATGAACGCGAACTTCGTACGTTTCTCCCCGGTACGGGAACCGGGTGTGAAAAATCAAATAATAACGTCCCGTCTCGGCATCGTAATAAGCGGAATTGTGGCCCGGCGATACGTAGCCGAACCCGATGCCGCCGCCCGCTTCGCCGGCGCCCCGCTGGAACAGATGATTGCCCATCAGCTTGACGCCGTACGGCTCGATCGCCTTGTCGTCGAAGAAGCTGCCCGCCGGTCCTTTGGCGTCGATCATCTCTTGCCCTTCGGCATCCACATACGGACCGTCCGGCCGCTTGGAGCGCGCCACGCGGATATTGTAGCCTCCAACCGCGTCCAGGCCGCCATAGGACAAAAACAAATAATAGTAGTCCGTATCGGGACTGTACAAAATATACGGTCCTTCGATCCGGCTGTGGTTCGCTCCGAGCAGCTTGGTGCCGTACCCTTGGTCCGGGTAAGGCAAGCCGGTCTCCGGATCCATCTTCAGTATGAAGATGCCGCCGGAATACGAGCCGTACACCATCCACAACACGCCGTCTTGGTCAAAAAACGTATGCGGATCGATGGCGTTCGGGTGAACGGTCGGATCGTAGATCGTGCCGTCCTCGCTCTTTTGCCCCCACATGCCGGACTTCAGAAACATGCCCAGATCCTTGTACGGTCCTTCGACCGAATCGGAGACGGCCAGTCCGATCGCCGCCCGCGGCGAATCGCCCTTGCACACGCTGTAATACATATAAAACTTCCCGTCCTTCAATTGCACCACGTCGCCGGCCCAGAACGTATCCGTCTGCCCCCACTCCAGCGCCTCGGCCATCTCGGTCTTGACGTTCGGAATAAGCGGATTGCCGTCGTAAACGCCGGAGGCGATTTGCGTCCATTGCATCAAATCGTCGGATTTAGCCGCCTGCAGATGGGAACCGAACACGTAATACGTGCCGTCGACCCGTATAACCGACGGATCGTGCACCGCCGCAGCGGCAAATACAGGACCGCCGTCTTCCGCCGGCGCCGGCGTCGACTGCGGCGCATCGGCGGCGTTTCCGGAGCCGGACGACCCGGCCGCCCCCGATGGAGCCTCCGGAGACGGCGATGCCGGCGGCACGGAAGCCGAATGATCGTTGGATGAACCGTTCGAGCATGCACCCAATGAAACCGAAACGGCCAGCGCGACCGTTATCAACAGCTTTTTATTCATACTTCCCCCTATAAAACGGCATCGGCCTGAGCGCAATTCGGATTGCGCATCAGGCCGACAGCCTTATTCGCCGGCGATGCCGGAACGTTCGACGCTCTCGACGAAGTAGCGCTGAACGAACAAATACATGAGCAGAATTGGCAGGATGGACAGCACCACGCCCGCCATAATTTGATTGATCAGCGTAGGCGCCATGCCGATCGCGTCGGCGCTGCTGACCGATTGCGACATTTGCTCGGCGGACATCGCCGCCTGTCCGTAGAAGCCGGCCATCCGCTGCGCCAGATTGTAGAAAGGCGGCAGCTGCAGGTACGTGCTGGGCTGGAAGTTGTCGTTCCAATGCCAGACGACCGAGAACAGGAAGACGACCAGCATCGCCGGACGCCCGAGCGGGAACATGATCTGCCAATAGGTTCGGAAATGTCCCGCGCCGTCAATGCGCGCCGCTTCTTCCAGCACGCCGGGCAGCCTGCGGTAAAACTGGATGAAGATCAGCACGAACAGCGCTCCCTGCAAGCCGTGGCCGAACGCAGCCGGCACGATAAACGGCAAATGGGTGTTGATCCATCCCAAATCGCTGAAGAACATGTACAGCGGTACGACAATCGTCTGCGGCGGCACCAGGAACGTAAAGATGACCAGCCCCAGCCACAGTCCGTAGCCCGGGAACCGGTACCGCGCAAAGCCGTAGCCGATGAGCGAGCAGCTGACGATTTGAAGCACGGCGCTGCCGAACGACGTAATAATACTGTTCATAAAGCCCTGCCAATATTTCATCGCCTCGAACGCGACTTCGTAGTTGTACAGGCTGAACTTGGTCGGCACCCAGCGGACCGTGGCGTCTGCGACGTCCCAGCTTTGCATCAGCGACTTTGACACCATGTACAGCAGCGGGTACAGAAAGACAAACGACAAGCTGAGCAACACGAAATAATAGACGACATTGTTGAGGATTGCACCGGACCGCTTGGCCGCCGAATGCTTCAGGCCGGATTGCAGCCGATCTTCGAATTTGCGTTTGACAATATCCAATCGAGCGCTTTCCATTCCGCTCAACCCCTTCCTTCCATGGATGCCAGGCTTTTGCGGAACAGCAGAAAGACGATGCCGAGCATAATGAAAATAATGATGAAATAAATCCAGCCCATCGCCGAACCGTAGCCGTAATTGTTCTGGCTGAACACGACGGTGCGAATATGGTTCATGACGCCGTTGTCCGCTTTCGTGAACGAGCTGACCATCGTAAAGAGCGTATTGACGAAGATCATGGGCATAATCATCGGGAACGTTATTTTCCAGAAGCTTTCCCACCGGGTCGCTCCGTCGCACTTGGCCGCTTCATACAGCTGAGGCGAAATCGTCTGCAAGCCCGCAAGGAAGATGAGCGTCTGTACGCCCGCATCCCACATGACCAGCGTCAGCGAATCGGAATAATCGAGCAAATTGATCAAGACGTCCGGCGGAATGAACAGCTGGAGCTGGCTGTACAAATCGTAGTTCATAAAGATCGGCAGCTGCGCCGCGCCCTGCTCCAGCAATTTCTTCAAGATGGAGCCGGAAGCGATAATGACCGGCAGGAAGAAGATGCCGCGAAACAGCATTCTCCCCCGCGAGTGCCGGTTCAGCAGCAGCGCGCTGATCATGGCAAAAATGAGAACGAGAGGCACATGGGAAATCATCGTTTCCATCGTGTCGCGCAGCAGCGGCAGGAAATTGACGTCTACCGTAAACGCCCCGCGAAAATGCAGCGTACCGACATATTCCGCGATCAGCCCGTCCTTGCTCATCTTCAAATCCTGAAAGGAAAAGTAGAGCGATCGTCCGAGAGGGACGGCCATAAACAGGAAAAATCCGATAATCCACAGCCCGATGAACGAATAGCCCTCCAGGATATGCCTAATTCTCATGTTGATTCGAAATTTCATGATGCGCCTCACCTCCCTGCAACCGCAAAGTCCATTGCGGCTACTTGCACGCCGCCGGCCTGAACGCCGACTGCGTTATAGTTGACGATAACTTGAACGCCGTTGGCGTAGCTCGTACGGTAAACGCCGTCCTGCAGCTTCTCGTGTCCCGTCATTTGCTGGCCGGCAATCGACCGGAACAAATCGCCGACGCGCTTGTACTCTTCGGCGGCGGCTACGGACCAGATGCCGGCTTCGGAGCTGAACAAGCGGGTTTCCATCGTGCGCTGCAGCTTGCTGGTCGGAGCGAATGTAAGCTCATAGCTTGGCATCGCCCCGTATTCGATCGCCCGAAGCATTTCCCTATCGCGGTCCTCTCTTAAATTCGATGGACCGGCGTAATAAGGAATGAGACCGTGCACTACCAACTGATAAAATGGAACGGCTTCGTCGGTATAAATATATCCGCTGTGCGAAAGCGGCACATTATCGATGCGGTCCACAGAACCGAACGTATACGCATACCCGTAATCGACGGCCGACTTGCCTACGGTTCCCCGCATGTCGTCAAGCGCCTTCACCCATACTTCAGCGGTTTGGGCGCGGCTGAAGCTGCGGTCCGGGTCCTGGTCGGAATAAAGCAAGTCGCCCAAATATTGAAATTGAACGCCGTCGATGCCAAGCTTCGCAAATTGTTCCCGTTCCTTGGCGATTCGTTTGTCGTACACGCGCTCCGGCTTCATGTAATAAAACTTGTAGTCGTTGTCGCGCCAGCGGGTCGCCAAGTAATAGCCGTTCGCCTCCAGCACTTCCCGGTCCATGCCGCGGATCGCGTCGACTTTCTTTTTGAAGCCGTCGCTCTCCTCATAAGCCTTGGCATAGTTCGTTCGTAGGTACAAGCCGACGCCTTGCTCTTCGGCATATTGCGCCAGCTCCTTCAGCCCGTCCTTTCCGCCGAGCTGCTTGGCCGCCGGGAAATGGGCCGGTTGATTGCCGTACAGGCCGTTTTTGCTCCAGCCGTCGTACGTCAGCTCCAGCCGGTCGATCCCTTTGGACTTCAGCTCATCGATAATGGCTTTGGCCTGATCGAATGTCGTCATCCGAATGAACGTGCTGCCGAGAATTTCGTCTCGCAGAATGCCTCCCAGCAACTTCACCTGCATCGCCGCATTCTGATCCGCCACAGGCTGAATGCCCCGCTCCTCGGTCAAGTAACTTCGGTAAGCTTCGGCCATGCCTTCATATCCGGCCTTGTCTCCTTCGAGGAGCACGTACCGCACTTGGCGGTCGCCTTCGATCTTGGCGCCCTGGTAGTACGGGATTTGGCCCGAAGACCCGATAAATATAACGTCGTTTTTGCGGTAGATAAATTCGACCGAGCTCCGGTACAGCGGAATGGCGCGAATGCCCGCAGGCGTTCCGTTAATTTTCGCGTCAAACTCGCCTTTCGTCACGATGCCCAGCGTACCGGTGCCGTTCCTGTACATGCCGAATACCGGCATCGTCGCAAATTGCCGAGGGGTAATGGCGCGTCTGCCGCCCCCAAACGCATCGATCATGTCATGCGTATGGGTAATGTAGGAGTAGTCCGGCCCGTAAATGTATTCGGAATACCCCTTCAAATACATCGGATGGTCGGTGCGGAAGTGAAGCAGAGCCCCCGATCCGTCCGGCAGCAGCATCGCTCCTTCGTCCGTTTCCTCCGCCGCGTTCAGAAACGGAAGCGGTTCGATGCCGATCAGCCTGCCCTTGCCTTCTTCCTTGATGGAGTCGTATGGAATCGTGACTTCCAGGCCGTTATCCGTCAAGCGGTATTCCATCGTAAACGAGATCCCTTGCAGCCCGAATTTGAAATCGAGGCTGACGGCGTCCTGCTCCTTCCGGATGTCGAACGTCGTTTCCTGCTCCTTGAGGGAATAGGTCGTCGTAATGTCCGCGCCTTCCGTAAAGCTGATATGGACCGGCGAATCCATAAATTTCTTGTTGTTCGGCATCGTCGTGCGCGGCACGATCGGCGAACCGAGCCACTCCCGGCCCGTTGCCTTGCCGACCAAACGAACGTTGCCCGTTTTTTCGTCGATATACAACGTATACGACGCATTCTCCAGCACTTTCGTTGTCGCCGTTACCGGATACATGGCAACCTCGCCCTCTGCCGGCGCGGCCTCTCCGGCCGCCGCCCCGGCTTCGGTACCGGAGTCGGGAGCGCCGGCATCGGCCCCGCCGCCGGGAGCCGTCTCCTCCGCCGCGGCTTCCGTCGCCTCGGCCGCTTCGCCGTCCGCCGGCGTCACGTTCTGCCCGGCGGCGTCTTCGGCGGCCGCGCCGCCTGCCGTCTCCTCCGCTTGCTTGGCCACTTCCGCGCTGGCTCCGGCGGCGGGAAACAGCTGCTGAATGAGCAACGCGGCCGCCAGCACCAGAAACGTCGAAATCGCAATCCATTTGCGTGTGCGCTGTTTTCTCATATAGCCCTCCTACGCTCGCATCCTCAGTTCTTTCACGATATCGAGAAAGAAGTTAATAAATTGATTGGCCAACCCGTACAGCAGCACGCCTACGAACCAGATAATCAACATGCCGATGACGCTGAGCGCCACGATGAACAACGTTTTTGCCAAATTGAAGTTGTGCAAAATCTGCACCTTCAGCAGCAGAAGCCATCCGACCCAGGCGTAAATCGCATAAGTCAGCGCCGTAACCGTTCCGGCTTCATCCAAGGCGATCAGCTGGGTAAGGAGCGTAACCGGAATCATAAATACGGTATAAGGGACGAGCGCAAACGCGCTTCCGTATACGATCTCCTTGAATTTCCCTTCGCCGTCGAGAATGGCGCTGACCGCCCAATGCGCCACGCACCACGTCGCAAACGGCACGACCAGCCAGATGAATTCCTGCAGCGCCGAAATTTCGTAAGGCTCGCGGGTTTGGAAGGCGAAGCCCGAAGCGTACAGGACTACCATCCGGACGACGTAAGCCAAAGCTACGATCAGCAGCGGATGAGACCATCGAATGGCGCCCGGCATTTGAATATCTTCGTAAAAATCAAACGGACGAGCCATCACCTTGCGCATCATCACTAACGTATTCATTGCGTCTCACCCTTTCTTAGCTGCAGCCCGGACTTCGCTCCAAGCTTTGCTCTGCGGCGAACCGTCCGAATCAGTTTAGGCAAGCCCCAGCGCAGAAGGATGAACAGCGCGACAAGTCCGAGTGCGATCACTGTAAAGTTTTCGCGCACGACTTCCTTCCGGTATTCCTTGAACGCGACGGAATAATCGTGGCGGGCTCGCGCCAGCTTGAAGTAGTCCATCGCTTCCTTATAGCGCTCCGCCTTGTACAGCGCTTTGCCGATGGCGACGTAGGCCATCTCGTAATTGGCGTTCGTGCGCAGCACTTCCTGCCACAGCGCCTCCGCTTCCTCATATCTTCCGTCCACATACAGTATGGATGCCTCATGGACCAAATCCGCGAACGGCGTCGTGCGGAAAATATCGACCCGGTTGCGTCCCCGGTCGACGACATAAATATCTCCGTCCTTGTTCTGATCCAGATCGGACGGCGTGGCGAACAAGCCGTTCTGCTCGCCTACTCCCCCGAAGGAAAACAGGAAATTGCCCAGCTTGTCGTATTGGAACACCTTGCTCGTCTGCAGGTCCAGCGCCGTAATGATGCCGTCTTCGCTGACCGAGACGCCGATAAAGGAGGCCATCGTGAACGGCCCGATGCTGTAAAAATCCCCGTATTGGCGCTCGACGCCGAAGTTGAGCGTATCGACGCCGACCGGTGACAGCCGTTTCAGCTGATTCGACTCTTCGCCGATCGTCGTCGTATACATGAACCCTTCCTGGTCCATGTCCAGGTTCGAAAATTCGGCCGGCCGAATCGCCGTCATCTTGCGCCGCTGCTCCTCGGTCGCCACCAGCTTGACGAACAGGCGGCTCCAGCTGAAGCCGACGTGATTGGCGCCGTAAAAGCCCTTGAAATCGCCGTTCGGATCGATTTGCAGCAAGCCTTGCGTGTTGCCGTCGCTGACGACATACATGTAATCGCGTTTATCCAGAATGAGCTTGGACGGCGAATACGAAAACGTCGAGCCGATCAGCGGGCTTTGCGGCTTCGGATAATCCCTTACGAACTCGCCTTCTTCGGTGAAGACGACAATGCGCCCGTTTTTCGTGTCGGCGACGTAGACCGTTCCGTCTTCTTTTACGTAAAGCCCTTTCGGCTCGCTCAGCTTGCCGGGCCCGTCGTCGTCTCCATACGTGCGGACGAAGTTGTGGCCGGCGTCAAGCTGCACGATCCGGTTGTTGCCCGCATCGGCAATATAGATCGATCCGTCGTCGGCAATATGGATCGATTCCGGGCGGTTGAACGCCCCGGACGGCAATCCTATGCCGTCGATGGACTGTTTGTATACGTACCCGGCGATCGACCGCACCTCGCTGTCGACCGTATACATGTAGCTGTCGTACGGCAGCGAGGACGCCTGCGCGCCGGTTGGCATCAGCAGGGACAGGACCAGCGCAGCCGTGATCATGAATCGGGTCTTGTAACGTTTGGTCACGATCGCTCCTCCTATTCCTTCAGTCCTGAATGCGCCATCGTCTGAAGCACCATTCGCTGCGTGATGATAAAGACGAGCAACGTCGGAATGATCATCAGGAAGCTGGCCGCCGCAAACGTGCCGACCCTCGCGATAACGCCGGCGCCCCCTTGTATCGTCTGAATGGCGAGCGGCAGCGACTTCATGTTTTCGCTGGTCGTGTATACCATCGACGGATATGGATCGTTCCAGGCCGTAATAAAGCTGAACAGGGCAAACGTCGCAATGGCCGGCTTCAGCATCGGCATGATGATGCTCCAGAACACCTTCCACTCGGAAGCGCCGTCAATGCGCGCCGCCTCCAGCAGCGCGTCCGGTATTTGCCGCAAAAACTGCGTCATCAGAAACATCCCGACGGGCGCGGCCAAATAAGGCAAAATCATCGCCCAATACGTATTCATCAGCCCGGATTGGCTCATGAGCAAGTATTGCGGAATTTGCAATACCATCGGCGAGAACATGAGCGCGGCGACGATCATGTCGAAGATGAACTTTTTGAACGGCATCGAATGATGCTTCGCCAGCGGATACGCCGCCATGGCGGAAATGAGCACGCCGCCGATCACGATGCCGGACGTGACGATCATGCTGTTCACAATAAAACGGCTGAACGGCACGGCGGAAGTGCCCGTGATGAGCAACAGGTCTCGAAAGTTGATGAGCGTCGGATTTTGGACAAAAAATCTGGGCGGAAACAGGAACAGCTCGCTGACCGGCTTGAGCGCCGTCGACGCCATATACACGAGCGGCGCCAGCATCAGCAGCCCGAACGCGGTCAGCAGCACGTACAGCACGATGCCGCCCCAATCGATTCTGCCGCGAACCATTAAAAATCGAGTCACGCGTCAATCCCTCCCGAGCAAGTTGAATATGAGTCGGTTCAGGCCCATCATCAGCAAGAACAGCACGACCGCGATCGCAGACGCATAACCCATTTCAAACCGTATAAATGCGTAATCGAACAAGTGAGTCAAGATCGTATGGCCGGCATAGAGCGGACTCGGCAAGCCGACCAGCTGCACGCTGACGTCGAATACCTGCAGCGAGGTGACGACCTGCATAATGGCGCCGAACAGCAGCTGAGGCTTGACGGACGGAATCGTAATGTACCAGAGCTGCTGCCAGCGGTTGCGCACGCCGTCGATTTCTCCCGCCTCGTACAAATCTTTCGGCACGTTCTGCAAGCCGGCCAGAAACGCCAGGAAGCCGACGCCCATGCTCATCCAGAGCGATACGATAATAATGACCGGCACGATGGAGCGAACGTCCTGCAAAAACAGGAACGGTTCGTCGAGAATGCCCAGCCGGATCATCCAATGGTTGAGCAAGCCTTTGCGGTCGCCCGCAAACATGTACAGCCAGACGACGGACATGGCCGTCGCGCTCGTAATGGACGGTGTGTAAAAGCAGAGCGTGTAGAAAAACCGGTATTTATTCGGAATCTGGCTAATGAGCCACGCCAGCAAAAATGCCATAATATAGCCGACCGGACCGGTGATGAACGCGAACTTCAGCGTAATGGCGACGGCCTGCATAAAGATATCGTCGTCGACGAACAACAGCTTGTAATTGGAGAAGCCGATAAATCTCGGCGCTTCCAATATGTTGTAGTAGGAAAAGCTTAACGCGACCGACGTAATGATCGGCACTACGATAAAGAAAGTGAACAGAAGTACAAACGGCGCCACAAACAAGAAGGACACTTTATGCCGTTTCATATCCGTCCAGAGCCTGGCCAGCTTCCCGGGGGCCGGGGCAGGCCGGCTTGCAGGCGCTGTGCTGCTCTCGGTCGTACCCGCTATCATCGGTTCGTTTCCTCCTGTCCTTGTTCCGTATCGCGATCCAGACCGAATTCCTCCCGCTTCTTGCGGAGCTCCTTATTGATTTCGCGAACCCCGGCCTCAACGGCGTCGCGGTGAATTCTGCCGTTCAGCACGATTTCGTTCCACATATTTGCCACATAGCGGGTCGTATAGTAGCCGCCAAGCACGACTTCGCGCTCGCGGAACCATTCCCACTGCTCCAAGATCGCATCGATGTCGGACCTTTGCCACGGCATTCTTTCAAGCGCTTCGACGTTCGCGGTATTCCAGCGCGCCTCTACGCCAAGCAGCGCCTCAAGCTCGGAGCCGAACCGCTCCTGCGCGTCCGCGCTCGTCCACCATTTCAGGAACTCCCACGCTTGCTCCTGATTGTCGGACGATTTGAAAATAATGCCCGTCTGGGCCAATCCTCCGGTCGAACGGTTGATTTTGCCGTCTGCCTGCTTGATGCCCGGCATCGGCTTCATTCCCCACCAGCCGGTCAATTCCGGAGCCGCCGTCGACAGCAAAATGTACGTCGAGTAATCTGCCACGCCGATCGGCATTTCGCCGGTGCGGAAGCGGTTGTAGAAGTCCGCCTGCTTCGAGATGCGGTAGTTTGTAAACAGTCCCGTCCACATTCTCATCGCTTCCAGCGCTTCCGGCGAGTCCAGCGCCGAACGGCTTCCGTTTTCCGTATAGAAGTCTCCGCCGTGCTGGAACAGGAACGGCGCAAATTCGTTGATCGCCAGCTGCGGCATATTCGGCGCATGCGGATAATAGAAGTCCATGCCGTTCTGCTGCAGCAGAGGAATCAAGTTCATGACTTCTTCCCACGTTTGCGGAATTTCCTCTTCCTCCACGCCCAGCTCGTTCATAATGTCTTTTCGATAGAACAGCATGTAGAAGTTCTGATTTTCCGGCAGCGCATAATCGCCGCCGTTGTATTTGTAAGGAATAAGGGCGCCGGGTCTAAAGCGGGCCGCCACTTCCTCGTAGTCGTCGAACTCGTTCAGGTTGACCAGGGCGTTGCGCACCGCAAAGTCGATCGGCACCTCGCCTTCGACGCCAAGCGCGACGTCCGGAGCGAGACCGGAAGTGTTGGCCAGCAGCAGAAGCTGCGACTGCTGCGCCGGTATGACGTTGACGTTTACCTTGATGCCGGTTTCCGGCGTAAAGTCCTCGTCGATCATCTGCTTGATGATTTCAACCCAGTCGCGTCCGCGGGCCACCCATACGTCGAGCACTTCTTCCTCCTCGTCGTACACCGTGCCTACGCCGCCGTATTCCTTTGTGAAGGAACGTCCCAGGTCGGCAATGCTCGTGCCCATGCGCACATACCATGGAGCGGCGGGACGAGGCCATGCCTGCTCCGGCGATTTGACGATCAAATAATCGAGCACCAGGCTTTGCCTGCTGAGGCCGTTGACCCACAGGCCCAGCTGCGACTGCAGCTCCGTGAATTGCGTCAGCCTTGCGGGAATGGTCGTCGTATCCTTCGCCATGCTCAGCACCACGTCGCGCGCTTCGTACAGCGTACTCACTTCCGAGCTGCCTTCCTTGACGCCGAACGCGTACAGGCCTTGAATCGAGTCTTCCAAATCCCAGGCGATCAGTTCAAGACGCTCCACCAGATTCGGAATGTTGTTCTCCAGCTTCCATTCCGCATTCGGATCGGGATTCGTGCCGGTAACGCGAATCACTTCGCGGGTAAGCAGCGACATCTTCTGCGTCGCGTCCGTCACGTTCTCCAGGAGCGGGCCGAGGCTGCCGACCTGCACTTCCATACGGATTTTGTTGACGCCTTTCTCCAAATAAAACAGATATTCCTCGCCCTCCGGGCTGAAATTGCTGATTTGCCATTCCGTCTTGTAAGGGAACGATACGGCGTTCATTTCCCGGAACGGCACCTCGCCGTTAATCGTTATTTTGCGCTGAACGGGAATGCCGTTCAGGAACCATTGCCCGTAACGGGCGCCTATATTGTACAAGCCGCTTTCCGGAACTTCGAACTCCCATTCGGCCCACTGTCCGCCGTCCCTCCAGCTCAGTCCGCCGAAGCTGTTCAGTACGACGGCGTTTTTGTTGAAAGGCTCGGTATCCGGTTCACGGTCTTCTATTCTCTTTAAAGTGGGATCGGAGCGCAGGGTCGACGTTTCCGCCTGCACTTTAATGAACTGGCCTTCGACCGGCTTATAGCCGCCCGCTTCGTATTGCTTCAGCACCTCGGAATACTCCGGAAACGTCTTCGGAGCATGCACCTTCAATTCGCCGATCGCTGCCGGCTCCCGGATCGCGTTCAAGCGAACGGTATGTGTTCCTTTGGTCAAATAAAACCGGAACGGCTCGGCAACCTTCGATTCCGCGTCCTCGAACGGCTTGTATTGCCAGCCTTCCGCCTCTTCCCTTTTCGGATTGTATTCGTTGTTCTGATTGTCGTACCAAGATTCGCCCGCTTCCCGCCACATGCGCTGAAAGTCCATCTTTTTGGCCTGGAAAAACGGGTACTCTCCGTCAATTTGCACGCTGCGCACAATTTCCGAGCGTTTGCCCGGCAGCGCATAATAGGTGATTCCCATTTGGTAAAAGCCGTCGCGAGGAACCTCCACCTCGTATTCGACCCAGCTGTCTTCCTCGAGCAATGCCACGAAGCTTCCCGCTTGACCGCCGAGGCTCGTCTCCACGCCGGTTCCTTCCGGACTGATCGCTTTGTACTCCGCCGAAGGAATAGTCAACTCAAAATCGACGGCATCTTCGGCTCCCTGCTCCAGCAAACTCTCCATATATTTATTGTAAGACGGCTCCAGCAGGCTGCGGGTGTCTTCCCCCGACAAGATCGACTGCTCATCCACATCGTCATGGCGCGGCACCGCTGCCATCGCTTGATCGTCGAACCCGCGATTGTTGTACCAAGCCGAGATCGATACGGATATCAGAACCACTACGAGAATGGTCACCTTATATTTCTTCAAGAAACGGAGCAAAAGATGTCCCCCCTATCCAAAAGTAACCGCATAACGGATAAATGATCCGAACCAAGCCGGGGCGACTTGGTTCGGATCTTGTCCGCTCAGCGATCCAATGCTTATTGTTGCAGCTGTTGACGCAGCTTCTCGATGTCTTCCTTCAGGATGTTTTCCGCATCCTCTTTGGCGAGCTGAAGCGTCGTCTTCGAGTCGATGTTTTTGTCGAGGGCGTCCAGAATGCGCGGCACCCACAGCTCCCAGCCGCGGCCGTCAAGCGGATTGAGGCGCTTCGTCGGAATCTGGTGAGCCAGTTCTTCGTACAGCTTGTAGTCCTGCTGGCCGCCGAGATATTCGTTTGCCTGCTCCGCGTACCAGTCCAATTGCGCGATATCGCTGTAGCCCGGTTGAACGGAATGTTTCGTCCAAATTTTCCAAGCGTTCTCGGAGCGCGTAATCCATTGCGTGTACACCCATGCCGCTTCCTTGTTCTTGCTCTGCGAAGGAATAACGAAGCTGGAGCCGCCGATCGGGAAGTTAATGCCAAACGGCAAATTCGTCACTCTCCATTTGCCCGCCAGATCCGGGAAGTTCGTCGCAATGTCGCGCGCGCCCCACGAGCCGAGCGCGACGCCCGCTACTTGACCGGAGGTGACGAGCGGCTTGCCTTCGTCGGAGAAAATGCCCAGATGCGGAGCCCAGTTCAACTGATTGCCGCGTTTCGTATAGTCGAGAATTTGCACCAGCTTGTCGTTGTCGCGAACCCAGTTCAGGCTGTCGTCGAAGTAGCCGATTTCGTCGCCCGCCCAGTGGATCGGGCCGTCACGCCATTCGAACAGGTACTTGCCGTTGGACGTCAGCACTTGCGACAGCGCCAGGAAATTCTCGCCGTCCTTGATATATTCGCCCAGCTCGGCCGGATCGCTCGGGAGACCAAGCTCCTCGAAGATGTCCGCGCGGTAATACCATACGCCCGGCGTCGAATCCCACGGCATGCCAAGCAGCTGCTTGCCGTCCGGCGATTTCCATCTTTCCCAGTTGTAAGTCGGCACCAGTTCCTGATATTTTCCTGCGTTGTACGGTTCTTCCAGAAGGTTTTCCAATACGCCGCCCGTTACGTAGCGGGTAAACTGGCCTTGCTCGACTTCCGCGATATCCGGAGCTCCGGTTCCGCTCGCGAGCGACGTCTGCAGCTTGTCGTGCAGCTCTTCGAACGGCACGAAGATCGTATTGACTTTAATGTTCGGATACTCCGCCATGAAAGCGGTCGCAATTTCTTCAAAAATATTTTCGTTAAACGCCCAGATCGTAACCTCGCCGGATACGTCCTTGCCGAAGTCCTCCTCGGCCGCCTGTTCTCCGCCGTCGCCGCCGTTTCCGGAATTGGAGGAGCCCCCGTTATTGGAAGATTGAGGCGCTTGCGTCGGAGTTGTTCCGTTATTTCCATTGCTTCCTCCGGAACAAGCTGTTAACATAAATACAAATACCATTGCGATGACTAATGTTCTTGTCATAAACGTCGATTTCATGCTTATACCCTCCTTGTGGATGATAGCTGATCTTTCATAATCGCCGATTTGTTGCCCATTCCGAATGCCCCCTGTTATTTCGGACGACTGCGTATCCCCCTTCTCGTTGCCCCCGCTTTTGAATCATGCGCCGTTGATGCACCGCCTGCAATCGCTTACACACCCTTCAAACAATGAAGCTTGCAGCGGCAAGCGACTCTGGAGCAAACACAAGTTAATAAATTTGTTTATTTATTTACGTTGATATTAACATTTTATTTTTTTATTAACGATACGTCAATAGGTTTGATTCATAATCCGCAAAAATTGTTATTCCGCGGCCTCGAGCTTCCATATGGCATCGTCGCCGCCCATATCCGAGAAAACGTTGAACTGCTCATCGGGATTCGAATCGGACGACAATAGGACAGCTCGACAGCATCGAACTGCCGTGCTTGCAGAGAATCGTCAACTCCCATTCGCCCTCGAACGGATTGGCGGAAGCGTTCTCAATCGTATGCATACGGCGATCGAATCCCCTCCTTCCCGTGCGGCCGAAAAATAAATATGCCACTTCCGTTCCTATGGCAAATTTCCGGCGCCCGCAAGCTTCTGCTCTTTCGTCCATACTGTTACCGGAGCGGAGCCTGCCAGTTATCGACCTGAACCTCCTAAGCTCAACCTATCATATTCGGGCGCGGAAGCCATCAGGTAATCATATCCATCAGCATACTTGTATACTCATGGGTCGGCTCTCTCCGTTACAACCGGATTCGTGTAATAAAGAGAATTCGGCTCGGACGTTGTGTAAGCGCATTCAACTTTCTGGTTTAACTAATAAATTAATCAATAATAATTTTATTAATTAATTAGATTCATGATACCCGCTGCCGGCCGCTTCTGCAACACTTATCTGATGGGTCAAAACAAAAAAGAGCCGTTGGCCGGAACCTTTCGAGAGTCGCCTCCCGACTCGGGTTCCGTCCTTGGGCTCTTTTGTGCCGGATCGTCCCGGCATGTACAGGCAATCGCTCATCGCTTGGGTCGGGATCGGCAAATGCCGGTCCATCACGATCCGTCCGCAAATGTCCGTACCCGGAGCACGGCCGCATCGTTTCAGATTAGGGCGGCCGACACGCCACGGTTACTCGGCGTCCTTCAGCTCCCAGACCAGCACTTGCACGGAATGCGGCGGCAGCGTAACGGTAACAGCGGAATCTTCGACG
This sequence comes from uncultured Paenibacillus sp., assembly GCA_937895345.1. Classification (GTDB taxonomy): domain Bacteria; phylum Bacillota; class Bacilli; order Paenibacillales; family Paenibacillaceae; genus Pristimantibacillus. The sequence goes on along the minus strand of CALAWP010000058.1, from coordinate 98,300 downwards.
CTCGGAACGGATTCCGCCGGCCGAACCTTCTCGTCGTTTTTGCGGTTCACGTTCGGAACACGAACGAGCTCCGGGTCGCCGGTCAGCGTAACCAGCTTGCATGAGGAGGCAGGCGTCAAATCTTGCAGCTCCACTCTGGTCGGCTTGGCCACCGCATCGGCATTGACGAGCTTCACGTACAGCCGTTCTCCGTCCCGCGTAACGGAATGGAACACATCGCGGTTGTACGCTTCCAGCTTGTAATCATGCACCTTGCTGACGAAATCTCCGCTCGTGTAGAAGCAAATCAGCCGGCTGCCGCTTTCTCCTCCGTGGTTGACCGTAATCGTATAGTCTGTCCCGGTCTCCAGCTCCTCGAAGCAGCAATCGCGCAAGTTGCCCGCCGCTTTGCTGGAAGAATAGTCGCCGAGAGTATACCCTTCGACTCCTTGCTTGTACACTTTGACGCCGGTCGCATTGCCGTCCATGCCGATGGCGTACTCCAGCATATTTTTGCCGTCCGCGGAAACGTCCGTCACCCCTGCGCCGATAAAAAACCCTTCCTTGCCGGCCCGCTTGACCGCGGTTACTTCCACTTTATAGTTCGTCCATTCGTCGTTCAGCAGGTACAGCCCGTTGCGGCCGCCGGCCTGAGCCTTCAGCAAGAGACCTTCGCCCGGTACAGCCTCGCCGCCCGCCGAGCCGGGAAGCCATTGCCAAGCGGGATGCAGCGGTTGCGTGAAATCCTGTTCCAGCAGCACGGATCCGTCCCGGTTCGACGTCACCTTCGCGCGCTTCAATACAATTTCGGCGTCGCCCGCGGCAAGCTGAATGCCGCCCCTTGGCATCAACGGCTCCCGTTTTCCTTTGCGATAGGTCGTAAACGACGTTTCCAGCAGCTTGTCCCCGATATAACGGGCGAACATTTGCTGAACGTAATAATTGGGCGTAAACCACACCGTTTCATCGTCAAACCAGATGCAATCCGGCGTCCAGCGGTACGTTCCGTCGGTGAGCACCTTGTTGAACAGAGGAGCGTAGGCGGCAAGGCGGACGACGTCGGCATTGTTTTCGAAGCCGGTCATGACGGCCGCTTCGGCCACCGCTCCCGCGAGCGTGTTTTTGTCCGTAGAGGCGTATTCGCCGACAAATACTTTGGACGTCTCCGCTTCGTCCAGCGTGCCGTCCGGCCGGTAAGCCCGGTAATAATAGTTGTAGCGGTCCGCGTTATTCAGCAAATAATCGTTGGAGCGGTAATAGTGCTCGTCCGCGATCGTATCCATATAATTGCGCTGCTTGCCGTACCAGGTAACCGTCTCCTCCGTGCTGCAGCAGCCGTCCGTAAAGCGGACGACGGCCGAGCCTTTCAAATGCCCGCTCAAAAACTTCCAGCCCTGCTGGTAAGCGTCATCGTCCGCCTGCGCGCCCACCGTCGAAATAATATGCAGCTCATGATCCGGATAATGCCGCGCCATATATTCGTCGATCGCCGCCTTGAATATTTCGAAATTGGCGAAAAACTCCGTCCCCCAATTTTCGTTGCCGACGCCCAAATAACGCAGATCGAACGGCGCCTCGCGTCCCATCGACTTGCGCAGCGCCGCCCACTCGTTGCCCTCGAAGTCGGTGCTGATCGCAAAGTCGATCAGATCGGTAAAGTTCCGGATATAATAGTCCCGCAGCGCGCCGCCGGCCGGATTGGCGTAATCGGAACGGGCCTGGCACAGCACGCCGCAAGCCATAACCGGAAGCGGAAGCGCCCCAAGATCCTCCGCCAGCTGAAAATATTCCATATAACCGAGTCCGAGCGTCATCATGTAACCCCAGACGTTGTAGTTTTCTTTCCTCCGCTCCACGCTGCCTACCGAATGCTTCCAGTCATAGACGTTGTCCCAAACGTGGGAACCTTCCGAAATGCACCCGCCCGGAAACCGCAAAAACTTCGGATGCAAATCGAGCAGCGCTTCCACCAGATCGCGGCGAAGCCGGTAGTTCGGGTTTCCCTTAAAGTTGGCGTGAGCGGTCGCGGAACGCTCCTCCTCGCCGGCGCCCCATACATCCTCCGGCATGAGGGAAACCATATCGATCGAAATTTCGCCCGCAAACGTCATGACGAGCTGACCAAGCGCCGCCGTCGTTCCGGTAAGCGCATATTCGCCGTTCTCGCCGTATTTGCTCCATTCGCCGCCCCCTTTGACGCGGATGACGGCTTCGTCGCTGACGGGACGTCCTTCCGCATCCTGCAGTTGAATCGAAAATTCGCCGTCCGTTTCCGCTTTCGCCCAGACCGTGAACCGGTAGCGCGCACCGTGGCGAATCGCCATCGCGCAATTGCCGTTCGAGTCTCCGTAGCCTTTGTTGCGGATGACCGCGCCGCTTTCCACCGTCACGTATCGGGAGTTCACGTCCGGATCGGCGATGCCGAAATGCTCGTTCAGACCGCCGGCGTCCCGCACCTTCATCTTGCCGGTATCGCCCGACCACGCGAACAGCGGCTCTCTTCTTCGCCCGGTCGAAACGGCGTTTTCGCCGCACACGTGGGAGAAGCTGTCGTAGGCAAACGCTTCGAACGAGCGGTTCTGGACAAGCTCGGCATAGATGCCGCCATCCGCCGCATTGTTAATATCCTCGTAAAATAAACCGTACATGACGGGGCTGATTTCCGCCGCCGTCCGGTCCCCATGCACCGTTACGGTGTACGGAGCAATGCCTTCCGGCAGCACCGTAAGCTCGAAGCTCCGTTCCGCCGACGCCTCGCCGGCAGTCAGCCGCGCCGTCAGCGTCACCGCTTGGGGCGCCGTCAGCCCTTTCCCGACCGAGCCGTCATGGCCGAGCGCCTCCGGATTCGAGGAATGCCAGGCGACGGCCGCCTTGCCGCCCATCAGCGACGCCGGCAGCGTTACGTCGGCCGTGACGATGGAGGACGGCAGCGACAAATATTTGCCCGCCGCCAGCTTGACAATTTCCTCCTCGCACAGCGATTCGCACATGACGTCGATGACTTCGTCCTGCGTCAGTCCGGCTCTGTACACGCGGAAATCCGACAAGGAGCCGCTGAAGTCGGCGTCCGCGTCATATTGGGACTTGCCGATGTAATTGTGGCTGTAAGCGCCGTCATGGGCCAACGAAGCAAACCATTCGCGCAGCTTCGCGTAAGCGCCGCTCGATGTCTGGCTGATCGAGCCGTCCGCCGCCAACTCCCCGTTCACGTAAAGCACCGGCCCGGCGCTGCTTGCCGTTCCGCCTTTCGTGCCGCTCACCGACAATGCGATATGAAGCCATTGACCGGCCGGGAACGATTTGCCCGCGTCGGCGGCCAGATCGGAGCCGGCAAAGCATACCCCGCGCAATTTGCGCGTCAGAAACAGATAAGGACCTTGCGGCCCCGCGCCGAAATCGAATATTCTTTCCCAGACGCTCGCTCCTTGCCCGAAATAAACCCAGGCGGCGACGGTCAGGCCGGTATGGTCGCCCGCTCCATCGAGCAAACGGCTCGGAAGCTGCAAATAGGAGGAGCCGTGGCTTCCGCCCTTTAGCGTGACTGCCTTGCGTCCCGCCACGGTGCCGACGGACGGCAGGCTGCGGGAGCCCGCCAGAACGGCGTGGCGTTCCGCTCCGGAGCTGTCTTTGCCGATCGCTCCCGTGTCGTCAAATTTATAATGGGCCATAAGCGCTTGCTGCAAACTATCTTTGGTTAGTTCATTCATTTAGGATCACCTGCTACTTAGTTTGATAGGATTATGATCCTATAATAATATAATTATTAATCAATTAATATAGTTATAAATAATTATTGGCAAAACAATTTGTTCACCGCAAGCGCGCATTCCCTGTTTCCGGCTGCCGGTGCGGCCCGCCCCTGCCGATCTGCATGCCGCCGATTGACGCCCATCGCCGAATTAATCTCCGATTACTTTCACAAAAAAACGCCTGGTGCGGGGACCGTCGAATTCGCAAAAGTAAATACCCTGCCACGTTCCCAATACGAGACGGCCATCCAGAATGAGTACGGTCTGACTCGTGCCGGTCGCGATCGCCTTCAGATGGGCCGCCGTATTGCCCTCGGCGTGGCGGTCTTTCGGATGCTCCCACGGAAACACCTCGTCCAGCCGGCGCAGCACGTCCCGCACCACGTCCGGATCCGCATTTTCGTTAATGGCGATGCCCGCCGTCGTATGAGGACAATACACGATCGCATGCCCTTCCCGTACGCCGCTGCTGCGAACGGCCTCTTTCACTTTATCCGTGACCTCGACCATCGCGTCCCTTCCATTCGTTCTCAATTCGAAGCTGTACATGTCCGCTCTCTCCTTTGATTGAAATTTCCATTGAAAAAATATACTACCGCAACGCCCCTGTCAATCCAACGATCCGGCGATTGCAGCCTACACCCGGAAGCCGTTATGATGAAGAAGAACGTCTCTATCGATTTTGATTCCCGTCCGAGGAGGCCTATGAATGCTGAAGCCCGGGGAAATGATGCGGCAACTGAATCAGATGAACTTCAAAATATCGCTCGCCGGACTTGCCAAGCGCGATCCGGGCTGGCGCAGCGAGCCTTATACCCACCGGTTTCACAGCTTTTGGATCATATCCAAAGGCCGGGGCGTTTATACGCTGAACGGGACCTCCCATACGGCGGAGCCGGGCAAGCTGTTCGTCGTGTCGCCGGGCATGACGATCGAGCGGACGGCCGATGAAGACGGTCCTTTTGAGTTTTATTTTATCCGGTTCCGGTATGCGTTGTGTTACGAAGAAGAAGGGGTATGGCATCAGGAGGACGGCGCCGAAATCCCGTTTCCGTTGTCCGGCGGATATTCCATCGACAACTCTCCCGCGCTCCTCAACGCCTGCGAAGGGTTATGCAATTTAATGAAGCGCCGGGGACAAATCGTGCAAATGCGGCAGCGGATTCTGTTTCTTGAACTATTGACTCTGATCGTCTCCGATTTGCGGGCCCAAATCGCCGCGGGAGGCACCAACGCCGCCATTGAGCAAACGATCGACCATATGGTCAACCATTACAGCGACAACATTACGTTGGAGGAGCTGGCCAAGCTCGCCGGCCTCAGCCCGAGCCATTATTCCCGCCTGTTCAAAAAATACGCCAGCTGCAGTCCGATCCATTACTTGACGCAGCTGCGGATGGACCGGGCCAAGGAGCTGCTCATCCTGTCCGATTACCGGCTGAAAGCGGTGGCGCGCAGCATCGGATACGAGGACGAGCTTTATTTCAGCCGCCTGTTCAAAAAGTTCGTCGGCATGCCGCCCTCGCAATATGCCCGCCTGCACAAAGCGGCGCCAAAGCGGTAAAACCGCCGGCGCCGCTTGTTATCACATGCCGCTACCTCGCGGCCGTCTTTTCCAAATCGGCGGCGGCGTTATTTTGCAAATCGTACAGTCGTCGGTACGCGCCTCCCCGGTTCATGAGCGCGTCATGGCTGCCCATTTCCTTGATGCGTCCCTTCTCCAGCACAACGATGTTATCGGCATGGCGGATCGTCGACAGCCGATGGGCGACGATAATGGTCGTCCGTCCCCGGGACAGCCTCATCAGGCCGCGCTGCAGCGTCAGCTCCGTTTCCGTATCCACGTGCGAAGTCGCCTCATCCAAAATCAATATTTCCGGATTGCCGACATACACCCGCAAAAACGCCAGCAGCTGCTGCTGTCCGGAGGACAGCTTGAGCCCCTGCTCGCCGACGGCCGTCTCGTACGATTGGGGAAGCCGTTCGATGAAATCTTCCATTTCCAGTTCCCGGGCCGCCCGCCGAATTTCGTCGTCCGTAATGGACGTCCGGTTCATCCGGATATTATCGTAAATATTGCCGCTGAACACGAACGGGTCCTGCTGGATGACGCCGATAGATGAGCGAAGCTCTTGCAAGTCCAGACCGCGCAAATCCTCGCCGTCGAGCCGCACGCTCCCTTTTTGCACATCATAGAATCGATTCAGCAAGCCGATGATCGAGCTTTTGCCCGCTCCGGTCGCCCCGACAAACGCCACCGTCTCCCCGGGCCGGATTCGCAAGCTGATATCCCGCAGCACCCAGTCCTCCGCCTCATAGGCGAACCATACCCGGTCCAGCTCGATCTCGCCGCGCAGCGGCTTCGGCAGCGGCTTGGCGTTCGCCGCGTTCGTAATAGTCGGCCGCTCCTCCAGCAGCTCCACGATCCGTTCGGCCGATGCCAGCGCCGTCTGAATTTGCGTGTACCGGTCCGACAAGGCGGTGAGAGGCTGAAAAAACTGGCGGACATAAGACGTATAAGCGTAGACGACTCCGAACGTAATGCCCGCGTCGAGCACCGACCGGCCGCCGTACCAGACGACGAGAGCGAGCGCCGCATTGCCGAATAATCCGATCAGCGGATTGAAGATCGAGTTGTTGACCGTTCCTTTCATCCCCGCCCGGTAATGCGCGTCGTTCAGCTCGACGAACTCGTCCAATTGCTTCTTTTCCCGCGTAAACATTTGCACCACAGTCATGCCGCTCAAGCTTTCCGCCAAAAACGAATTCAGCCGGGACAGCATGACGCGCGCGAGCCGCTGCGCTTCTCGGATGACGTTTTTGAAATACGCCGTCGCGACCAGCAGCAGTGGAATGACTGCAAACGAGACGAGCGCCATTTGCCAATTGAGCCAGATCATGATGGAGGCGATGCCGACGAGCAGCAGCAGCTCCTTGGCCAGATTGACGATGACCTGTGAATACAGCTGGTTCACCGCTTCCACGTCGTGCGCGACGCGCGTCACAAGCCGGCCGACCGGGTTGCGGTCGTAAAAGGTCGTTTGCAGCCGGGACAGCCGCTCGAACATCCGGTTGCGCATATCGTAAATGATCCGCTGGCCCGTATTTTGCAGCAGATTGGACTGCCAATAGGTGAAGAAGCCCGTGACGGCCACGTTCAGAAGAAACAGTGCCGCGATGCCGATAAAGCCGCTGATGTCCTGCTTGCGAAACTGCCGCATGTCTTCGTCCGTCAATACCGTTCCGGACATCGCGGAGGCATCGTACAGCCTGTACGCGTCGTCCTTGACCGCAATTTGAGCCGGTACGACACCTTCCGGCCACGCCCCGTCCCCGGCCTTGACCCGGTAATACATCCGCCCGTTCCATTCGACGGGCTTGCCGTAGGCTCTCGGGTCGGCCGCCAGCCTGGCCGCCGCCTCAGGGTCGGCCGCGTAAGCCATCGGCTTCAACGCCCCGTTCATGCGGTCGTCGATCGCCGACTTGACGATCAGCGGCTGCGTCACGGCCGCCGCGGAAATGATAAGCGCGAATAAGAACGAGAGAGCGATGCTTTTGCGGTAGGGCGCCGCAAACTCCATCATTTTGCTCCACAGCATCCGATCCTTGACGGGCTTCAGCTTCCGTTCCTCATGAATGTTCAAGCGATCCCCCCGCTTTCGCTGCCCGACGTTTGCAGCCGGTATGTCGACGCGTAAAGTCCGCCAAGCTTCATCAGCTCGTCGTGCGTTCCGCGTTCCGCGATGCGGCCGTCATCCATCACAATAATTTGATCCGCATGCCGGATCGCGGACAGGCGATGGCTGGTAATGATCGTCGTTCTCCCTTTCATGACCCGTTTCAAGCCGCGCAAAATATGTTCTTCCGTCTCGGCGTCGACGGCCGACAGACTGTCGTCCAAGACGAGAATGGACGGGTCCTTGATCAGCGCCCTGGCCATGCTTACGCGTTGCCGCTGGCCGCCCGACAGCGACACGCCCCTCTCGCCCAGCGACGTATCGAACCGCCGGGGAAAATCGATAATATTGCCGTACACCTGGGCAAGCTTGGCCGAATGCTCGATTTGCTCCTCCGTATACGGCTTCGGGTCGAACGCGATATTGCGGCCGATCGTCGTCGAAAAAAGCATATGCTCCTGCGGCACGAACCCGACGGCTTGCCTTAGCTTCTCCAGCGGGATATCCATAATGTCCCGGCCGTCGATGCGCACGGTCCCTTCCGGCGGATTGTACAGGCGAAGCAGCAAATGAACGAGCGTCGTCTTGCCGCTGCCGACTTTGCCGACGATCGCGAGGCTGCTTCCCTCGGGCACGGTGACGGTCACACGGTCCAGCGCCAGCCGCTCCTGCTCCGGATAACGGAAGGACAAGTCCCGAATGTCGATGCGGCCCCGGATGGCCTCCACCGGCGGCACGTCTTCCTTGTCCGCCACCGCCGGCTCCGTATCGAGAATCGCGCGCAGCCGCAGGTCGACCGTTTTGCCCCGCTGCATAATGTTGATAACTTTGCCTAAATTTTCTACCGGTGCGATCAGCATGGTGAGATACGTGTTGAAGGCGACAAATTGTCCGAGCGAAATGCCGCCCCGCAGCACCAGCACCCCGCCGAACACGACCGACAGCAAGTAGCTGACGCCGACGATCGTCAGGCTGAGGGCGTTAAAGACGGAGTTCGAATGGATCAAAGCCTTGTTCATTTCAAAATTATGGGCGTTGTCCGCCTCAAACTTGTTCATCTCGGGAGTTTCCTGGGCATACGCTTTGACCACCCGGATTCCCGCGCAAAACTGCTGCACCCGGCTGGTCAGCTGGCCGATCGCATCCTGCACGAGCGTCGTCCGCCGTTCGATCTGCGAGCGAAACCGGTACGCCAAATAAGTAAGCGCCGGGAGCGGCAGCAGCACGAGCAGCGTTAGCCCGATATGAACGGTGCCTCCCATCGCGATAATGGCCGCGCCGATAAGCACCACCGCTTCGATCGTCGCAAAGACGCCCATCATGCCGACCTCGCGCAAAATGTTAATATCGTTGACCGCGTTGGACATCAGGTCACCGATGCGTCTCCGGTCGAAATATTCGGGAGACAGGCTCTCCCATTTGACGAACAGCTTCTTGCGCACTCGCTTCTCCAAAATCCGGGCCAGCCGAAACAGGCTGATCCGCCCGGCCGAACGGAATAAGGCGACCAGAAAACCGATCAGCACAATGGCAAGCGCCAGCTTCGCAATGCCGCCCGCCGTCAAGCTCATCGTCTGCACAAGATCGGCGAATTGGCCAAGCAATTGCGGGATAACAAGCTGCAGCAGACAAGACATGGATAATAATGCTGCACCGAGTATGTAGTGGGCCTTGTGCTGCATCACATGCTCGCGAAATAACGGCTTCGATTTCAGTTGTTTCCCCTCCCCTTTATCGCTCTGCCCCTAAGTCTACTCCTCTTTCCGCCGCAAAAACATGGATATAAGCACTCTGTTTTATGGATTATTATGCTTTACAAAATCTTTGCGGGATGCTGGGCGGCGAAGGCCTGGCGGCAGGAGCGGCCTGGTCGGCGGGGCGCGAGGCGCGGAACAGCAGAAGTGGCATTAGACGGCGGGGCGGCGCGCTAACGGACCTGGCCGCCTCTATTTCTCCATTTTGCGGTTATTTTTTGCTGTAGCGGAACTGAGAGACGTTATTTCCCGTCCGAAGCGGCATTTTACTCGATTTTTCTCCAAATAAGGTCTCCTGTGTCCGTAAGAGTTCCAAAAGAGCGATTTTCGCTGAAATAAGAGCATTTAGTTCCGTTACACTCTCGGACGGCTGCCGGAGGACGGCTTATTTGTCCGGAACGCTGCGCTCCATATTCGTCAGGAAGATGCCCGGTGCGACCTCGATCCTTCCTGTTTCCGCAAATCCAAGTTGCTTGTACAAACGGATGGCCGGCTCGTTGGCCGCCCCGGTGCTGACCTTCACTTTTTTCCCGCGGGCCGCCTCCTCATAACAAAGCCGAAATGCCATGCCCGAATTCTGAGTTCCGTGATGCCGTGCCAAAATGCCATGCCCGAATTCCAAGTCAGTGATACCGGCCAAATGCCATGTTCGAGTACCGAGTTCCGTGATATCGTGCCAATTGCCATGTCCGAGTACAAGGTCTGGATAGCGTATCAAATTGTCATGCGAACAGCGCGTTGCAAGGCTCAGCGGAACCGCCGGCCGGCACACTCACTACTGCTCTTTACCTGATTAATCAAATGATTAATGTTATTAAATGGTAAATTTACCCCTCTTGGAACGAAAATATCCCCCTTCCCAGCCGCCGCCGTTCGTCCCAATATGAGTAATAAGCACGGAATCCTCTTTCGTCCGTCCATAAGATCAGCTTCCCGCTCCTCATTCTTGTCGCAAAGGAGGTTCGAAGTTATATTTTTTCAACCTTTTTGACCGTAAGTGCTCAGCATGACCAACGACTTTGTTCAGCATGCCCGACGACGAGTGTTCAGGTTCGACTATGACCATGTGAGGTGAGTTGAAACGGTGAAAGAAACTGCCCGCAAAATAAACAAAAAGGCATTTGTGTTGTTATTATGCTTATTCATGCTTCTAAGCTCGCTCACCGGCGTTGCCGCCGCAAGCGCAGACGAGGTTGCCCCGGGCCCAGCCGTAGAAGCCGAAACGCTCAATACGGAGACGGCTGAGCCGGAGGAATCCGCCCCTGATGGCGAGACGGCGCAGGATCCGGCGGATGCTTCCGCAGGCGGCGGGCCCGAGGCTTCGACTGCCGCGACGGCGACGGCTTCGGCGGATACTGCCGCCCTGGACGGCGAGCCGGAGGCCGATCCCGAAGCGCCGCAAAATCTGACGGTCGTTGCCGATTCCGTCACCGCCACGACCGCAACGATCGTCTGGGACCACATCCCGGACAAAAACGACATCGACGTCTGGCACGCGGACAACGACGAATATTTCACCTGGGGCAACAGCGGCTCCAGAACGCTGACCGGCCTGACGCCGAATACGACGTACCGGCTGTATATTACGTGGTTCGAGCGGCCGGCCGCCCGGGCCCACAAGAGCAACGTCATCCAGTTCACGACGCCGGACGGAGAGCCGGAAGCGCCTCCCGCTGCGGGAGCGAGCAATTTGGAGGTCATCGACGTTACTCATAATTCCGTCACCTTGACCTGGACGCCGGCCGAGGGCATCGACGATTATTGGGTGTGGGACAGCAACGACAGGTACGTGACTTGGGCCAACAGCGGGCTCAAGCTGATCGGCGGCCTGAAGCCGGAGACGACGTATTCGTTCTACCTGGGACCCGACGGCATTCAGGCTCCGAATTTGACGGACGCGCAAAAAAGCAATCTCGTCACCTTCACGACATTGAAGGATACGACCGAGTACGAGCAGCCGCCTCTGGCTCCGCCGCTGGGCTTTAAAGTTACCGGCGTAACGGCCGATACCGTCACCTTCGGCTGGATCGGCAGTCCGAGCGCGGACGGCTACGACATCTACGTCAACGGAGCATGGAAAGGCGGCGTATGGGACGGCTCCAACGCCTACACGTATGCGGTTCCCGAAGGCACGGCGGACGGAACCGTCCTGACGTTCGAGGTCGCCGCGCAAAACTCGCAGCTATCCGCCGTATCCGCCAACAGCAACGCCATTACGATCGCCTGGGGATCCCTGCAGGCGCCCGCCGACTTGCAGATCGTGACTGCGACGCGCACAAGCGCGGCGCTCGGCTGGGCTCCGGTTCCCGGCGCGACGAGCTATACCATTTACCGGGACGGTCAGCCGGCAGGCACCAGCTCCGACAACCGCTTCACCGCGTCGGGGCTGACCGAAGGACGATCCTACGCCTTCACCGTCACGGCGGCCAACGGCCTGTGGCAATCGGAGGCGAGCGCCGCCGTCGCCGTCGTGCCGGGAAGCCAATATACGAACGTCACCTATTACACGTCCTGGTCGTTCTACGACACCGGCCGCGGCTTCAAGCCGTCGGACATCGACGTGTCGAAGGTGACCCATATCAATTACGCGTTCTCCGACCTGTGCTGGAAAAAGAGCTCCACGAGCGGCACGCCTTGCGAAAACGAACAGATTCCGCTTCAAAACCGCTACGTGCACGACGGCGAAATGATCGTGGGCGATCCGGCGGTCGACATCGCCAACTTCGCCGACTTCGCTTCGATCCGGGAAGCCAATCCGCATCTGAACGTTCTCGTATCCGTCGGCGGCTGGTCCTGGTCGAACCACTTTTCGGACATGGCCGCGGACGAGACGACGCGCCGAACGTTTGCCCAGTCCGTCGTCGATTTCCTCCGCGCCTATAAGCTGGACGGCGTCGACATCGACTGGGAATATCCCGTCGAGGGCGGCGAAGACGACAATTCCCGCCGGCCGGAAGACAAGCAGAACTTTACTCTGCTTATGCAAACCGTGCGCGAGGCGCTGGATGCGGCCGGCTCCGAAGACGGGCGTTATTATTTGATGACGATCGCGTCCGGGCAAGGCGACAATTTTGTCGTCAATGCGGATTTCGAGCGGTCGGTCGCCTATCTTGATTTTGTCAATATTATGACGTACGACTACGGCGGAAGCTGGGAAACGCTCGCCAGCCATAACGCGCCGATCTACTACGATCCCGGCAATCCGAAGCCGGCCGCGGCACGCAACAACGTCAGAGGCGGGGCGCTGGGCCATCTGAACGGCGGCGTTCCTTCCCATAAGCTGGTGCTCGGTGTTCCATTCTACGGCAAAGGCTGGTCGGAATGCCCCGCGCCCGGACAATACGCCAATTGCGCTTCCATACCGAGAGGCACCTGGGAGAGCGGCATCTTCGACTTCGACGACCTGGAGGACAACTACATCGGCCAAAACGGATTCGCCAGGCATTGGAACGACCATGCCAAAGTCGCGTATCTGTTCCATCCGGAAACGGGCATCTTTATTACGTACAACGACGAGACGTCGATGATGTACAGCGCATCGCTGGTCAAATCTCTCGATATCGCCGGCGTCATGAGCTGGGAGATCAGCGGAGACGAGAACCGCACCCTGTCCGCGCAGCTGGCTCGCGATCTTCCGATAGACGGCACCGTCAACGAACGCGCATTGAAGGCGCCCGCAGGCGTCGCATTGGCCGCCAAAAAGCCGAATGAGCTGACCGTCAAGTGGGAGCCCGCCGCAGACGCTGCCGGCTACGAAATCTACATGGACGGAAGGTTTGTAGGCTATACGGAGGGCAGCTCGATGACGGTCGGGACGCTTTCGCCGAATACCGCGTACACCGTTCACGTGCTGGCTATTCGCAAAGCCGAAGGCAAAGTGGTCGAAGTATCTCCCGCCAGCCCGGCCCTGACCGTCTCCACCTCCCCGCTTCCGCAGCCGCCTGTCATCGCGGTCCCGCCGGCTTCGCCGGGCAGCGGCAACGAATTGGCGGCGACGGTCACGAGCAGCGGCGGACAATCGACATCGACGGTGCAGAAGGAGGCGGCATTGCAGACCATTAAAGCTTCCGCCTCCAGTTCCTTTGAAGTAAAAGCGGACGACCGGGCCGATCAAATCGCGGTCGTCGTGCCCAGGGAAGTTATCGAGGCGGTCGCCGCCAAGGGAGAAGACGCGAAGCTGACGGTCGTTTGGCGGCAAACCCGGCTTGTCGTGCCGATCCGCGCCATCGATCCACCCGCCGGCATCCGCATCGCCGTCGGTCCGCCTTCCGCGGAAGCCGTCGATGCGATAAGGCGGCTGGCGGAGAAGCGCGGTCTGACGCTGCTGGCCGGTCCGCTGGAGATTGCGGTCGAACGGCTTGCGCCGGATCAGACGTACGAGCCCGTCACGGCATGGGGCGGGCACCGGCTCAGCCAAATATTCGAGCTTCCCGAAGCCGGAGCCGACCCGGACCGGATGACGGGCGTCGCCTATTGGCCCGGCGGCAATGAGCTTCGTTCCGTTCCGAGCTTATCCTCGGCCGGCGAAAGCGGCTCCGTAACGGCCGAGCTGAAGCTCGGCGGCAACGGCATCTATGCCGCAGCGGTCAAGAACGGCTTCCCGTATAAGGACAATTTGGCCGGCTGGGCCCGCCCGGCCGTCGAACGGGCCGACGCCAAGCTGCTGCTGACGGGACCATCGGATGCTTACCTAGGCGCGAACGACGGTATTACGAGAGCGGAGTTCGTCTCCATGCTCGTTCGCGGTTTAGGCTTATTGCCGGATGCATCGGACACTCCGTTCCGCGACGTAGACGAAGATTCCCCTTATTCCGGCGATATCGCGTCGGCCGCAAGAGCCGGCATCGTAAACGGCCGGACGGCGGACACGTTCGATCCGGAAGGCGCAATCAGCCGGCAGGAAATGGCCGCCGTCTTGGCCAGAGCGCTGCAATTCGAAGGACAGCGGCCGCCGGACGGGAAGTCGCTTAAGGAGAGGTTCGGCGATTACGGTTCGATTGCCGGCTACGCCCAGGCTCCCGTCGCTTGGCTCGCCGAGCTGGGCATCTTAAAGGGCATCGCCCCGGCCTTGTTCGATCCGCATGCGAACGTTACCAAGGCGCAGGCCGCCGTTGCCGTGCTTCGCGCGCTTGCGGCGCTGGAGCTCGCCGACGAATAAATCGGGCCTATTTTGCGCGGAAGTGACAAAAGTCACATCGCCGATCCCGATCCCTTTGTACAATGAAACCATAGACGGCGGCAACAAGCGCCGCAACCGATACATCGGGAGGGATTGGCGATGTTAGACAAATTGCAAAACAAAGGCATTATTATACCGGAAAATCCCGTTTCCAAATTTCTGTTCAGCAGCACTTACGCGGGATGGATATGGCTGGTTGTCCGGCTGTATGTCGGATACGCCTGGCTGGACGCCGGCTGGCACAAAGTAACGAGCGACGCCTGGACGGGCAGCAACGCCGGCGCGGCGATCCAAGGGTTTGTCCAGGGAGCGCTGGCCAAGGCGGAAGCCGGCAAGGACGTCACCGGCTGGTATGCGGATTTTCTCCAGCATTTCGTTCTACCGAACGCGAAGCTGTTCGGCTACCTGGTCGCGTTCGGAGAGGTGCTCGTCGGCCTGGGACTTATTCTCGGCTTGCTGACCGGCATCGCGGCATTTTTCGGCGGCTTCATGAACGTCAGCTTCCTGTTTGCGGGAACGCTGAGCACGAACCCGCTCCTGTTCATTCTGGCCACTTGGCTGGTGCTGGCCTGGAAAAACGCCGGCTGGTACGGACTGGACCGCTGGGCCTTGCCTCTTCTGGGCACGCCATGGGGACGGGACCGTCAGCGCGTCAAGACGGAAGACGGCCAAACGGCCGATCTGTAGCCGGGGCAATCGCATAAACGCCATGACGCCGCAAATCGGCGGTCTTCGGCTAAGCGTGACGCCGCATGACGGCGAAGAGGCGGTCTCCCAAGGTCTGTCAAGACCCGGGGACCGCCTTTTGTTGCGTGCGAAACAGCTGCCTTCATGGACTCGGAATGTCTTGGCCGGCGCCGTGCGCCGCCGAAGAACCCCGCTGCAGCTTGAGGCGAAGCTTAAACGTCATGCGCCGCTTCGCCGCTTCGCCCGGCCGATGGCTGTATACAATCTCCAGCCGGTCTCCGTTCCTTCTTGCGACAGGCGGCGGCGCCTCCGCCGACACGAGACAGGTTAACCCCGGCAGCGCCCATCGTTTATCCGAGATGACCGACAATTCCACTCCGGGACCGTCCGCCTCGAAAAAAATATCAATCTCATCGTTTGAATCGATGCTGACCTCCGCTTCCAGCATCCCTTCCCCGGCGCTGCAATCGAAAACGACGCCCCGCATATGCTTTTTCCACGGTTCTCCTTTCGCTCGGCGAAGCAGCCGCAACGATCGGCGCACGCCGTCGCCGTCTTGCCAATGAATCGTTGCCGGATGGAGCTGGCCGCTCGTATTGCGGCTTCCGGACAAAGCGCCGATCATCAGCTCTTTGCCGATCCAAGCTTCCGCCTTGCACAAATTCGTATTGACCCCCGGCTTGTCGCGTTCGCACAGTTCCCGAAACAGCCGGCTGACCAGCCTGTCGCGGCGATGCTCCCGCAGCTGCGGAACGACATCCTCCGGCACGTCGGCGCCGACCAGCGCGATAATCGGGTCGTGGCTCGTTTCGCAATTCGGAGCGGCCAAATGCTCATACCCTTGGCCAAGCGCCAAATAAACGAATACGCCCATAGAGCTGTGTTTTCCCATCTCCATTTCATACCCCCGCGAATAGGGCCCCGCCATATTTTCCAAGCCGGGATGGTAGAACATCGCGATATTTCTCCACAGTCCGCTCTCCAGAATGCCGCCTATATAGCGGAACAGGCTCGTTCTTGCGTATTTGCGCCACATGCCGAGCACCGTCAAGTCGACGCCGTAATACGTTGCGGAGTTGAATTCGGCAAACGAGTCGAATTCGCTGTACGACGCCAGGAGCCGTCTGGCCTCCGCTTCCGAATGTCCGATCCAGTCCGCGTTGCGATACCGATGACCGTAATAATGAACGATAAACGCATGCATCAGCTCGATGTTCGTATTCATCGGAATCGATTGGGACAAGCGGCGGGAGATGGAGGCGGCCACGGCCTTGGCCATCGCATCGTCGATCCGTTCGGTCAGCTCGACCGGCAGCCGGTCTTCGAAATGCTCCAGCAGCAAAGCGAACGAGCAGGCGATAAATTCCCGCCAGTTCGGATCGTAGCTTTGCCATACGGGAGGCCATATGCCGTTTGCCGCTTCGACGAAGCAGCTTCGGACCGCATGCGCGCCTTCTCCCCCGAACGCTCCCGGAAACGCCCGGTCGACGTTGGCCGCGAACCGCTCGAACAAAGCGGCCATTGAAGTCGGCATGGAATAGGCGATGCCGGGCGGAAATACCCCCCATGCCATATGCCCCGCCGGAGGAGTAGGCGCACCGGGGAATACCTTGAACGTGCCGTCATAAATTTCATCCGGAGCGTCGAGCTGCATATCCAGCACCCGACGCGCGACGGCGCAAGCGCGCTCCCGGTCTCCCGGCCTGTCTCGGAGCATGAGCCCGAGCGCGTAATGCGCGCTGCTGCGGGTCGACAATCTCCCTCCTTCCTCCTCGTCTCTTACAAGCTTTTCCGCCTCGTCATAGTTCCTGTCCATCATTAGCATCGATTGCTCCACCAGAAACAACTGCTCCGCGGACATATCCGTCAGCGGATTCCGTTTCGTTTGCAAGCTCAATCGCCCCTTCCACTCGTTCATTAAGCTTAGTCTCCGCATTCTGCTACGGCCGAGCCGCAACGCCCGTATCCGCCGTTTGTCCCGGCGCGCGACTCCGTCCGGCGCTTCTGACGATGCCGATCAGGAGCGCCGCGCCGCAAGCCGCGCTTGCCGTACATGCGGCATTCATAAGCGACGGACCGCCCGCTTCCAGCAGGAAGCCGTTCAGCAGGTTGCCCGCCATCCCGGCCATGCCGGAAAAGACGACGCTGAACACGCTCTGGCCCGTGGACTGCATATCCGGCGGAACGAGCCGCGCCACATATTCCACGGCAGCTACGTAGAACAAACCGAAGGACAAGCCCTGCAGCACCTGCACCCCGACCATGACGGACGGGACCGGCAGCATGAATTGGATTGCCCAACGAACGATGTAGGCCGTCGCGCCGATCATCATCGTCCGCTCCAAGCCGATGCGGCCGATGATAATCGAAGCCAAAAACATCGACGGCACGTTCGAGACGGCCGCCACCATCAAGGCGATCCCGGCCAGCTCGTAGCTTCCGCCGGAATATTGAAACACGACGACAAAATACGTATTAAACGCCGTCAGCGTTTGGTTGATCAGAAGGCATGCGCCCAAAAACAGCACGACCGACCGGTTTTTCAAAAGCTGCGCGATCCCTTCCGTAAACGACCGCTTGCCAAATTTGCCCGCGGCTTGCTTCGGCAAAGCCGCAACGGCCGCAATGCCGATGCAGCACAATACAAAAAAGGGCACGCCGAGCTGTTTCGGAGCAAAAGCCGATACGAACAGGCCGGCGGCATAGCCGCCCAGCGCATTGCCGATGCTCTGAAAGCAGCGGATCGCGCCGTAAGAAGAGCCGGCGGCGTGCGCCGCCGGCACCGCGTAGGCGTCGCCGATCGGCGCTTGCGGCGCCGTAAAAGCCACGGCGGCCATATAGGCCGCGATGATGACGGGCAGGGACGGCGCCTGATAGAGCAGCGCGGCCACCGCCGGCACGGCCAGACTGATCAGCAATATCGGCTTCGTCATGCCGTATTTGTCGGCCAGCCTTCCCCAGAACAGCTGCGCCGCGATGATGAGGACCGACGAGCAGGCCATCACGACGCCGACATGGGCATCGCTCAGTCCGCCATCCTTAAAGATCGTGCTCATATAAGGATTGAGCAGCCCGCCGGCAAGTCCGGTAGCCAAATAAAAGCCTCGCAGCTTGAACAACAAAAACGGAAAACGTTCCGGCGACTTCAGCAGCCCGGCCATTACCCCTTCACGGCTCCGATCATAACGCCGTTGACGAAATAACGCTGCAGCCACGGATACACGATAAGGATCGGAACGGTAGCGAATATGACGCTCGCCGCCTTCAGCCCTTCGGGCAGCACCTCGTACATGCCCGCGCCTTCCATGCGCATCAAATCGCTCGCCTGGCTGTTGTTAATGATTTGATAAAGCTTCAGCTGCAGCGGATACAGCTCCGGCTTCGTAATATACAGCAGCGTATCCTGGAACCCGTTCCAGCGGCCAACCGCATAAAACAGGCTCAACGTCGCAATAACGGGCATGGACAGCGGCAGCGTAATGCGGAACAGCGTGCCGATATGGGTGCTGCCGTCGATTTCGGCCGCTTCCTCCAGGCTTTCCGGAATTCCTTTCAGAAACGATATCATAATGATGAGGTAGAACGGGCTGACCAGTCCCGGCAGCACCAGCGCCCACACCGTATTCAACAAATTCAGGTCGCGAATCAATATATATTCGGGAATCATCCCTCCGCTGAAAAACATCGTCACGATAATGACGAACATCAGCAATCGCCGGCCCTTCAGCTGCGTCTTCGACAACGGATAGGCGGCCGCGACGGTCATCGCCATGCAGAGCACGGTCGTCAGCACCGTCAAAAATATCGTAAAGCCCAGCGATTGAAGCATCGCCTGGTCCGTAAACACTCTTCTGTAAGCCTCGTAAGTCAGTTGGACCGGCAGCAGCGTCACCTCGCCCGACATAATGGCGCGGGACGAACTGAGAGAAATCGCAATAATATGCAAAAACGGGGCCACGCACAGCAAGACGGCAATGGCAATCAGAATCACGTTGGAAGTGTCAAAAATCCGGTTTGCCGTTCGTTCGCTCATGTCTGCACTTCCTTCCGAATCATAGAATAGTTTTACAAGCTACAAAATGCTTTCGTCCGTCAATTTTTTGGAAATAAAATTGGCTCCGAGCACAAACACCAGCCCGACCACCGCCTGGAACAAGCCGACGACCGTCGCAAGCGTATATTGTCCCGATTCGAGGCCGACGCGGTAAACGAAGGTGCTCAGCACGTCCGAATATTCCCGAACCGCCAAATTGCCGATCACATAAGGTCTTTCGAAACCGATCGTAATGATGTGTCCCAAATTGATAATAAGAAGCGTAACGATGGTCGTCTTCAGCCCCGGCAGCGTAATATGCCAAATGCGCTTGAAACGGCCCGCCCCGTCCACCTCCGCAGCCTCGAACAGCTCGCGGTTAATGCCCGTCAAAGCGGCGAGATACAGAATCGTCCCCCAGCCCGCGCTTTGCCAGACGCCCGTCGCCAGATAGGTCGCAAGCCAGTTCCCCTTCTCGGTCAAAAACGGAATTTCCCGCAGTCCCAGCCCCGTCAGCACGTTGTTGATCATGCCGGATTGCGTGCCGAATACTTGATAGACGATGCCGCCGATAATAACCCAGGAAATAAAATGCGGCACGTACAATACCGTTTGGGAAAACTTCCGGAACCAGCCGCTTTTCAATTCATAAAGCATGATGGCCAATACAAGCGGCGCCGGGAACGAGACGATCAAGTCCAAAAAGTTCAGCATGAGCGTATTGCGCAGCGTCTTGAAAAACTCCTGATTGCGAAACACTTCTCCGAACGCCTCGAAGCCGATCCATTCGCTGCCGTGAATGCCTTGAAACAAGTTGAAATCTTTGAACGCGATTTGCACGCCGTACATCGGACCGTACTTGAAAACGATAAAATAAACAATCGGCAGCGCCACCAGCCCGTACAGCTGCCAATACCTTCCGAGATACATTTGCGGTTTCATGAACGGCCCTCCTTGCCAATGGAATAAGAGGGGCGAAGCCGGTTCGGCTCCGCCCAAGCCCTACCGTTTTATTGGGATTCCTCGTACAGCTTCGTGCGTTCGT
The DNA here is from genome assembly GCA_937895345.1 of uncultured Paenibacillus sp. Lineage (GTDB taxonomy): Bacteria > Bacillota > Bacilli > Paenibacillales > Paenibacillaceae > Pristimantibacillus. Next base: position 78,197 of record CALAWP010000058.1, on the reverse strand, counting down.
CGAGAATGGCCTGGCCTCCGGCCGCCATATATTCCTTCATGATCGATTCATAGGTGGCATCGAATTTATCCGGAGCGACCATCGTAGTCATGACGATCAGCTCGTCGTATTTGTCCGCCAGCGCGCTGCCGTATCTCGCCTCCGCCTCGATCGGACGCGGCAGTACGACCGGGTCAATCTTGTCCGAATTCGATATATTGACGGAGACGCGCATAACATCGTGGAACTCTTTGGGCGTTTGGCGAATGTAAGCTTCGTTGTTTTTCTCCGTTTCGCCCATGTACTTGCCGTTGACGATGATCGCCATATCCCCGTAATTGTACAAACGGTCCTTCACATCCTGCGGCGCGTCCGCCTTCAGCACCGGAATGCCGTCCTCCAGCTCGTAGTTTTCGCCTTCTACGCCGTTTTGCATAAAGAACAAATGGTCGCCGGATGCCATCCAGTCCAAATATTTGATCGCTTCCGCCGCGCGCTCGCTCGATTTCGGAATCATGATATACATTGCGTTAGGAGCGTAGCCCGGCTTCGGATGCTTGCCCTCCGAGTCGGTGTACGGGTCGATCGGCGTCAACGACGAACCCGGAACGTTCGTCAGCAAATTTTTGTACGTCCCGTTGTATTCGAAATAAAGCTCCCCCGCGTCCTCGGAATAAGCGCCCACCAGGCCGTTCTGCACATCCTGCCACAGCTGCTTCTTATCCTTGTCGAGCGCAAAATCTTTGCTTATCAGCCCTTCATTGTAAAGCTTGTTCATAAAGCGAAGCCCTTCCTTGAAGCCGGGCAGCAATACGGGATGATCGCTGGAGCCGAGCTTCTGGGTCAGCGTATACCGCTGCTCCTCCGTCAGCGGCTCGATAAACGACCAGAGCAGCGGCTCGAACTGAGCCGGAGCGACGGACATGCCGAGCGGAATAACCTTGCCTCCGGTGTCGCCGGGATCCCGCTCCTTGAAAGCCTTCAATGCCGCGTAAAGCTCGTCCGTCGTTTGCGGAGCCGACATGCCGAGCTTGTCCAGCCAATCCTGCCGAATATAGGAGGCGTATTTGCCCAATACGAGGCGGCGCCCCGGAATGGCGAACTGCTTGCCGTCGATTTGACCGTATTTCAACGTATCCTCGCCCAGAAACGCCTTCAGGTTGGGACCGTATTCGTCCAGCAGCTCGGTGACGTCCATCAGGCCGCCCTGGGACGCGTATCGGTTGTACGTGCCGGTATCGTAAGTAAAAATGATATCGGGAACGTCGTTTGCGCTGGCCATCAGCACGTTCAGCTTTTGTATTTCTTCGGATCTCGGGATCGGCACGAATTCGACGTTGATGTTGTTCGGATCGCCGAAGTTTTCCTGTACGTAACGCGTCAAATAGTTATCGTTGATTTTCATGCCCGAAGGGGCGTTGCCGCGGTCGAACACCTCGACCTTCAACGTCACTCTGCCTTGCGGCGCGCCGCCGCTGCCGGCGCCGCCGCCCTCGGATCCGCCTTTGGACGTACCCGAGCATGCGGCCAGAACCGTCGTCAGACCAATTACCGCTGCCATGAGCAGCATTCTGTACTTGCCGTGCCAACGTTTGTTGCGTCTTCTCTCCATTCTCACTCCAGCCCCTGTCCGATAAAATGTGTTCCGGCCCCCGCCTGGAACGAGTTCAGTATGTCACCCGTCCTCGGCCGCCGGCAATAAACTTGTTTTCGGGGAATAAACTTCGGTTCATTCTTTTGTGTTATGAAACATAACATCAAACATCTGAGATAAACCAATTCTCAAATTCAATTACGTTATGTATGTGTAATATTTTTTGCGTATAAACTCCCAATTTGACCAAGCGTAAACGGCTGACGCCGTCCTTCGAAGGCGCAGCTTGCGTTTCGCGTTGACATAACCTTTTTTATATGCGCAAAAAGACCGCCTTCTTTTGAAGGCGACCCTCGCTATCCCGTTCGGCCAAGCCTCACAACGGGGATGCGGCATGTTTTTTGCGATATTCTCCGGGCGTCACGCCTACGATCCGTTTGAACATCCGCCCGAACGTTATCGAATTCGAGTAACCGACTTTTTGGGCGATATCCTGCTGGGCCATACTCGTTTCCGTCAACAGCCGCTTGGCTTTGTCGATCCGCAGCCTTAGCAGAACTTCGCCGAAGTTTTCGCCGAAAGCGTCCTTGAACAGCTGGCTTACGTTTTTGCCGTTTAGTCCGAACCGGTCGCTCAAATGTTTGAGGGAAAGGTCGGGATTGTCGAACTGCTCTTCAATGTACGCGCGCATCTCCAGAATGACGGCTTGAAAGCCGTCGCTCTCGCAAGACGCCGCATACGCCAGAAACAGCCCGTTCAGCGACTCGGTCAATTCCTCTTCCAAACGGTCCAACGAATTATTTGCCGCTAGAATGCGATCGATGTCTATGCTTGATCCGGCCGTTTGGAATGCGGACGCTTCGCCGCCCATGCCGATTTCTTTTTTCAGCAGCTTGTCCAATGCGGTCACAAGCATATGAATATGCCGATCGCTCAGCCGGTCGTCCCGAAAATCGGAGAACAACCGCTCCAGCTGCGGCTTCCAGCCTTCGTGAACAAGACGGAACGACTTGGCGATTTCGGACAGCCGCGCCCAATAAGGGTATGTGTCGCCTTCGGAAAAACCTTCCGCCCCCGCCCCCATAGCAAGCACCTTGCCGCCTCCCGTCAGCTTATAGCCCAGAGCCGCCGCAGCCGAATCGTAGGATGCCGGCAGCTCCTCCCAATCCCGAACCGGAATGCCGACGGCAAATACGAAATCGACCCCGAAGTTGTCTGCTATCCACTGCCGGCATTCCTCCGCTCGCTCCTTCAGTCGACCGGCCGGTCCCGCCGTTTCGTCGCACATCACGATCGCGCCCAGCCGCCCTCCGCTCAGCCATTCGCTCCAGGCCGGCCTCTCCGGCTCTCCCAAAAAATCCTGTACGACGCTTTGCAAGGCCAGCTTCAGCATCGCCTGGTCCTGCGGCCTTCCTCCGCCGGACATAAAGTCTTGGCCTGCCTCCGCCGCTACAACAAAAAAATTTTCGTTCGCCGCACCGGCCTCTCGCGGCAGCGGGACAACCTCCTCCCCGTCGGCGGCGTCGACGCCGCCCGTCCCCTCCAGCAAATCCAGGAAAAGCTGCCTGCGTCGCGTGACCAAATGCTCCCGCCTATCCTGTTCATAATGCCGCGACTGGACGATCAGATCCTCCAACGCATGGCCGATAAAGGAAAGATCGTCCGCCTTGCGGTCGTCGGGCAGCGATTTCAGCTGAATCGATTCCAGCTTGTTCATCATCATTTGGATCGGCCGGTAATTTCGTTTCGAAATATAGATGACGTACCCCAGACTGAGCGCAATAACAACGCACCCGATCGCAAGCCAAATATAAGAAATGAGAGAGAACCAGCCGAACAGCCGGCCTTGCTTGATGCCGCTCAGAATCTTCCACCCGGTTTCAGGCAATTCCACCTCCGTCAATTGCTTCGCTCCGCTGCCTCTCCCGCTGTTCGACGCTCCGGCGTCCGTCGACATCACCAGTTGTCCGGCGGAATCGACAACATCCAAATAGGTGACATTCCGGTCGGCTATCCCGTCGACGTAGCTTTGCAATTCCAAGACATCCGCATTGATCACGGCAAGCCCCCGGTCTCCGAACGGAAGCGGCAGCTGCTTGACAAGCGAAATGACCGGGGCGGAGGAAGGCGCAAACCGGTCGTTAATCCGGCGCAAGTCCGACCAGCGGTCCGTCGTCTGCACGCCTCCCGCAACAATCGGCTCAAGAAACGTCCGGTCTCCGAACGATTCGATCGACGTCTTGCCGTTCGGCCATACGATCAGACCGTCTTCCGACCGATACAAGTAAATCGAATGAATAGCCGGGTTCGCTTCCATCAGGGAGCGGAGAGATTGCGAAACGCCGTACAGCAACAGACTTTCGTCCCGTTCTCCTCGTTCCGAAGCTTCCGAGAACGACGCGATGCTGCCGTTTGCGTCCAATTCTTGCAAGACCGCGCGTTCGATATCGTTCAACGACCGAACCATCGTATCCGCAACGTATTTGGCCGACATGCGGTTGGCCTTCTCCGTTTCCTTGCGCGAGATGTCCGAGACAACGACCAGCCCCAAAAGCACAATGACGGTTATCGTCAGCAAAAATATCGGAAAATAGGAAAGCAGCTGCTTCCGGTACCAGCTATTCACGGTGCATCCCTCCAGGCTGACAGCCGAAATGTAAGTGTTACTCCCGATCATACTTGATCTTTTTCGACAAGACAACCTAAATGTGACATGAATTGTTATTAAATATAACACAAAAAGGCCCGGCAGCTGCTGCTGTTCCGGGCCCCTCTCTGCATTTCAGCGTATTTCTGAAAAAGACGTCTCTACCGATTCAGTATGCCCAAATACGCTTTCCACGGGCCTACGTCCTCCCGGTATCGCTCCGCCATGACCCGAACGATCTGGGCGATATGCGTCAAATCGTGAACGGCCCAAGTCGACAGCAATTCCCTGGCTTTTACGACGCCGAAGGCCGGATGCTTCCCCGTCTTCTCCAGCATCGATTCGGAACGGACCAATCGCTTGAGCTTGTCTATATTTTGCCGTCTGACCGCTTTAAATGCCGCCAGCTTCGTTGCGACCGCCGGATCCGTGTCCGTCTCGTTCAAGTGGGCAAACCGGTCGAAAGGAGGGAACACGGCTTTCTCTCCCGCCTGCAGCAGAAACTCCAGCCTTGGAATCCAATTCGTCCTTTCGGCTTCGATCAAATGCGCGACCACTTCCGCCGCGTTCCAGGTCCCCTCGCCTTCGCGGCATTCCAGCCACCCCTCGGACAAGCCGGACAACAGGCTCTCCAACGTTGCCGGCGTACGCTCAAGCAGTTCCAAAGCTTCCTTCAATTGAAAGTTCACGCTATCCTCTTCCTTTCAGCTAGAGATGATAGATCACGGTATCTTCAATCTATCCTTTTATTCGTCAGGGATGCAAGGTTTTACGCACGGGGGCTGTTCAACTTTTCTTTTAGAAAGTTTGCAGTTTTTTCTATATAATAGAATCGGTAAGGTTCCTGCCATGAAGTCGACCCTTGCCGTCAATCTTTTATTGTATGATTTGAGAGCTGTTGCTATTCCTTGGCACTACATATCCTTTCCCTATGAAAGAGGTGCATCTATGTGATGAACAACATGCGGCCGCCGATCGCCGCCATCCTCGCAGCGCTTCTGCTGCTGGCCTGGCTGCCGGCCGGCAACGCCAAGGCGGCGGAGCGTGCCGATACGGCAGGCCATTGGGCGGAGCCGGAATTGACCAAGTGGCTGGAGACGGGCGATCTTCGCGGATATGCGGACGGCTCGGTCAAGCCCGATCAGCCGATTACCCGCGCCGAATGGATCGCTCTGACCAATCGCGCATTTTATTACGAGGGCGAACATCCGACGCTGCCTTCCGATACGGCGCCGGGAGCCTGGTACGCCTCCGCCGTATCCGCCGCCTTGGCGGCCGGTTACATCGAAGGTGGCGATAACGGAGCGGTCCGGCCGGAAGCGCCGATTACGAGGCAAGAAGCGGCCGCCGCGTTGAGCCGCATCGGCCATTCCTTTCTCGAAGCGGCGGAAGGCACGCCGCCGTCCTTTCAGGACGAGGCCGACCGCTGGGCGGAACCAAGCATCGCATCCGTCGCCAAGATCGGATGGATGAACGGTTACCCCGACGGAACGTTTGCACCCCTCAGCCGATTACGCGGGCTGAAGCGGTTGTTATGCTGGAGCGGGCGGCTCAGTCCGTGCTCGGCACATTGCGCAGCGATGCACGCAAACTGACCGAAGCCGGCTTGTACGGGCCGTCCCGCGGACAAAGCGTGATTGCGGGCGATATCGTCATCGCCGCTCCGGACGTCACGCTGCAAAATGTGACCGTCAAAGGCAGCCTGACCGTCGACGAGGCCGTCGGAGAAGGAACGGTCACTCTTCAAGGAGTAACCGTAGACGGACCCGTAACGGTAACGGGCGGCGGAGAAAACAGCGTCTATTTGCGCGATTCGCACATGGAGCACGTAACGGTTGTGAAGAAAGAAGGGACCGTGCGCCTTGTCGCGTCCGGGAGCAGCGCGATCGCCAACGCCGAAATCGGGTCGAGCGCGATGTTGGAGGAAGAAGAGCTGAGCGGCCCCGGCTTTGTGTCCGCCGCGATTTCGGAAGCCATTCCGGAGCAGAGCGTGGTCGTATTAAGAGGCGCCTTCGATCAAATCGACTTGAACGGAAGCTATATGCGCTTGGTCCTGCAGCGAGGAACGATCAAAAGGCTGGAGGCCGCGAACCCCGTCATCGGTACGGTGCTTGAGCTGGCGAAGGGAACCGTGGTGCACAAAGCGACTCTGCCCTTCGGAGTGACCGTCACCGGTGAAGGCGTCATCCTGGAAGGCGGACGCGGGAACGTCATTTACGTTCCCCGGCCAAACCCGCCGGCAACGCCTGCGCCGAGCCCGACTTCAAGCGCCGAACCGAGTCCGAGTCCAACGCCGACGGCCGAACCAAGTCCGTCGCCAACGCCATCGCCGAGCCAACAGCCGGAAACGCTTCGGCTTGAGGCGGCGGCCGTAACGATGGAGCCGGGCGCGGGCGAAGCGAACCGGATTTCGCTCCGCGTCTTGAACGGGGACGGCTCCGCCGCCAGCTCCTTTAACGAAACGCTGTCCGTCGTTCTGTCGGGCGTCGGCCAAGCGCCGGACGGCAGCTACGGCCAATGGAACGGCGGCGCCATCGGCAGCGAATCGGCGCCGCTGACGATCGCCTTCGTCGACGGTCAAGCGGAAGGCGAGCTGGCGCTGCATCATGCCGCCTCCCAAACGTTGACCTTTACGGCCGACGGCATCGATGCCGCCGTGCTGACGATCAATCCGTCTCCGTCCTCGGCCGCTGAACTGCGCATCGCCGTGGAGCCGGACGGAGCGGCGGACGGCGAGCCTTTCCGGACGCAGCCCGTGCTGCACATTGTGGATGCATTCGGAAACAGAGTGACGTCGCCGCTGACCGTAACCGTACAGAAGCTGCAAGGCGCGCCCGTCCTTATCGGAAATGCGCAGGCGGCGGCCATTGACGGCGTCGCGGCATTCGCCGATCTCGGCTTGCGCGGCACCGGCAGCGGCGTCGTGCTGCAGTTTGCCGTCAGCGGCTTGACGGCGGACAGTCAGCCGATAGCCGTGGACCATCCTTTTGCTTCCGGCGAAGGCACTGCAGGCAATCCGTACATCATCGAGACAGCCGATCAGCTGAACCGCATGAGGGATTACTTGAGCAGCCATTTCAAGCTGGGGAACGACATCGACTTTATCGGCACCGTATACCGGACGGGCGAGGGATGGATTCCGGTTGGAAGCGACCAATCTCCGTTTGCCGGGTCATTGGACGGCGACGGCCATGAGATTCGCAATCTCTATATTCATACTGCGAATCGCGGCTATAACGGCTTATTCGGTCTCACCCGGCCATCCGGCGATCCGGGCCAAACGTTCACCGTCCGCAACCTGAAGCTGATCGATGCGCAAGTGACGGGCGAAGGCAGCACTGCCGCCTTGATTGCTCATATGGACGGAGGACGGGTCGAAAATGTACACGCAATCGGGTCGGTAAATGGAAGCTATGTCTATACCGGCGGATTAATCGGAAGAACGGGGAGCGGCTCCGTCATTCATCGCTCCTCCGCGAATGTCGCTCTCAATTCCTACACCGGGCTTGCCGCAGGCGGGCTGATCGGCGCAAACGAAGGCACCGTCACGGAATCCTATGCGCTTGGAACGCTCCAAAGCAACCATATCAACCAGGGCGGTCTTATCGGGGATAACTATGGCAGCGTGCAAAACAGCTTCGCCCGGGTCGACCTTACCGGCGGCAGCAACTACTTCGGAGGATTGATCGGCCGCAACAACAGCCGCGGCAGCGTATCCAACTGCTACTCCGCAGGCCGCGCAGATACCTCAGCCGTTAACAGGGGCGGACTGGTCGGCGCCAACGCCGGATTGGTCTCCGGTTCGTATTACGACAGCGATACGTCCGGCATGAACGACATCGGCAAGGGAAATGCCAGAACGACGACCCAGATGAAGGTGCAGTCGACATACTCCGGCTGGAACTTCACAACGATATGGATCATCGAAAATGCCGGTTATTCGTCTCTTCGGAACAACCTGCTGCCGTAACGGTCTGCGGCGTTTCATCCGGGCCATCTACGCCCCCATCATTTTGCGTTAAAAAGCCTGGAGCGGAAATTCGGACGCTTGTCCGCACTTCCACTCCAGGCTTTCTTTGGTTTCACTCATCACTCGGTTCGCAGCCGCGGACGGTCAGCCAAAACGCTGGCGATAACCGCATCTTCGGCACAGCTCCTCCACCGCTTCCCTGCGGGAGAAGCCGTCGACAAGCCGATTGGCCCGCTCTCCGTGTACGATGTCGGTAAACGATTGCTCCTTCACATTGCCGAGATTGACGACGCCCTCGCCGTCGAGGCAGCAGGGCACGACGGTGCCGTTCTCGAGAATCGCCGCCTGGCTGCGCAGCCCGTGGCAGAAGCCCTTGCCGTCATCCTCCGGCGCCGACAGGCTGGGCCACTGAAATTCGTAATCCTGATTCAAGTATACGCGCTCGGCAATCCGGACCCCGCTTCCCGGCTCCACCTTCTCTTCGATCCTGAAATCGAGGCCAAATTCCTTCTCGATGACCTCCAAAGTGGCGCGATTCCGTTCTTTCTGCCTATTGGTCAAGTTATCCGGAGTCAAGTTCCACAGCCTGAACGAAAAGATGACCGGATCCTTCTCCGCATCCCGGACGAACGAAAGAATATCCCGCAAATATCCTTCCCGATCCGTCGACCCGATATGGCCGTCAAAGCTGTGCAGCGAAAAGTTCATTTGCCTGAGCGCCGGCTTGCCCAGCAGCTTATGCCGGTTCTTGGCGATTAAAGTGCCGTTGGTCGTAATATTGACCTTAAACCCTTTCTCATGGGCAATGTCGAGCAGCACGTCGAGCTTCGGGTGAAGCAGCGGCTCCCCCTTGACGTGCAAATAAATATGGCGGGTATGAGGCTTGATGGCGTCCAGCCTGGAGGCGAACTCCTCCGGCTTGATAAAGCTGGCTCTGCGCTCCGTCGGCGGGCAGAATGTGCAGGCGAGATTGCAAATGCTCGTAATTTCGATATATACCTTTTTGAACGTTCTCAAGACGCAGTCTCCATTCGTATCCGCTAGATTCCATAGGCTCATGCGGCGAGCCTGACTATTCTATCGTATCATAGAACGGAAGCTCCCGGTATACGCCAAAGTCAACCTGCTGCTGCGGCATAAGGCCGTCCGAAATATTCCCGTATCTCCCCATCCCCGCCGTCCTCCTTAAGTGAAACAGGTGCAAACCATAAGCAGATTGCCGTCCGGGTCTTTAAACGTAAACTCTGCCAGATCGGGATGCGTCACAATCTTGGACAGGTACTCCGTTCCGAGCTGCCGGACGTGCCGGTAAGCGGCTTCTATATCCGTCGCGCCAAGATTGAACAAAGGCTGATTGGAAGGGGTAAAGGCGTACGCCGGCTCAAAGCAATGGTTGTCCAGCGTCAATCCCGGCCTCCCGGGGCCCATGTCAAACGTATAAATCGGGCCGTTATGCTCGCCTTCCGGAATTTCCAGCCCTAACAACCGGCTGTACCATTCCATCGATTTGTGCAAATCCGTCACATGGACAAAGATCGTGTCCACCCTGTTTTCAATCGGTTTGACCATTTCTTTCCAACCGTCCTCTCCCGGCAGATTGTTGGGCAGGGGTTTCCAACCCCTTCCATCATACACCCGTCCGCATACGGGCCGCCACCAGTTTGTGACTCGCCCGAGCCAACGAATGTCTCAAGCAGCCGCAAAAGGCATGGGATGGGAGCGACACCGTTTTAAGGCAAAATAAAGCGGCCGGGGCCGTTGCAGCCCCGGCCGCCGATGGCGCCGTCCGGATCAGAATATTTGCTCGTTGTAGCCCATCAGTCTTTTGCGGCGCGGATTCGCTCTCATCAGAACTTCCTCCGGCGCTCGGTAGACGGCGTTGTTGTCATGCGACAGATGCGGCACAATAAACTTTTTGCGGTAAATAATTTGCTGCACGTAGCGCGGATGCTCGCTAAGGTTAGGGGCGCCCCGATGCCACAGCTGGCTGTTGAATACAAGGCAGTCGCCCGCCTTGGCCAGCACCGACACCGCCTCCCGTCCCTTGTACGATCCGATCTCCTCGGAAAAATCGAGATGCTTGCCCGCGCGGTGCGAGCCCGGCACAACCTGGGTCGGACCCATCTCCTCCGTCAAGTCGTCCAAATAATAAAGCGCATTGACGAGATATACCGGCATCTGAATGCGCGGGTCCAGCTCGACGCCGTCCGGCAGCGGGAAGAAAAGCGCCTCGTCCACATGCCATTTGCTGACGGCGTTGTTCGGGGTCGTCCGCATGCCGTTCATGCTGCTCAGCTGGCATTCCGGTCCGAGAATCGCCTCGATAAAGTCGATAATGGGCGGATAGTCGACCAGCTCTTCAAACTGCTCGCCCCGCTCGAACATCGGCCCTTGCAGCATCACTTCATGGCCTTTGCCTTCAAAGGCCTCCTGAATGCCCGCTTTAACCTTCGCCGCCTGCTCCGCATTCAAAGCGCCCTCGAACACGACATATCCGTCTTCATGGAATTGCTTTAACTCCTGCGCATACCGCTCTTTCACCTCGATCATCGTCCAACACCTCTTCCTTTTATAATGGATTGTTTACAACGCCGCGCATTTTTTTCAGGCGGTCGCCCGCAAGCGGCTCGGTCGCAATAACGATTTTGCGCGGAATTTTGTATGCCGGCAGCTTGTCCCGGCAAAACGCCCAGATCCGCCCCCTCAGCTCCGGCAAGCTTTCCTCCCGGTTCAGCCGCACGACCGCCTTCACCAGCTGCCCCGTAATGCCGTTTGGCTCTCCGCTTACCGCCGCCTCCGCAATGTTGTCGATCATCTGCAGCACACTTTCCACTTCCGCCGGATACACCTTCTCCCCGCCGACGTTGATCAGATCCGAACGTCGCCCGAGGATGCGAATGAACTCTCCTTCGGCCTCCGCCATATCGCCCGTTTGCAGCCACCCGTCGGCGGTAAACGGGTTCGGCGCGTTCAAATAGCCGAGCATAGCCGTTTCGGTCTTGATCTCCAGCAGGCCGTCGACGATGCGAACCGCCGTTTCGTCCCCGCCCAGCGCTATTAGAAGCGAATTCGACGCCTTCGATTTCGTGCGCAGTATGCCGAGCTCGGACATGCCGTAAGCCTGCACCGTCCGCACGTTCGGAAATCGCTCGTTCCAGGCCGCCAGCGTGCTGGCGGGCATCACCTCCGAGCCGTAAGATACCGCTTCGAGGCTCGACAGGTCGTATTCGCGGTCCGCTCCGCTCAGCAGAAGCAGATTCATAAAGGTCGGCGACACCGGCAGCGCCTGGACGCGGTGCTTCTCGATCGTCCGGCATACCTCGGCGGGCGACCGGTCTTCGACGATGCACAGACAGCCGCCCGCGGCCAAAGTCTGCAGCATCGTGTTCAGCCCTCCGATATGGTCGAACATTATAAACGGGATCGTCCGGAGCGCCCGCCCCGGCCGGGCGTATTTGCCCAGCAGCCGGTCCGCGTCGTGAACGGCCGCTTTGCTTCGTCCCGTCGTGCCCGACGTAAAGATGACGACTCCGGGCGAGCCGCTCGCCTTCAGTGAAACGAGCAGCGGATGCCGGACGGGGCCGAAGCCGGCGGGCTTAACGGTCAGCCCGGCTTCATCCGCCGTCACCAGAAACTCCGCTTCGGCCGTCCGAAGCGCTTCTTCCTTCTTCGCATCAATCAGCTTCGCATCCAGCGGAACGACGACGGCCGCTTGTCCGAGCAGCGCCGTCAGCGCGGCGATCGCGTAAGGCGAATAATCGCCCTCCAGCGCCGCCGTAGTCCGCTCGACGCCCGCGCGGCCAAGACGTTCGGCGTAAGCCGCCGCCCGCTCCAGCAGCCAGCCGTAGCTGTATTCGGCCCCCCGCCAGATGACGGCAGGCTCCTCCCGGTAACGCTCGAGCCTTTCAACCAGTACGTTTCGACGCATGCTCCGCCTCCTTTCCCGCCAATCCCACCATTCTTACCCCGTCCTTGGCAGCCGTTCCATAATGTATCCGACGAAGGTTTCGACCGTCCGGAACGGATGGTCCGGACGCGCCGGCGCGTCCGACTCGGCCAGCCCGATCTCGATTCCGAGCTTATCCTGAATGTCTTGCTCTACAACGGCAAGCAGCGTAACGAGCGCAAGCGAGTCCAGATTGCCGTACCGGCCGTACAACGGCGCTTGCGGCCCGAGCTCGACGGGAATGCGGCTGTTATAATGGCGGTTCATTTCCCGGCAGCCGTCAAGCACGATTCCCGCCAGCTCCTCGCGGCGGCGCGCGGCATCCTCCGCTTCCATCCTCGGCCGTTTCGGAAACAAGCCCGCATCCTTCGCTTCGCTCCATACCGCTTCGTAGAAGCGGTATTCCCGGTCGGCGATTTCCCGGACGAACCGGTTCAGTCCGGCAGCTCCCGTCTCCCGGTCCGTTTCCCCGGCAAACAGCTTATGCGCCTGCTCCCAGTCTTTGACGATGCCTCCGAACTCCCCGCTCCACGAGGCGAAGCCGGAACCGAAGGCGGCGTCGATCTCCTTGAGCAAATCCAGAAAGAAATAACGGCTCCACCGCATATTGAACAAAAAGGAAGACAGCTGGCCGTCCGGCCTTTGCGCCTCGGGGCCGAGATGCAGCCGCTTGAGAAGCAGAAGCGTCACGGCATGGCCGAAATAATAGGTGCGTTCGCCCTCCCGCAGCTCCGTCGCGTTCAAATATTCATGCGTATGGGTCGCCAGCGCGCGCAGCAGCGCATCCTTGTACCCTTGCGGCGTCAGCTTGGCTTCCGCCGAAACGTCCACGTACCCGAATACGCGAAGCTCTTCCTTCCGCTTGGCCCCGGCCAGCTCGGGAATGCTTTGGTTCCCCGCCCAAAAATCGCGGAACGCGTCCAGCGACAGCGGACCTTTGTAACGGGCCGGCACCGGATCGTAAACATGCAGCCGGTCCTCTTCCGCTCCGTAGACGGCCAGCCAATGGTCGACCAGATAAAGCCGGGAATCGGGTTCGGTCAGCTTTTCGATATACTTGGGATTCAAATAATCGTCGCAATAGGGGAGATAATAGCTTGTCCCCGTCGCGATGAACAGCCGGTTGTCGCCGATTCGTTCCCGAATGCGGCTCATCCCTTCCTCGAAGCTGCCCATCTCTCCGTAGCCGTCGATTCTCCAGACCGATTCGGCATAATCCAGCTTGTTGAAATACCATTTCATCAGACCGGAGCTCGAGCAGGCCGGCAGGCCGTACAGCCGCGCATTGGCCAGCAAGCCCAGGGAGCAGACGGAGCCGTCGCGCCTGAGCACTTCCTGGATCAACGGAAAGTTGCAAGGATAATAAAACGGAATCGATGACGACGGGTCAAAATTCGGGACTTGCGGCATAGCTTCTCCCTTCCGGCGCTTCGGAATCCAACCCTTCCCAGCGCTCGATCGTATAATGCAAAGCGATGTCGTCCGACGCCCGGAACGATCGCCGCCAAGCGGCGTCCTCCGCGCCGGCGGCAGGCGCCTCAAATTTGCGGAAGCCGCGGGTAAACCGGAAGCAGTAGCCGGTGTCGCGGGGAACGGCAAAACGGCCCTCATACCGGCGGCGGCCGGCCGGCGCCAGCTTCATGCCCATTCCGCCGTAGATGTCGGCATCGGCGGGCGTGGATGCCGGAACGTCCGCGCTCAAGCGAACCTCGACCCATTCGCTCAGCTCCTCGATGACCGTATAGGTCCGCGAGGCGCGAAGCCCGCGAGCCGTCAGCGTCACGACGGTCGTTCCCGTCCGCTTCGGCACGATCGTTCCGTCTCTCCGCACCTCCAGGACGGACGGGTCCTCCACCTCGTAGCCGCCGTCCAGCTCGCTGACGGCAAGGCCGCTGTCGTAACGGATCAAGGCGTTGATGCGCACGCTCATACCCCGCAGCCCGACCACGTTTCTGCCGAGAAGCTCAAGCGACGTTGCGCGGCCGGGCCGGCCGAACATGTACAGCAGCGGCATGTGCACCCGCCGGCCCCAATCCGTTTCTTGATGAGCCGCCTCCGGCTGCAGCAAATACGCAAGCTCTTCGCCGCTGCGGTAGCCGCGCGACAGCAGTCCGTCCGCGACGGCACGAACATGGCGCGGCAGAAACAGCCCTTCCGCGTCGCCGATATCGAGCCACAGCTTTAGCGGCGGCTTGCCCTCGAACTCCCGGTACAGCTTCTCCTCCACGAGCGTTCCCGGCTTGGCTCTCGTCCAGTCCGACCTTTACGAAATAAGGCGACATCATGATCAGCTTGCCGAATACGTCCGGATGGCGAAAGCCGATATGGTACGTCGACAATCCCCCCGCCGAGGAGCCGAGCAACGCCGTATGCTCCGGCCCGGTCTTCGTGCGGAACCGGCTGTCGATGTACGGCTTTAATTCGCGCACGATGAAGTCCTCATAAGCAAGACCCGAGCAGCCGAGACGCTCCATTTCCTCCGCGGGCCCCTTGAAGTGATAATACTCGTTGGCCGTCACGGGACGAACGTGCGCGACGGCCACGATGATGATCAGATCCATCCTGCCTTCTCCGATCAGGCGGTCCGCCGCCAAATGAATGTTCCACGATTCCGTCCCGGGCCGCATGGGCGCGAACGCCCGCTGTCCCGCGTGCATGTACAGGACGGGATACCTTTCCTCCGGCCGCTCCGCGTAGCCGGGCGGCAAATATACGAATACCCTCCTCTCGTTGTCCAGCTTGCTGGCGTACACCTTCTCGATCGTGACGACGGTAGACGGTTCTTCTTTCCGCCGAATACGGCCTCCCTCCCTTTTATCCCGAGCGCGCCTTTCTCCCCGGGGGACGACAAAAAACCCCGCTTCTCCTCGACAGAGAAACGGGGTTGTCTCAAAACATTCCGGTCCGAAAAACCGAGCTGGCTTCAAAACGAACGTTTCAAAACGAGCTGGCTTTTACAAACAATCCTGTTTCAAGATGCATGGCCCTCAGGTTGTCGGTATGGCTCGTTCGTGATGCAATTTGAGTATAGTATCCCAGAACTTCCCTGTAGATTCAGGAAATTTTTATTTTTTTATTTCGGCTGCCGTTATTGACATCCTTCAAAAGGCTGAATTAGAATGTAGGCAGCAAGTCCACAATTTGAGGGCACTGCTCTTCAATCGGCCGATATTGAAAACAACCCCGGCTGCTCCTGACAGGAGTGCCGGGGTTGTTTTATTGGGCAAAGGAGGTGGTTAGACGGTTGCTGCGACAGAATAGCAACTGGATTTCGACAACTCGTGAAAGCGCTTTAAAAATTTTGTCGAATAAGGAAAGGTGGTAATGATGATGCATAAATGGATTAAATGGCTGGCCTCCGCCGCGTTAGCATTCGCCTTGCTCGCAGGCCCCGTTCTGCCGGGAGCGACGGTTTCCGCGGCGCCGGACACGCATGTGTCCAACAAACAAAATTTCAGCACGGACGTCATTTATCAAATTTTTACCGACCGGTTCTCCGACGGCAACCCGTCCAACAATCCGAGCGGCGCCCTGTTCGACGGCAGCTGCACGAATCTGAAGCTTTATTGCGGCGGCGACTGGCAGGGCATTATCGACAAGATTAACGACAATTATTTTACGAACCTCGGCGTTACGGCGCTGTGGATCTCGCAGCCGGTGGAGAACATTTATTCGGTCATCAACTATTCGGGCGTCAACAACACGTCTTACCACGGCTATTGGGCGAGAGATTTCAAGAAAACCAATCCGTTCTACGGCACGATGGCGGAGTTCCAGCAGCTCGTCAATGCCGCGCACGCCAAAGGGATCAAAATCGTCATCGACTTCGCCCCCAACCATACGTCCCCGGCCATGGAGACAAACAGCTCGTTCGCGGAGAACGGCCGCCTGTACGACAACGGCACGCTGCTCGGCGGTTATACGAACGATACGAACGGTTATTTCCACCACAACCTCGGCACCGACTTTTCTTCGCTGGAAGACGGCATTTATCGCAATCTGTACGACCTGGCCGACATCAACCACCACAACAACACCATGGACGCCTACTTCAAGGACGCCATCAAGCTGTGGCTCGACATGGGCATCGACGGCATCCGCGTCGACGCGGTCAAGCATATGCCGTTCGGCTGGCAAAAAAACTGGATGTCCTATATTTACAACTACAAGCCGGTATTTACTTTCGGCGAATGGTTTCTGGGCGCAATCGAAAACGATCCGAACAACGTACATTTCGCCAATACGTCAGGCATGAGCCTGCTTGACTTCCGCTTCGCGCAAAAGGTGCGGCAAGTGTTCCGCGACAACACCGATACGATGTACGGACTGAATGCCATGATCAATTCCACCGCTTCCGATTACGCTCAGGTTGCCGATCAGGTCACCTTCATCGACAACCATGACATGGACCGCTTCAAATCGTCCGCCGTCAGCAACCGGCGCCTGGAGCAAGCGCTGGCATTCACGCTTACTTCGCGAGGCGTTCCGGCCATCTATTACGGCACGGAGCAATATATGACCGGCAACGGCGATCCGGGCAATCGCGCCCGCATGTCGTCCTTCTCGCAAACGACGACCGCCTTTAACGTCATCAGCACGCTTGCGCCGCTGCGCAAAACGAATCCGGCCATCGCCTACGGCACGACGCAGGAGCGCTGGATCAACAACGACGTCTATATTTACGAGCGGAAATTTGGCGACAGCGCAGCCGTCGTCGCGATCAACCGGAACCAGTCGTCATCGGCCTCCATCAGCGGACTGCTCACTTCTTTCCCTGCTGGCACTTATACCGATGTGCTTGGCGGATTGCTGAACGGCAACAGCCTGACGGTCGGCAGCGGCGGAACCGCCTCGACGTTCAACCTGGCGGCGGGCGCCGTCGCCGTCTGGCAATACACGCCGGCTCAGACGACGCCGGTCATCGGCCACGTCGGTCCGGTCATGGGCAAAGCCGGCAACGTTGTCACCATCGACGGCAGAGGCTTCGGCGCGACGAAAGGCACCGTCTACTTCGGCACGACGGCCGTTACCGGAGCCAATATCGTTTCCTGGGAGGATACGCAAATTAAGGCGGTCGTGCCTTCCGTAACGCCGGGGCAATACAACGTGAAAATCCGCACCGCCTCCGCCGTGGACAGCAACGCCTACAACGGCTACAATATTTTGACCGCGGATCAGGTTACCGTCCGCTTCGTCGTCAACAATGCGTCGACCGTCTACGGCGAAAACGTCTATCTCGTCGGCAACGTCGCCGAGCTCGGCAACTGGACGCCTGCCAACGCGATCGGCCCGATGTTCAATCAGGTCATCCACTCGTACCCGACCTGGTACTACGACGTCAGCGTGCCGGCCAATACGGCGCTGCAGTTCAAGTTCATCAAGAAAAACGGCTCCGTCGTCACCTGGGAGGGCGGGTCGAACCATACGTTCACAACGCCGTCCAGCGGCACGGCCACCGTCACGGTGAACTGGCAATAAGCGATTGAGGTCAGAGGCGGTCTTCGGGCTGGTCCCGAAGGCCGGCCTCTTGTTTCGCGAGCGCGGCACTCCGGTCTATTTTTTTCTGATGAATGAATAAAAAATACCGATTAGTCCACATTTACCGTTTCCATGCCGCCCCTGTCAGCTCAACAATTCCGCAAACAGATCGTTGACGTTCAATGCGACGCAGGGCAGCTTGTCCGAGGCTACGGTATCGTTGCCTTCATACAGGCGATGCAGGACATAATGCGCCGCCCCTTCCACCGGCAAATACTGCTCCAGCGTTCGGGAAGCTCCGTCGATAATCCAATATTCCGGCACCCCATGCCGCGCATAAATGTCCATCTTGACAACCTTGTCCCTGCTGCGGGAGCCGGGAGATAAAATCTCTGCCACGAGATCCGGCGGTCCTTCCACACCGCGTTCGGTCACAATAGACAATCGGCTGCGATGCACCATCAAAATATCCGGCTGCAGCACATTCGTTTGGTCCAAAATCACATCCAGCGGCGCATTGAGGATCATAAAATCCGAATTGCAGCATTGATTCAAACGAATAACCATTTCTCTGCTTATTATTTGATGCGAAACGGACGGGCCGGGCGACATCAACTCCAGTATACCGTCCAATAATTCATAACGCGCGCCGTCCTCCGGCATTTCCGCGTAAATGTCGTACGTGACCTGCCGTTCCTTGAGCTTGTCCGCTTTTTCCTTTTTCCCGCTGCCCATCTTCCCGTCCCGCCTTTCCGCTAAAAAAGCACCCGTCAAAGCAACACGACCCGTGTTCTCTTTGCAAGGTGCTTCCTCAATTTCCATTTCCCCTATTATTATCCATGACGATAATCTTGTCAACGATGCGTTGGGCCGCGCGCTGCGTCTCCGTATCGCCCAGAGTCATCGCGAAACCTCCAATTTTGACATGTTTTTATGTCAGAATTAGATGTATTTTCCTCTTGCATACGAAATGATATACTCAAATGGGAGCGTTTTCATAGATTCGCTTCCAAATCTTCTATTTCCTTGACGAAAGGGGAACCGTTAATGAAACTGGGCAACAAAACGATGGCGCTGCTGCTGGCGCTGCTGCTCGCCGTTTCAACTGCAGGAACCGCCGCATCCGCGAAAGGGAGCAAGCCGAAGCCGGGGGCGAAACCGGTGCCGCTGCAGCAATATGTCGAGGCGATGCAGCCGGGCTGGAACTTGGGCAATACGTTCGATGCCGTCGGCATGGGAGGCTCGTCCGACCCGTCGTCCGAGGACGAGACCGCCTGGGGCAACCCGCTGGTGACCAAGGAACTGATTCACCAAATCAAGAAACAAGGCTTCAAGAGCATTCGCATTCCCGTTACCTGGGATGTGAAGATGGGAGCCGCTCCCGACTACGCTATCGATCCCGCCTTTATGGACCGGATCGAGGAAGTCGTGGACTGGTCGCTGGACGAAGGCCTGTACGTCATGATCAACCTTCATCACGATTCTTGGAGATGGGTGAACGGCATGGGCTCCAACTACGATGAAGTGCTGGCGCGCTACAACGCCGCCTGGGAGCAAATTGCCGACCGGTTCAAAAACCATTCTCGCAAGCTCATGTTCGAAAGCATTAACGAACCGCAATTTTACAGCGAGGATGCCGGCTCTTATCAGCAGCTCCTGGATACGCTCAATCTCTCCTTCCGGGATATCGTAAGGACATCCGGCGGAGAAAACGGCACCCGGCCGATTGTGCTGCCGACGATGCATACGTCCTCGGACCAGCACCATTTGGACGCCCTTAAGTCCTCCATCATCGGGCTTAACGATCCGAATATTATCGTGACCACGCATTATTACGGCTTCTGGCCGTTCAGCGTCAATATTGCGGGCTTTACGAAATTCGACGAAACGACGCGCAATGACATCGTTCAAACGTACGACCGGCTGTACAACACCTTCGTAGCGGAAGGCATTCCGGTCGTCGTCGGCGAATTCGGCCTGCTTGGCTTCGACCAGCATACGGGCACGATCGAGCAGGGCGAGAAGCTGAAGTTTTTCGAATATATGATCACCTACGCCGAGAGCAAAGGAATTACCCATATGCTCTGGGACAACGGGCAGCACTTCAACCGCCATACTTATCAATGGAACGACCCGCAGCTGTTCGAGATGATGAAGGCCAGCTGGAGCGGAAGATCGGCTACGGCGGATACCGATCTGATCTTCGTCAAGCGGGGCGAACCGGTTCAGGACGCCGTCGTGCCGCTGCACCTGAACGGCAACAAGCTGAAGAAAGTAACATTGAACGGCAAATCGTTGAAAAAAGGAAAGGATTACAGCGTTGCCGGAGATGCGATTACGTTCAATGCCGCTTTGCTGCAGCGGTTGACCGCATCCGGCGCAACAGGCGAGCGGGCCAAGCTGACCACCGAATTCAACAAAGGCGCAGATTGGACGTTCCGGGTCATCTCTTATGAAAACCCGGTGCTTGGCGGCAGCGCGGGTACTGCCGCTTCCTTCGCCATCCCGGCCTCGTTCAACGGCGACTTGCTGGCTACGATGGAAGCGTACTACGAGGACGGCAGCAACGCCGGGCCGCAAAACTGGACGCCGTTCAAGGAGTTCGCTTATACGTTCGAACCGTCCTACAGTACAAACGAAATCATATTGAAGCAAAACTTTTTCAACGAAGTTCGCGACGGCAAGGTCATTCTGAAATTCCACTTCTGGAGCGGAACCGTCGTGGAGTATACGGTTACGAAGCAAGGCTCCGTCGTCACGGGAACGGCGGTCTCGCCGTAAGCCGGAAAATTTGCGCGTTCGCGAGGAGAGACGAAAGAGGTCTCTCCTTTTTTCGTTGGAAAGTGCTTTTGCACTATTCGGAATATTGGGCCGATCCCGGCAAGCCGTATAAGTCGAAAGCTTGGGAAGGGCTGACGTTTCCCGAACTGGAAACGGCCGGCGGGCGAGGCATCGGCGTGTATTATTGGGAGCCGTGCTGGATTCCGTCCAAGCCGGCCTGGTCCGTCGAGCACGATAACAATTGGTCCCATCTGACGATGTTCGATTTCGACGGCAACAAGCTGGACTCCTTGAGCGTATTCAAACGATAATCCATTCAACAAAAACAAGCTTCCGCGTATGGATGGAAGCTTGTTTTAACATAAGGACCGCCGTGCCCATTATCCGAAAAAGAAATCCAGCACGTTGGACCCGGTGGACGACTTTCGGTTATAAAATTCCGAATAGCCGCATCGATTGCAGTAGACGACGATAAACTCGTTTTTTTGAATATCGAACATCTTGGACAGGCCCGTGCCCGTCATTGCGACCTCTTTCGTACTCGCGTCCCTGCTTCCGCATTTAATGCAGCCCTTCTCGCTCATCGGATCACCCTTCTCGGTTTTTAAAAGGTATACGGACGAATCGACGCTTAGGTTCCGCGTACTCGAATGCTCCCCATTTTATATGTTGAAAATGCCCCCGCCATCGCCACCGCTACAGCTTGTCCAAGCCGAGCTCCTCCATGAGCTGCCGCTTGCGCTTCTCCAGCAGCATCGCTCCGGCGGCATCTCCCGATTCCTGCAAATGATCGAGCAGCTTATCGGCCACCCCTTCCCGGTACGGCTCCAGTTCCATCAGTTTCCACAGCACCCTGGCTTTATTATGGCCCCGGGCCGCTTCCGACAATCGCTCCAAGAAATGACTGTATTCCGTACGAAGACCAGTGCGATGACTTTCCGCCCATTGATAATATTCCGTTTCCAGCAGATCGCCCCGATACAGCGACAAGGCTTCGTCCGCAGCCGAAAGATCCATGCGGCTCATCACATCCTTCAGCCGATCGGCATCGCTCTCGATCCGGCCGGTCTGCATCCAGTATCGGCCGTTCTCGAAGGTGACCATATCCGGAAATCCTTCGGCCTTCAACATGCTTCTCAAATTGTATACCGTCGTATGGAACAGCGCCTGCGCCCGATCGGCATCGACCTCCGGCCATAACCGGTCGATCAATTGATAGCGGGTGGAAGGCGCGTCCCGAAAGCACCATAAACAGGCAAACAGCTCCTTGGTCTTGCGGGTTCGCCAAGTGACGATATTCCCTTGCACGTCGAACAATTCCAGGCTCCCCAAGACGTTTAGCCGCAATTTCGGCTCCGCGTCCGTCTCCGGAACCGGCGCCTCCCTCAGCCGTATGGCCTCTCTCGCCCGCAGCGCCTTGTAGCGGGCCAGCGTCTCGGCCAGCCGTTCCGACGTCACCGGTTTTAGCAAATAGCCAATCGCGTTCGATTCGAACGCATCGACCGCATATTGATGATAAGCCGTTACGTAGACGATATCCGCGCGCGGACACCGCTCGAACAACAGCTTGCCGGCCGCCAGCCCGTTCATTCCGGGCATCTCGATATCGAGAAAGATCACATCCGGCTTCAAATCCGCCGCTTGATCAACGGCGTCCGCCACTTTCCGGTATTTGCCGATAACGGTCACTCCCCCTGCCTGTTCCAGCAAGATTTCCATCACATCCAGCGCAATTTCTTCATCGTCTATCAATAACGCTCGAATCATGCTCATGAACCTCCGGTATCAGGATGGTGACGGCCGTTCCTCTCCCCGACTGGCTGCCGACGATCAGCTTACGGCCGTACAGCGCCTGCAAGCGGCGATTGACGTTATGCCATCCGACTCCCTTCCCGGGCTCGTCCTGCAAAGCTTTCAAGGCTGTCTCGTCCATGCCGACGCCGTCATCCTCCACGCGGATGACGATGTCGTTCCCGGAGCGGCTGACGCCGACCGTGACGCGTCCCCCTTCAGGCTTCGGACCGATGCCGTGACGAACCGCATTTTCTACAATCGGCTGCAGCGTCAAGGGAGGAAGCATGCAGGCAGAAGTCCCCTCGTCAATCTTGTATACGACGTCAAGCCGGTCGCCGAACCGAAGCTGCTCGATGGCCAAATACGCCCGGACGAGCTCCAGTTCTTTGTCGAGCGGTACGCGCTCCCCTTCGAATACGAAAGTAAACTTGTGACGAAGATACGTCGTCAGGTGATGGATCGTCTGCCTCAGCTTGTCGCCGTCCTTATAGCTCAACCCCATTAAGGCGTTCAAACTGTTGTACAGGAAATGCGGCATAATTTGCGCCTGCAACAAATCCAGCTCCCGGCGCACGGCGTAATCGGACGACCGCTTCATCGCCAGCAGCGACCGCATGCGCGCCTTCAGCTCTGCAAGCTCGAACGGCTTCTGCACGATATCGTTGGCTCCCGCCTCGAACGAAGCAAGAATGTCCTTCGTCTGCCCGGATGCGGTCAGCATCAGCACCGGAAGCTCCGCCAGCCCGTGCAGCAGGCGCGCTTCCCGGCACACTTCAAGTCCCGACACGACGGGCATCATGAGATCGAGCAGCACCAAATCCGGCTTGCGGTGCTCCCGCAATACGGCCAGCGCTTCTTCGCCGCTGCCTACGGCGGTGTACGAATAACCCATGGCGCGGACCGCATCGATCAGCACCTTGAGGTTCGCAGGCTCATCGTCGACGATCAGTATGCGCTGAGCGCCCTGCTCCCGTTCCTCGTTTCGTTCAAATTGAACCGAAAGCTCCGGCTGCGCGGCCGCCGCCGTTTCGGCGAAGCCGGCCGCGACCGGCAGCAGGAAAGCAAACTGCGTTCCTTCGCCCGGCGTTGAGCGCACCTCAAGCGCTGTCCCGTGAAGCTCCGCCAGCTCCTTGGCAATGGTCAGGCCCAAGCCCAAGCCGTCTTGCAAGCCGCCGCTTGCGTCCAGCTGCTCGAAAGGGCGGAACAGCCGGGAAAGCTGATCATCCGCAATACCCGGACCGGTGTCCGCAACGACAACCTTCAGCCGGTCCTGTTGCGGCTCGGCGGTAACGGTCACTGTGCCCTGCGCCGTAAACTTCAACCCGTTCTCCATCAAGTTGTGCAAAATTTGCCGCAGCCGGTCTTCATCCGCCAGCACAAGCGGCAGCCGGGCAGGCAGCGCGTCCACGAGCCGCACATCTTTCTTGGCCGAAGACAGCGACAGCGTCTCGATCACAAACCGGACGGAGCTTCGAAGATCGACGGGCCTGCGCTGCAGCATAAGCTGACCGTATCGGATCCGGTTCATGTCCATCATATCGTGCACGAGTCCGACTAATCTTCTGCCCATCAGATGCAGCAAATAGATGTTGTCGCGATGCTCCGCCGGCAGCGGCGAACGGCGGTCGTCCAGCAGCGATTGCGACAAGTTGACGATGCCGTGCAGCGGCGTTCGAAGCTCGTGGGACGTCTTGGCCAAAAACTCGTCCTTCTGTCTGTCGTAAGCGATCAATCGTTCGGCCAACGCTTCGCTTTGAACGTAAGCCTCCCTGAACCGGTCCGACATCAAAAACGCCTGGGAGAACACGAGCAGCAGCGGTGTCGCGATCATATAATAGGGATTGTCGAGCGCCAATTGATAGCGCAGCTGCGCAAACAGCCATCCGGTCGTCAAAAAGAACACCCCGGCCAGCATGTAGTAGCCGGCCATGCGGCTTCTGCCGCGGCTCGTAAAAATCGCGTGCAAAATGACCGCAAAAGTAACGGCAAACAACGGCACGCCCAACACGCGCAAGCTGACAAGCCAATAGTTCGGGACGATCCAGATCAGCGCCATAAGGATGTACATGCTGCGGCGAAGCCATAAAAAAACAGGATTGTCCCTCGCTTCCAAATAGGTGTAGACATATTGGGTAAAGAACAGGAACACCGACAAGGGAAGAAAAAACAACAGCTTTTGGAGAATCGGAAACGTCAGCGAAGGCACGATGCCGGCCGCAACAATCTCATTATCGATGCTGAAAAACGACGCGGCGGCCAAGCAGAAGAAGCTAAAATGCATTAAATAGGGCTCCTTGCCCCATTGCCGAAACATCGCCCCAAAATATAAGCCGAAAACGAGCAGCACCGTCACCAAAATCGTATCCGCGAGCCGGTCGTGATCTCTCCGCTGCATGACCTGATCCGCAATGCCGAACTCCGGCGTCTGCACAAGTCCGCCTTCCATATATTGAAAGCTGGCTGCCTGCACAATAATTTCGACGGGCCCGTCTCCCGCTTCGGCCGTACCGAACACCGGCAAATTGCTTGGCGCAAATGTGTGTTCCGTCAGAGCCGGCCGGCCGCTTCCGCCGATTTCGACCCCGTTCATGAATATTCGGTTGGACAAGCGAATCTTCTTGGCCCTGATGCTGTAAACGCCGGGTTGATCGATATGGACAAGCAAGCGGTACGTACCCGCTCCGAAGCCGTTGCCCGCCTCCGAATGCAGGACGTTCTTCCAACCGGCAGGCACTTGCAAATAACGGAGCGCTGCCGCTGAGGCTGCGCCATTTTCTTGAAAATCGTCTGGCTCAAGCAGCACCCCTTCATAGAACTCCCACTCGCCTTGCAGCGGAATGATTCCCTGCGATACGAAGTCCCACCCTCCGGCGTCCAATACGCCGCCAACCGCAGCCGGATAGGGCGACAGCGGTCTCAACCATTGATAGACATTCATGCCGGTCAATATCGCAAATAATAGAATCATTCCCGCCAACAACCAGCGATGCTTGCTCATGCTTCACTTCCTTGCACTCATTTCGGATCGTTACCTTCATTCTAGCGCTCCGGTCCTATCCGTTCAACGACAATATTTCCGATCAAGTATCTTTATTCGACATTGTTATCGGACTGTTCATTATTTGTTGAGAGCAGGGGCGTTATATTTGTTAAAGCGCTAAAGCCTGTCAAATCCGTAACGAGGAGAGCTGATATCGAAAATGAACGCAACAAAAAAGATAGTGACCGCGCTGGTTATCGCATCCGTGTTGGGTGGGTCTTTGGTCCCGCTGTCCCCCGCTTCGGCGGAGCCGGGGCCGGCCCTGCTGGGCGATGTGAACGGCGACGGGAAAGTATCGATGGCCGACGCCGTCGTTATTCACAAGCACTTGGCGTCATCGGGAACGCTTTTGAACGGCTTTATGCAGAGCTTCGCCGATGTAAACGGAGACGGTCAAATTACGGCGGCGGACGCCCGACTGATCCAAAGCTACTATTTGGGCAAGACAGAAACGTTTGCATTTACGCATTTCGGGCTGACTCCGCCTAACCAGGCGACGGATACGGGGAACGCGTATATCATCGATTTTACAGTACTGGTGTCGCCGCAGGCCGATAAGCATATTCGGGTACTGGATGCCGACGGCTTGGTCGACAGCTTCCCGGCGACAGACCCGAAGGTGCAAATCACCGGCACAAGGGTGACGCTGACGCTGGACGGTCTGGCCGCTGAAACGGAGTATCGGATCGTGATTGACGAGGGCGCTTTTGTTGATCCGCAGGGCAATCGCTACGCCGGCATTTCCGTTTCGAATCCATGGACATTTGCGACCGCCGCTGCGGCCGGCAGCACGACCTTGTATGTCAGTCCGTCGGCCGCAAACGGAAACGGCACGGAAGAAAGGCCTTTCGGTTCGATTCACGAAGCGCTGGATGCAGCAGGAGAGAACGATACGATTTATTTGAAACCGGGGACTTACTACGTTTCACAAGCGGTAAATATAAATAAAGCGGGTGTCAAACTGCAGGGAGCGACGCACGAACTGGGCTTTTCGCTGGTCAGCATCATGCTGAGCTCCGACATCGCCATGGCGGCTGACGGTACCGCACTCGAAAGTATAATGGTATCCGGCATGCTCATTCAACCCAAGCCCTTGGTGCTGGTGGAAGGGGATAACGTCGAGATAACGAACAGTATATTCGGCGGACCGTTGCAGCAAGGACCGAAATCTCTGTGGGAAGCCAACAGCGGAATCACGATCGCGGCGAATGCCCGAAATGTGTTGATCGAAGGAAACGGCATGGTCTATCTTCGTCACGGTGTGCAGGCTTTCGCCGGCACTACCGGCGAGTTGAACAATAATTTGATATACAATACGGACACCGGCATCTATATCGATGGATCGGCGATGACGCTGACAGGCAATTCCTGGGGCAGCTCCGACGACTTAAATACGTATGACATCACGCTCGGACAATCTACAACAAGCGGCCCTCCATACGATTCGATCGATGCGCTGCGCAATGCGAACAATGGAGCGAACGTTTCGGATCAACGGCAGAGCGTTACCGGATTGCGGATTCAACATCCGCCGCAGCTGTCGGGGGTTACCGGCAAGACAGGGGCATTGCTGCGGGCAGCCGCCGACGACCGGCACCATGATGCGGCCGTCCGGGTTCCCGATGTGCAAGGCGGCGCCGGGCAAACGGTGAGAGCGCCGATTGCGGTCGATACGCCGTTGCAAGCTCTTACCGCCTTCGGATTGGAGATCGCTTATCCGAGCGATATTATGGACGTTGTCGGCGTTGAAGGCGCGATGACCGCCATCACGGCGGAAGATTGGCATCTCTCTGCCTCACAAGGTACGCTGCGCGTCGCTTGGATCGACGAATCGCTGTCGACGCCCATTCGGCAAGCGGGCACGTTGTTTAACGTCGTGTTCCGAATAAAGCCGGATGCGGAGTCGGGTTCCAGACCGTTGACGATAGCGGCGGACGATTCGCTGCAATTGGTGAATGCCGATGCAGAGAAGCTGCACGCTCAAGTGTTGAAGCAGGGCACCGTCACCGTAACCTCGCCGAACCAACCGCATAACCCGTACCCCGGTTCCGGCTCCAGCTCCGGCTCCGGCGAACAAGTGCGGACGGTCGACGTGAAGCTGGGCGGCGACCAGGGAGAGGCCGTAGCGAGCGTGCCGGTCAAGCGCACGGTCTCGCCGACGGGCGCACCCGTCGATTCGGTTCTATTGGACAGCGGCAAGGCGGAGCAATTGGTCGGCCTCGTCGGAAAGAACGGTCAGCATCACGTGCGCGTCATCGTGACCGATCTGCCCGGCAGCCCTGCCGATGAGCAGCGCATCGACATTCCCGCCGCTTCGGTGCATGCGTTGGCCGAGGGCGACATCCAGTTGACGATTCAGCTGCCCGATGTCGAAATATCGTTGTCGAAAGAATCGCTTCATTTGATGCAGGCGGACGGGAAAGACCTGTATTTCCGCGTGGTGCCGATCCGCGATGAAGAACAGCGAAACGAAGCGGCGAAGAATACATTGCAAGCGGAAGCCGTACTCGCAGCCGCCAACGGCGGATCGGTCATTCTGCTCGGCAAGCCGATGACGATCGAAACCAATTATACCGGCTTCAAGACGAAGCTTCTCTTCCCGCTTTCCGGCCTTGAATTACCGGATAACCTGGCGGAAGCCGAACGGCGGCTGACAGGTATTGCCGTATACATTGAGCACAGCGACGGGGAGAAAAAGCTTCAGCGCGGCATCGTCCAATTCGACGAGAACGGCCGGCCGGCCGGCATCGAAATCGAAGTTGAAAAGTTCAGCACGTTTTCGGTGATCCATGCCGAGAAGCTTGAAGCAACCGAATATGCGGCATACATGAACGGTTATCCGGATGGCACGTTCCGGCCGGATGCGGAACTTACCCGCGCCGAATTGGCGGCTATTCTGAACCGGACCGTTACGGTGATCGGGGAAGTTATGCACGGTGACGCGGAGTATATCGACGTGCCGCCTCATCACTGGGCGTACACCGCCATTGCGTCGGTACGGTCGATGGGTCTCATGCTGGGCGACGGATCGAGCTTCCGTCCGGAAGCTTACGTTACCCGGGCGGAGCTGGCGGCTGTAACGGCCCGCATGCTGTCGCTTCCCCTGACGCCGTCACAGGGCAACGGTCCCGTCTTTCCGGACATGGAAGGGCATTGGGCTTCCTCCTATATCGCAGCGGCGAAGCAATCCGGTTTGCTGGATGGATACGAGGACGGTACGTTCCGGCCGGATCGTGCGGTCACTCGCGCCGAAGCGGCTGCCTTGTTCAACCGGGCATGGAGCCGACCTTCGGTTGACGAGGAGCATCCGGCCTGGGAGGATGTATCGCCGGATCATTGGGCCTACTCGGCCATTGATTCTGCAACTCGTTCGTTTCTAGCCGACTGAGGCACAGATGTGGACAGGGAATGTCGATTTTACCGTTGAAGCCAACGATAACAATTTGGTTCTTCTTGCCTTAACGTAATTTTGTACGGGGACGCGAAATGCGTCCCCGTTCTTCATGCCGTCGGCTGTCCATCAGGGATGGATGAACTGCCACTGCAGGTTGGCGCTGGAGCTGCTGCTCCACATGCTCAGATCGGCGCCGTTCGCCGAGTGGCCGCCGCCGTCCAAATAAAGGCCGGTCGCCACGTTTTTGATTCTGAAATGGCTGCCGTAAGCCTCCACCGTCCACCGCTGATTGTTGCTGCTGCTGTTGCTCCATTGTCCGCATATGGACCCGCTAGCGGTGCGGCCCATCCCGTCCAGATACAGGCCGGTCGCCGCATTTTTGATTTTGTAATAGCTTCCGCTTCCGTAATATTCCATGACCCACCTCTGATTGTGGCTGGCGCTTGCGCTCCATTGGCCCGCATTCGACCCGTTGCCGGTGCGGCCCATCCCGTCAATATACAAGTCGGTCGCCGCATTTTTCATTTTAAAGGTATTCATCGCGCTCATGATCGCATTAATAATGCCAGGCTGCGTAATTGTAAGGTTGGACCGGTTAAACAATGCGAAGCCGTACTGCCCATTATGGCCGTTATCCCAAACGACCGGCACGGCGCCGTATTTCTTTGAAGCCTCGGCAACCGCCTTGGCATACGCCGCGCGATAAGCGGCATTCGATGAATCGAAAGCCGTTTTGTCGATGGAACCGAATTCGCCGACGACTACCGGATAACCTTGCGTGACAAATTTGTTGTAGGCGGATAACAATTGCGCGTCCAAATAATCTTCCTGTCCCCAGGTCGATTTTTTCGAAGGGTTGGTCGCGGTCGCTCCCCATTGGGTGATGTTGCCGTTTTCCTCTCCGGCGAAGTCCCAAGGTGAATAATAATGGACGGAGATCATAATTCTCTTCTCAGATGCCGGGATGGCCGACGATCTGTAATTGTCCGAAGGAAGCGCAAATCCGTAATTGCCTACGGTATAATCGATGTTCGTATTCCAGCCGGGAATGAGAAGCCATCTGGCGCTGTTGTTCCCGCCGGTTTGCCTGACGGTGTCGACGAAGATTTGGTTGTAGGCGTTAAGGTTTGAATAATATGCCGAATTCGGTGTGCCGTAAGTGCCGTCAAACACTTCGTTCATCGATTCGAAGATCAATCGCTCGTCATAGTTTGCAAACGTATTGGCTATCTGCTCCCATACTTTTTGGTATTTGGCCCGAATCGCCGTCTGATTGCTCGAGTTGACCAGAAGCCAGGAACCGGCAACCGAATTGTAGCCGTCTCCATGAATATTCACAATGACATACAAGCCCTCGTTGTAAGCGTAGTCAACAACGGTCTTCACCCGGTTCAGCCATGTGGCATTAATCGTATAGTTGGGTGCGCTTCCAATATGATTCAAATACGAGACGGGAATGCGGATCGTTTTGAAGCCCGCCTCTTTTACCTTTTGAATGAGAGCCTGCGTGACGACAGGATTGCCCCAAGCCGTTTCGCTGGGCGTGCCGTTGATCGTCGCTTCCAGCTGATTGCCTAAATTCCAGCCTGCGCCCATTTCAAATACGATTTGCGATGCGTTCAATTGCCTGAAATCGGGCGTTTCAGCCGATGCGGACGGATTCCAACCCGAAGCGACCGTTGCAAAAAATAATGAAAGCGTTAACAAAATAATTCTGAGCGATTTTTTTCTTACTGCCATGCCATCTCCTCCTTCTCTTCGTTTCGTTCGCGGCCTTGCCGGATATGCGTCGATCTAACGATCTTTGCGACCGGTTCCATGCCCCTCCCGATGATCGTCAGCCTCCAATCGTTCCAAAGTGCGATTTAGGCTTGCCATTCGATATATATTTATAGAAAAGGGTTTCAATTCCCCAGGCAGCGAAGAAAAGTCAGAACGATTTTGATAGGAGGATCCTCCCCCTCCCATCCTTTATATTTGTGATATGATCGAGGTAATGCCCATCCAATTCCCATAACCGGAGTGAACGTCATGAACAGTTCCCGACTGCAGCTGATTCGTCTCTATCTTGCAAACCTTCAAGTCAACGTGACCGCCATGGGATACAACCAGGTGTGGTCCGATTGGCAAGACCTTGACTATACACCCGATTACAACAAATTTTATTTGATTTGCGACGGGGAAGGCTGGCTGAAAATCGGCGGCACGGAATACTATCCCCGGCCGGGCGAATGGTTTCTGATGCCGCAGGGAGTGAAGCAATCGTATGCCTGTACGAGCGGACCTCGATTTACGAAATATTGGTGCCACTTTACGGCCCGAATCGGAGAACATAACCTGTTCGATCTGCTGCAAGCGCCTTGCTCCATCGATACTCGCGACGACGAACAGCCCGCAAGACTGTTTCAAGACCTGCTCTCTTGCGAGACATCCGGTCGTTTAACTTCTCCGTTGCTGCTTAAAGCCGCTTTGTATAAATTGATCGCATATTACGTGGAACACGCGCACTATAGCGATGAAGGCATTCAACCCGCAGCGGTGTCCGAACCGCTTCAGTCGGTTGTCGCCTACATTCACGAGCATTTCCGCAACAATTTGACGCTCAAGGAACTGTCCGAGAGAGCGCACCTGCATCCCAATTATTTCATCCGCGTGTTCAAGCGCCGCTTAGGCTCTTCACCGATTCAGTACATCAACAAAAAAAGGATTGAGGAAGCGAAGTGGCTTCTGACGGCAACAAATCTTCCCATTTCCGAGATTGGCGGCTCCGTCGGAATTCCCGATATATCCTACTTGTCCAAACTGTTTAAGTCGATGACCGGATTTTCCCCGTCCGCATACCGGCAAACCTATGGTCTGAATTCGGACACCGTTCGGAGCCAGCCTTTGGAATAACGCTGCACAACGAAATACGCCGGACTCGGTTCGATCCGGCATGCCTCATCGGCAACAGGTTAATAATCTACAACAAGACATGAGGATTATCCATTCTTTCCGGCTAGCCTTTAAGCTATCATAAGATCGAATTAGCCGGAGGGAGGATTTGCGAATGGACAGAACAAAGCGGTTGCAAGAGATCGAGCATACCATTGACAACGGACGATTCAAGGCCGATTGGGACTCACTCGCTTCGATTCGGGTTCCCGATTGGTACAGGAACGCCAAATTCGGTATTTTTATTCACTGGGGCCTTTATTCGGTACCCGCGTTTAAAAACGAATGGTACCCGCGCAATATGTATATCCAAGGCACCGAGGAGTTCGAGCATCATATCCGCACTTACGGAGAACATAAACGGTTCGGATACAAAGATTTTATTCCGATGTTCAAAGCGGAGCGGTTTCATGCGGAGGAATGGGCAGAATTGTTCTGCCGCAGCGGAGCCAAATACGTGATGCCCGTTGCCGAGCATCATGACGGTTTTCAAATGTACAAGAGTGAGCTGTCCCGGTTTAACGCTTATGAGATGGGGCCAAGGCGGGATCTTCTCGCCGAGATGAAAACCGCGTTCGAACATAAAGGTCTGGAGTTATGCGTCTCTTCACACCGTGCGGAGCATTGGTTCTTTATGTCCCACGGCAAAGCATTCGATTCGGATATCCATGAACCGCTCGCATGCGGCGACTTCTACTGGCCGGCAATGCCCGAGCCTGATCACCAGAACCTGGAGCCGGAGTCCCCTCCGAGTCAGGAATATCTGGAGGACTGGCTGCTTCGGTGCTGCGAGCTCGTGGATCGTTACCGCCCCAAGGTGTTTTATTTCGACTGGTGGATTCATACGGTTCCCTTTAAGCCGTATCTGAAGAAATTTGCGGCCTATTACTATAATAAAGGCGAGGAATGGGGATGCCCCGTTGCCATCAATTACAAGCATGACGCCTTCCTGTTCGGCACTGCCGTACCCGATGTGGAAAGAGGACAATTCGCGGAGCTGAAACCTTACTTTTGGCAAACCGATACGGCCGTTGCAAGAAACTCCTGGTGTTACACTCCGAACAACGATTATAAATCGCCGGCGGAGCTCATTCAAAATCTGGTCGATATCGTCAGTAAAAACGGCAGCTTGCTGCTTAACATCGGTCCCAAAGCGGACGGCACGATCCCCGAAGAGGACCGGGAAATATTGCTTGCCATAGGCGAATGGCTGCAAATCAACGGCGAAGCCATTTATGGCACGACGTATTGGAAAACGTCCGGCGAAGGACCGACGGAAGTTAAGGAAGGCCAATTTACAGACGGCACGGCCACTGACTTCACGAGCAAGGACATTCGCTTTACAAGGAAAGGCCGTTATCTATACGCGACGGTTATGGCGTGGCCGGATGACGGCGTCGTAAGCATCCGCTCGCTGAAAGAGCATTCCCCGCATTATCACGGCGTCATCCGAAATATTCGCGTACTCGGCTTCGATGAAATGCCGGCTTGGGAGCGGGACGATGAAGCGCTGACCATCCGGACGGCTTCGGTGACGAGCTCAATGCCGGTCGTCTTCCGGGTTGAGCTGGAATAATAACAGGCTATCCAAACTAATGACAGGATTACCAAGCGGCAAAAAAATGACGCACCCGTTCGTGCGTCATTTTTTTTGATCCTGCAACATCTCATAGTTATTGATGGACTGTTGAAAGAATTCTTCTTCTCTCCATTGTGTGGGAGTCCTGTTAAAGTGTTTTTTAAACAGCTTCGAAAATTCCATCTGATTGTCGTATCCGACACTGCTCGCAACTTCTTTAATGGTCATACTGCTTTTTTTGAGCGATTGCGAAGCCATTTCCATTTTCAGAGAAATAATGAACTGCTGTGTGCTTATGCCGCAAATGCTTTTGAAGATACGCGCCAGATGACTGCGGTCTATGTTTAAAAAATGGGCTATTTCAGAAACGGATATCCTTTTGTGAACATTGCTTCTAATATAATTTTTTGCATTGGAAACATACAGTTCTGCTCTGTTCTCATCTTTCTTTAATAATTTCCCCTTCGTTAGCGCCGCGATAAATGACCAAAAATGGATCATGATCGTTTCAAAGTCAGACCAGCCTAAATC
Organism: uncultured Paenibacillus sp.; assembly: GCA_937895345.1. Taxonomy (GTDB): domain Bacteria; phylum Bacillota; class Bacilli; order Paenibacillales; family Paenibacillaceae; genus Pristimantibacillus. The sequence goes on along the minus strand of CALAWP010000058.1, from coordinate 44,530 downwards.
GATTACATTCTTAAGCGCGTTTCCAACGCCATTATCATCATTTATAACATGGTTTTCGTGCGAGAAGCCTGTCACCGTCATAAGCTTTTCCGAAAAGCTCCCGTCAAACTCAATCCAGCGATACAGCCATGGCTCATGATCGTCTGCCTTATAATAGGCCGTTTCTTTCGGATAAATCAGAAAAAACTGCCCCGCGTGCACCTTATAAGCTTTGTTGTTAATATGCAATTCGCCTTGCCCGCTGTAGATGTAATGGATTAAATAAAAGTTGCGTACTGCAGGTCCAAAGGAATAGCCGCGGTCACACTGCTGTTCGCCATATTGCATGGGATATAGATCCGATGAGATTAAAGGGCTTTGGGCATAATAGAGTTTCATTGAAATCAGCTCCCGAAATTAATATATCACATTTCCCCATAATCACTCGATAAAAACCTATTTATTAACACCTGTATTTGTCCTAACATAACAATGAAAATGCAAGTTTAAGGAGGATTTCTAATGGACAAAGGATCGGCTAGAGCTACATCCAGGATTGCGCCGGACGAGATCACGGATCCCGATTACATGTTTCCGGCTTTCTCAAACGGCAAGGTGCTTTTAAATAAAAAGCAGGGACGCCTCCCCGCCATGGGCTGGAACAGTTGGAATGCTTTTGGCAGCAAGAACAACGAGGTGCTCACAAAGGCAATGGCAGACGCCATGGTTGATTTGGGGCTTGCGGATCTGGGATACAAGTATGTCGTGCTCGATGACGGCTGCTACAAGTCCGAACGCGTAAACGGATTGCTTTCCAATGAAACGATTAAATTCCCAAGCGGCTTTAAGGCATTATCCGATTATATCCACAGCAAGGGACTTAAATTCGGCATGTACAATGATATCGGTACAAATCTTTGTGCAGGCTCTGCGGTAGGCACTTGCGGCTTTGAGGATGTCGACACGAGGTCTTATATGGACTGGGGAGTTGACTTTCTAAAGGTGGATAACTGCTATTACCTTTGGGACAATGCGACGTTCTCGGACTCCAAGAATGCAAAATATTCCTATGCCCCGAATATCAGAAGCATAACGGTTGCGGGTGAAGGACTGCAAATCACTTTAAATGCAGTTAAGGACGGTGTGCTTTTAGGTCAGGCGGCATCAAAAAACAGCGGCGACTATGTGACCAATATCGGTACCTTCGACGGAACGAACGTGGGCACAACACCTGTGGGCGACCGCTGGGGCGAGCTTGCGTTTACGGTGCATGCGCCGGCCGGCGGAAAATACGCCATTACGGTACATTATGCAAGCGGCGAGGAGGAAGGCACCGGACGTTGGCTTCAGCTTGCAGTAGGAAACGCCGATCATGAAACCCGATATTTCGATCAGTTGCTTCCTCTTACCCAAAGTACAACTGCCTTTGCAGATTCGGAAGAAATAACGGTATCCTTAAATAAGGGAGAAAATATTATTCGTCTTATGAATCACAGAAGACAGGAAAATACCCTTAATTCGTATGCGGCTTTGCTCGAAGGCTTGAACAAGGCCGACCCTGACCATGATATTGTATTCTCCATCTGCGAATGGGGTAAAACGCAGCCGCATAATTGGGGATATAAGGTTGGAGACTCATGGCGCATTCTTAATGATATTACGTTCCATGTCGGCTCGGACGGTGATCCGGGCTCCGCCGAATGGAGTTCAAACCATACCGCAAGTATAACCTCGCAATACAACAAGGCGGTTATTATGGACGAGTTTGCCGGACTTGACAAGGGGTGGAACGATCCCGACATGCTTGTCATCGGGATGAACGGGATTACAACTACCATGAGTAAAACTCATATGACGATGTGGTGTATGATGAATTCCCCGATTATGCTCGGAATGGATTTAAGACGAATGACAAAAGGTGACGAGCTATGGACGGTTATTGCGAACCAAGAGGTCATCGCTTTGAATCAGGATGCCCTCGGTATTCAGGCCAAAAGAATTTACTGCTCCATCGATAATACCAACCCCGATACGGCCTATATTGCCAATAACAACCGTGTTGACATTCTTGTAAAACCTCTTGCTAACGGAGATATTGCACTGTCCTTTATAAATCTCGGCAACTCAAGAGATACAAAGGAGCATTCCGTTGATGTAAGCCGCATTATCGACTATATTGGGCCCAAAATGATGGATGCGGATAAATTCAAACAAGCTGCAAGCTATCGCCTGAAGGATTTATGGACAGGCAAGGTTTCGACAAGCCTTTCAAGCACCTTCTCGGTTACAGGTATTGACGCCTATGACAACGTAACGATTAGAGTTACTCCTGTGCAATAGGATGATGACAGCCATAGACGACCGCTTCGTTCATCCCGAGGAGCAGGTGACGACTGCACAGTTTGTGACAATGGTTATTCGAAGTATTAAAGGCCATATAGAGCCAACGCGTGAATGCCGGTCATCGGGTTATATGGATTACGCGTTGTATAAGGGAATCATAGAGGACTATGATCTCACAAACCTAAGCAAACCCATTGAACGCCGTTCCGCTGCAAGAATCGTTCATGAGGCGCTTTTAACGGAATTCGGAGAAAGAGATGAGTACGAATGGTCGGCGGCAGAAAATCTCAAGGACTTATATTCCTGCCGTACCTGCGTGATGCATATAGCGCAGATGTATGTGAAAGGCATCATGCTCGGACGCGGCCCTAACCTATTCGATGCTGCGGGCAGCTTGACTCAAGCGGAGGCTGCAGCCGTTGTTGCAAGAATGCTTGATAAGGATCAGCGTGTTCCTCAGACTGGGGGCAGAAAATTTCAAAGTAAGCATCTGTCCCCCGATGAAGCGCGGGAACTGATGTTCAATGATCGTACTGCCATGCTTGTCGATGTGCGGACGAATGAAGATTATAAGACGGGGCATATACAGGGAAGCATCAGCATACCGTTACAAGAACTATCGAATAACCCGTTCTCGGTATGCGGCAGAAAGGATACTCCCATTATACTTTACTGCCAAAGGGGGTATCGAAGTTCTGCAGCGGCACAAGCACTTATCGATGCAGGCTTTGGCAGAATCTATACGATTCCAGGCATAGAGCAGTATCCGTATCATTTAACAGCCGCAACATAAACGAAGCAGACGGCTTTCCGTCAGCATGCGGTCTCGCGCCGCATTCCTGTGAATACGGCGCGTTAACCCTGTTATATTTAACGTAATCTCACAAAGCCGCGACCTATCGCTGCGCCATCAGAAGCTCGCCGTAGACGCCGCCGGGCTTCGCCAGCAGCTCCTCGTGCGTGCCGCTGTCGGCGAGCTTTCCGGCGTCGAGCACGTAAATGATGTCGGCGTTCTCGATCGTCGACAGCCGGTGCGCGATCATAATCGTCGTCTGCCCGCGCCGCCGCTCGTCAAGCTCCTCCAGCAGCCGCCGCTCCGTCTCCAGATCGAGCGCGGACGTCGCCTCGTCGAGCACAAGGATGTCGGGATCGCCGAGGATGGCCCGCGCAATGGCCAGCCGCTGGCGCTGGCCGCCCGACAGCTTGATGCCTCTCTCCCCGACCTGCGTATCGTAGCCGTCCGGCAGCCCGCGTATAAACCCGTCGATTTGGGCGATCCGGCAAGCCTCCTCCATATCCGCATCGGACAGCCCTTCGCGACCGAGCAGCAGGTTGGCCCGTATCGTATCCGGGAACATGTAAGGGTCCTGGAACACGATCGACATGCGCGACGCCCATTCGTCCCGTTCCAGCTCCCGCACCGGTATGCCGTCCATCGCCAGCGTGCCGGCCGACGGATCGTAGAACCGGACAAGCAGCCCGGCGATGGTCGATTTGCCGCCGCCGCTCGTGCCGACGAAGGCAATCTTGCGTCCCGCCGGCAATTCGACCGACAGCTCCCGTATGACGTCCGGCAGCTCTTCCGCATAGCGGAACCGAACCGCGTCGAACGACAGGGGCCTGGCTCCGGCAGGCGGCTTCAAGCGGCCGCGCTCCTGCTGCTCCATCTCCAGCACGCCGTTTACCCGGTCCATATACGCCATATGGCTGGAAAAGCCCATAAAAAACTGAAACACGTTATAACACGAATCCGACATTTGCGTCGCAAACTGAAACACGACAACGAATGTGCCCACCGACATCCGTCCTTGCATCAGTTCGTAGCCGCCGTAGCCGAGCACGGTCAGGCCGATGCCCCACTTCATCGGGTCGCTCCAGCGCATTTGCCGGTTGACCAGCCGCGCTTCCTCCATGATCTGATCGAAATAACGGCCGAACATCTTTTGGTACAGCTTTTCCTCCCACTTCAACCGATGGAACGCAACCACCTCGCGCGTCGAAGCGACGCCCTCCTCGATCTGGATGAGCAGCGCCGTGCGCCGCTCGGATACCCGCTTCGCCGCTTCCTTCAGCTTGGGCGTGAAGTAATAGCCGGCGGCCATATAGAAGACGCACATGCCGAGCACCATCAGCAGCAGCGTCGGGCTGGCGAAGCCGATAAACCCGATCAGGATAATGAGGTTCAATATTTCCTGCCCGCCGCGCGGCAGCTGCCAACCCATAAAGCTTGCCGTATTGAACAAATCCTGCGTCATCGTATACACATACTTGCCGTTCCGCTCCCGCCCGAACCGGCCGACCGGCACGTTCTCGATCCGACCGAGCATCCCCCGCAGCAGCGAATGGCTGATCGCAAACTCGTTGCGGACGAGCTGCCGGCTCGTCAGCGTAAACATAAGCGCATGCACGATGCCCGCCGTTGCGAACACGGCGATAACCGCAGGAAGCCATTCGAACTTCTGCTGGCCGAACACGTCGTCGATGAGGATCTTCTGCACGTAAACGAGCGTATAGTTCGACACCGATTCAAGAGCAAGCAGCAGCAGCACGGCTGCGTAAGTGCGCTTGACGATCATCAGGTTGCGCCAAATAAACTTGCCGTACTTCATGATACGCCCGCCTCCTCCCGCACCGCGCCGTTGCCGAGCTCCAGCTCGTAGAGCAGCCCTTTGCGCGCCATCAGCTCTTCGTACGTTCCGACCTCGGCCGCGCGCCCTTCATGGACGAACACGATCCGGTCAAAATGCTTCACCGTCGACAGCCGGTGCGCGATCGCGATCGTCGTCCGTCCGACGAGCACCCGGTCGAGCGCTTGCTGCACTTCGTATTCGCTGACGTTGTCGAGCGACGAGGTCGCTTCGTCCAGCAGGATGATCGCCGGCTGCTTGATGAACATGCGCGCGATCGCGATCCGCTGCTTCTGCCCGCCGGACAGCTTCATGCCGCGCTCGCCGACCTTCGTGTCGTATCCTTCCGGCAGGGCCATAATGAAATCGTGCGCATAGGCGGCCTTGGCCGCTTCGACGATGTCGTCGTCCGTCGCGTCCGGACGGCCGAAGCGAATATTTTCCTTCACGGAGGAACCGAACAAATACGTTTCCTGAAATACGTAACCGATCGATTCGCGCAGCGTGGCAAGCGTCAGCTGACCGATCGGCACGCCGTCCAGCCGGATCGCGCCGCCGGTCGGATCGTAGAAGCGGCCGATCATTTTGAACAGCGTCGTCTTGCCGCCGCCGCTTGAGCCGACGAAGGCGACCTTTTCCCCGGGCTTGATGTCCAGGCTGAAGCCCTTAATGACGGGCGGCTGTTCCGGATAACCGAAGCGCACATCCTCGAACGTCAGCCGTCCCCGCACGTCCGGCAGCTCGGCCGGCTCCGCCGGGTCGTCGATCTCGACCGGCTTGTTCATGAATTCATACAACGGAGCCGTCTGATGAATGATGAGCCGCTGCTCCGTCAGCTGCGTGACCAGCACGGTCAGCCTGAACATCGCCGTCATATACAGCAGCGTAAACGCCACAAACTCCCCGAGCGAGATCAGTTCGGCTCGATGCAAATAATAACCCGTTACGAACAAGCCGATCGCCCCGAGATAAAACGTCACCCGCCGATAGCTGCCCCGCGCGAAGCCGTACGTTGCCGCCGACAAGTAGTCGCGCGCCCACGTCTTGTGCTCCGCATACGTCCGTTCGTGATACCAGCGCTGCGAGCCGAAGGCGCGAAACTCGCGAAATCCGGATACGCTTTCATAGACTTTCTGATTGAACGCGATCCTTCCTTTGCCGGACAGCTTCCCGTAATAAGCCGCCTTGCGCTCGAAGTACGGTCCGAACAAATAATAAAGCGCAAACGTCGGCACCATGATGAGCGTCAGCCAGCCGTTGATTGCCAGCAGCATGCCGACCGCCACGGACACGAATAAAATATTGTCGATAATGCCGGGCAAATATTGGCGGTAGATGCGCTGGACCGACATAACCTCCGAGTTGAACATCGACAGCGTCTCGCCCGCGGGATTCCGCTCGTAATAGGCGAAGCCGAGCCGGCGCAAGTGGCGGAAGATCGCCATCTGCATGTCGCGCGCCGCATATTCCCCGATTGTCCGCTGCAAAATATTGCGGATGTTCTTGGCGGCCAGCATCAGCAGGTTCACGGCGACGAGCAGCCCGATCAGCCAGAAAAAAAGCGACACGTCGCCCGCTTCGATCACATGGTCGATGATGTATTGAATAACCTTCGGCGTCAGCGTCTCGGCCCCCACCGCAAGCAGGCCGCACAGCGCAAGCCAAGCGATCTTCCTGACATACGGCCGCAGGAAAGACAACGCCCACCAATACGACTTGCGCGTTGAATCGCTTTCGGACGATTTCACTTCCCACTCCCCCTTTATCTCTCTGGCAAAGCGTCATCCATCCATAGTATAACAAGATAATATTTATGTAAATTATTAATCGCTATGTTTATCCAACCCTGACAGGCCCCTAAAAACGCCGATTCCGCGGACAAGCCGGGCTGTGCCGGTAACGGCGTAAAGCCCGGGCGCGGGCGGAGACGCGTATCGTTATTTCCCCAAATCTCCGGCAAAGCTTATTCCGGCTTCGCCCCTTGAAACCGTTCCTTGTAACGGCTGGGCGGCATGCCGACCGTGCTTCCGAATACCCGGCTGAAATAGAGCGGATTGTCGTAACCGACGATCGAGGCGACCTCCTTCACATGAAGCGAAGTTTCCGTGAGCAGCTTTTTCGCCTCGTTCATCCGAATATGTTTCAAATAATTCGCCGGCGTCGTGCCGGTCGCTTCCTTGAATTTATGAATAAACCGGTACAGGCTCAAGCTGCAGGCTTGGGCGAGATCGGCCATGACCAAATTCTGATTGTACTTTTCGTGCATCCATTCGACGATTCGGTTCATATCCGCATGGCGGTCCGCCTTTCCTCTGTCCGACGCGCTCTGCAGCCGCCTGCCGAACAGCGCGAGCAATTCCAGCAAATAAGCGGATGTCATCGCATCGCGAAATGGCCGGTTGGCATTCAGCTCCTGAATGATCTTCTTGTACAGAGCCGCCGCTTCGTCGATCAGCCCCGCCGCATGGACCTCGCGGTCGAGAAGCCCGAAGCGCCTTAAATGTTCTACCGCGGCATAACCCGTAAAATGAAGCCAATACGCCTCGACGCCATCCTTGGCGTAATACTTGTAATGCTGCGGCTGGCCGGGCGCGTAGACGACCAGATGTCCGGCGTGCACTTCGGTCATCTGCCCGCCGAAGCGAAACCATCCCTTCCCCCCGGCGATGTAAATCAGCTGGCAATCGACCCTTCCCCGTTCCCGCTGACGGGCCAAATCCTTCGTCACGAGCTTCTGATAGCCGCAGCAATTGACTGCCAGCGTCTGGTCCCGATTGTCGACCCCATCCTCGTACCAATGTTCATGCGCATTTCCGGAAATATTGATCATGGCCTTCTCTCCCGCAGCAATTTTGTGCATGCATTCAGCAATATGATTTATTTCGTCCGCCCTATTATAGCATTATAATGGACTCGAACCGCCAGGTGTCGATATGCAATTTTGTGAATACATACAATGGAGGAGGAGCAGCAGGATGAGCAGCGGCCGAATCGTGCAGCAAGCAAATTTGAACTGGAAATTTTACAGAGGAGACGAACCCGGAGCATGGTATAGAGGCTTCGACGATTCGGGCTGGCGCGATGTAACGCTCCCTCACGATTGGTCCGTCGAAGAGCCGTTCTCGCAAGAGCATTCCAGCGGCACCGGTTATTTGCCGGGAGGGACGGGCTGGTATCGGAAGCGGCTGGCTCTGCCTGCGGAACTCAAGGGCAAACGGGTCTACATCACCTTCGAAGGGGTATACAACAACTCCCAAGTATGGTGCAACAGCTACTACATCGGCAAGCGGCCTTACGGCTACAGCACCTTCACCTATGATATTACCGATATGGTCTACTTCGGCGAGGAGAATAACGTCATTGCGGTCAAGGTCGACCATAAGGATATTGCCGATTCCCGGTGGTTTACCGGATCGGGCATTTACAGGGACGTTTATCTGACCATTACGGACCCTGTCCATATCGAGCGCTACGGCGTGTTCATCACGACGCCGGAGGTTTCCGCCGAACGGGCGGCCGTATCCGTTAACGTTCGTCTGTCCAACGATTCGGAGGCGGATGAAACGGTGAGCGTCCGGAATACGCTGCGGGACGACAGCGGTGCGATTGTCGGATCGGTGGAAAGCCCGTTGCACGTGACGTCCGGGGACAGCGGGTCTATCGATCAACTTATCCAGGCTGCCAGCCCTCGATTATGGTCGCCGGATACGCCATACCTTTACTCGATGCGGACGGAAATTATAAAGAACGGCGCCGTGATCGACCGGGTGGACACAAGCGTCGGCATCCGCTGGTTTACGTTCGACGCGGACAAAGGATTTTTCCTGAACGGCGTTTCGATGAAAATGAAAGGCGTGTGCGTCCATCACGACGCGGGCTGCCTCGGCGCCGCCGTTCCTGAGCGGGTATGGGTTCGCAGGCTGGAGAAGCTGAAGGAAATGGGCTGCAACGCCATTCGCATGAGTCACAATCCGCCGGCGCCGAACTTGCTCGACCTGTGCGACCGAATGGGATTTCTCGTCATCGACGAGGCGTTCGACGAATGGGAAGGGGTCAAAAACAAATGGTCCGTCGGACATAATGTGTACCCGCCCAAGCATTTCGGCTATTATGAAGATTTTCCGCAGTGGGGCGAAGCGGACATGAAGGAGATGGTGCTGCGGGACCGCAACCATCCTTCCATCATCTTGTGGAGCATCGGCAATGAAGTCGATTATCCGAACGACCCCTACTGCCACCCTTACTTCGAAACGATGACGGGCAACAACGATGCCAACAAGCCGGCGGCCGAACGCCGGTACGACCCGAACAAGCCGAATGCCGAGCGGCTGACCGTCATTGCCAAGCGGCTGGTGAAATACGTCAAGGAGTGCGACACGACGAGACCGGTTACGGCGGCGCTCGCCTTCCCGGAGCTGTCCAACCTGACCGGATACGCGGATGCGCTCGATGTCGTCGGTTACAATTACAAGGAGCATCTGTATAAGGATGACCTCGCCAAATATCCGGGAAGGGTCATTTACGGAAGCGAGAACGGCCCGGGACTGGACGCCTGGCTTGCCGTCCGGGACAACGACGCCATCAGCGCCCAATTTATTTGGACCGGAATCGATTATATGGGAGAAGCCCACGGCTGGCCGATTCGGGTCGCGCAACCCGGATTTTTGGATCTTGCCGGCTTTGAAAAGCCGGGCTATTACTATCGCAAAAGCTTGTGGAGCGACAAACCGACGGCGTATCTAACCGCCTCGAAGCTAGGCCAAGATGATCAGCCGGCGGAACGCAGACGGTACGGCAGCGTTCCCCACTGGAACTGGAACGAAGGAGACCGGATGGAAGTGTTCGGTTACACCAATTGCGAAGAAGCCGAGCTCTTTCTTAATGGCCGATCGTTAGGGATCAAAAGACTTGCGGACGCTCCCCGCCTCTATCTGGCCTGGGAGGCGGACTACGAGGAAGGCTCGCTGCAACTCGTCGCCCGCAGCCGCAGCGGAGAAAGCTGCACATACGAGCTGGTGACAGCTTCCAACCCGTCGATGCTGCAGATGAGCATCGACGCGGCCGAGCTGGCGGCCGACGGACAGAGTATCGCGCACGTGGAGCTCCAGTTGACCGACGCCGATGGAAATCCGGTCTATCCGGGCGAATATCCGGTTCGACTGTCGGTCGAAGGGCCGGGCGAAATTCTCGGCCTGGAAAACGGGAACGCGCAGGATCTGGAGCCGTACAGCTCCAGATCCCGCAATACCTTCCGCGGCAAGCTGCTTGCCTACGTCCGAACGACAACCGAGCCGGGGCGTTTGATCGTAACAGCGGAATCGGAAGGACTGGAGCCGGCCCAGGCGGTTATTACCGTGAAATAGCGGAAGACGTTTCATACGAAATTCAAAAGCTCGTCCGATGCCAATCGCATCGGGCGAGCTTTTTGGCCAGACTGACATAAACTGACTCTACGCTTCCCAGCCTCTTCGAAATAAATAAGGTCGCACGTTCGTCCCTTCAGTTCCGCAAGTAAATAAGGCCGTTAGTTCGTCTCTCGTAAAGGTTCGTCTCTCATAATTAAATTGGGTTATTTTCCCAACTGCAACTTTAACCGAACTGGCTATGCTGGAAGCTACCGGTGAACCATCAACTTGGTCGAATAATCATCTACGTCAACGCTGTAGAATCGCCGAATCATGGAGATGAACGATATGTCGTTCAAATCAATGCTGCAGCATGATCTAATCCATGGAGATGAACGATATGTCGTTCAAATCATGCCGCAGCATGGTCAAATCCATGGAGATGAACGATATGTCGTTCAAATCAATGCTGCAGCATGATCTAATCCATGGAGATGAACGATATATCGCCCAAAATGCTGGTTTGCCAAGATGACTAACACTGTTCCGGACCTGCCTCAGGAAGCCAGCCCGTCAGCAGGGCGCCGCCCTCCGGATGGTTGCCCGCCTTCAGCTCCCCTCCATGGCGCCTGACGATTTTTCGCGCAATCGTCAATCCCAAGCCGCTGCCGCCGGTCGAACGATTGCGGGATGCCTCTCCGCGATATAAGGGCTCGAACACGCGCTGCAGCTCCTCCGGCAAGAAGCCCGGCCCCGTGTCGCGCACCGAAAACTTTACTTGGCCGCCTTCCTTATAGCAGCGAACGATAATTTCGCCGTGAACAGGCGTATGCCTGACCGCATTGTCCAGCAGATTGCTTATGGCGCGCTCCAACAGATGCGCATCCCCGCCTGCGAAACACCCGTCCAGGACATCGTTCGAGATCGTAATATTTTTGCGCCGGGCCGACGGACTCAAGCTGTCTATCGATTTCCTCATCATCAGGCCGAAATCGATCTTTTCACGCTCAAGTTTGTTTTCCATATAGTCCATCTTCGTGAACGTAAACAGGTCCTCGACGAGCCGGTCCAGCTGCTCCGATTTTTCCTTGCATACCGCCAAATATTGAGCGGCTTTCTCCGGAGTTTGCGCGATGCCTTGAATCAGGCCGTCCAAATAACCGCGCAGGGCGAACAGGGGCGTTCGCAAATCGTGCGCGACCGCCGCAATAACAAAGCGCCGTTCCTCCTCCAATTCCGCTTGCTTCCGGTACGATTGCCGAAGCCCCTTGACCATGACGTCGAACCCTTCGCGCACCTCGGCGATTTCCGCGATTCGGGACGCGGGAATCCGCACCTCCCAATCTCCGCCGGCGATTTGCCTTGCGGCAAGGCTCATCCGCTCCAGGGGCGTCAGCAGAAACCTTCTCATCCCGAAGGCTGCGATGGCAAAAGCGAGCAATACCCCGGCGAACGCCGCAGCTACCTGCACCGCATTGGAGTCCGCCGCCGTTCGCATGTCCATATCCGCCTTCGCCTGCCGCAATCGATCGCGCAATTGCTGCTGCCAGGCCGGGTCCGACCATGCCGGATCCGATTCGATCAGGCGGATCGTCTCGTTCAGATGGGCTTGCAGCCGTTCCTTTTGCGAGTGGCTCGTTTCAAAGCTGAACGACTGCGTAACCGCATAGTGGGCGGCAACAAAAAAAGTCCACGGCAAGAACAGGAGAAGAACCAGACACAGCACCGTAAACGTGCGAATGCGCATCGTTGTCATGCCGGGCCTCCCTCGAAGCGGTATCCGACGCCCCATACGTTGACCAAATATTGCGGCTCATTCGGATCCGCTTCAATCTTCTCGCGCAGCCGGCTCATATGGACGCGGACCGTATGCTTGTCTCCCACCCCGTCCCAAAACTTGTCCAGCAGCTGTTCGTACGTAAACACCTGTCTCGGATGCTCGGCGAACAACCGCAGCAGCTCGTATTCCTTCGGGGTAAGCATGACCGTCTGCCCTCCCGCTTCTACGACCCGGGCGGACAGATCCAGCTTGAGGCTCCCGTAATCGAGCACCGTTCTTCTGCCCGCCGTCCCGGCGGCGGAACGCCGCAATACGGCTTTTACGCGGGCCACGATCTCGCCGGGGGACGCGGATTTGACGATATAATCGTCGCCGCCGAGCGTCAGCCCCCGGATCTTGTCTATATCGCCGCTGCGCGCGCTCAGAAACAGAATCGGCACGTCGCTTTCCGCCCGAATCCGGCGGCACAGCTCGAACCCGTCCTGCCCCGGCATCATAATGTCCACAATCATGCCATGGACGGCATGCTGCCGGAACAAGCTCCACGCCTCCTCCGCGCTGCCGGCCGTTAAAACATGAAACCGGTCATTTTCCAAAAAGTCCCGCAGCAGCTCGACGATGCTGAGGTCATCGTCCACGACCAGTATTGTATGGATTGCCGTCATCAAGATCCCGCCTTTGTCTCCTCAAATCATCGATCCCCGCCCCATTGCCGTTCGCGCGGTTTCCGGTTTTCACTATAGTTTATCACTTCTTTCGGAGAAGCGTACGGCAGCCCTTGTTTTGTGATCAAAAGTTTATCGTTTCGTGACTTTTTGGCCCCTTCGTTCGAGAGATTTGCAGGCTATGATGGATTCATTCCTTAACTTGGAGGGCGGATGGATGCTGAATATACAGGTTGTGTTGTTTGACGGGTTTGACCCGATGGATGCGGTCGCGCCTTACGAAGTGTTTGGCGCCGCTGCCCTTTTCGCCGGCGACGACGCGCTGAGCGTGGAGCTGGTGACGGCCGAAGGGCCCCGTTCCGTCGTCAGCGGCACGAACGGATTGAAGCTCGAGGCGACCGGGCGGCTGGACCCGGAGCGCGGCGGCATCATCCTCGTGCCCGGCGCTTCCGGCAGAATCGAGGGGGAAGGGCCCGGCACGGTTCCCGCCATTCTCGGACGGACCCTCATTACGCCGCTGACCGGCCTGATGCGCCAAGCTTTCGAACGAACGGACACGGTCATCGCCACGGTATGCGGCGGCTCTCTGCTGCTCGCCATGGGCGGGATGCTGGAAGGCAGGCCGGCGGTTACGCATCGACTGGGCATGCATGCGCTTGAGGCGGCCGGAGCGGTGCCCGTCGCGGCCCGCGTGGTGGATGACGGCAGTCTGGTCACCGGCGGCGGCGTCACTTCGGGACTCGATGTCGCGCTTTACCTGGTGGAGCGCGAGTTTGGTCCCCGCATCGCGCATGCGGTCGAGCAGCTGTTCGAGTATGAACGCCGGGGAACGGTTTGGCGGAAACGCGGCATGGCGCCTCTAGTTCATCAAGCAGCGACGGATGAGCACCCGGGAGACGCGAAGAACAAAACGTTGGCAACGCCCGTTGCCCCGCAACCGGAAGGCTTCCATCCGTCCGTCTTCGACGGCGGGTGGGAGGCGATTATAGCGACGCCGGTCGGGAAGCTGCAGGCGAAGCTGTCGATCGCCGTCAAAGGCGGAACCATTCAAGGTTCGGCAACGCAGGGGGAAGAGACCGTTCCTTTGCTCGATCCCGAGCTTCGGGGCCGCAGCCTGTGCTGGTCGCTGCGGGTAACGAAGCCGATGCGGCTGAACCTGAAATTCGAAGTGACCGTCGAAGGGGATGTTATGACCGGCACGGCCAAAGCCGGCATGCTGCCGGCCTCCAAAGTGACGGGCCGACGGGTGCGTTAACCCGGGATATTGCAGCATAAATGGAGGGAAAAACTGCTTATGATGAAACGATTGAAATCCGGGTACGGGCTGTTGGCCTGCGTCACCGTCGTTTTTATCCTGTATGCCTTAATCAAAAATTACGTGATCGACCCGGAAGCCGAACAATTTATAAGCTATAAAACCGGGCTTAAGCGCGAGCTCCATCTCCCGGTCTGGCTCAACGTCATGTACGTGCATGTCGCGTTTGCCTGCATTGCCATGGCGGCGGGACTGCTCAACTTTTCGCGCCGTCTCTTCGAACGGGGCCGCAAGCTTCACCGCATCAACGGCTACGTTTATTTATTTTCCGTCCTGGCCGTCGTGCTGACTTCGGGCTACATGGCGCCATACGCCACCGGGGGCAAAATGAGCAGCATGGGATTCAATTTCATCAATCTCATTTGGCCTTTTATTACAATCATGGCGTTTGTCCATATCAAAAAGAAACGGATCGACCGGCACCGGAACTGGATGATCCGCAGCTACGCCTTTTGCTTCACGAACATGGCGATCCATCTCATTACTGCGCTGGCGCACCGCGGATTCGGCTTCGATTACGCGGGCAGCTATACGATCGGCGTGTACGGTTCGCTGGCAGTGCTGCTGCTTATACCCGAGATTGTCATCCGGATGCGCAGAGGACAAGCCGGATAAAACCGGCTTGTCACTCACTTCCGTTCCCTTCGGATCCAGAAATGAAAGATGTCGTTTCTCAAATAATCGAAGGAATACAACACCTCTTTATTTTGCTCGTCATAGTGGAGCTGCTTCATTAGAATAACGGGCGTTTCTTCATCCTTGTCGATCTGCAGCCGCTGCACATACTTGTCCTTCTTGAGCGGAACGAGCAGCTCGGTATCGGCCCTGGCAATCTGAATCTTGCATTTCTCCTCGAGAAAGCCGAACAGGGAACCGGACAGATCGGCCCGCTCGAACGCGTCCCCCACCAAATCCTTCGGCATAATATTAATGGAATAAGCGACCGCTTCGCCATCCGCATACCGAATTCGCTCCAGCTTCACCACGCGGGAGCCCTCCTCGATGTTCAGCGCCGATGCCCATTCCCGGCTGCAGGTCACCTCCCCGATCATCTCTTTGTTCTCCTCTTCCTTCAGCCCGGCGAGCTTGATCATCGTGCCGATGCTTTGAAGAAATTCCAGACGGCTCGGGATAACCGGAAGCGGCTTGATGACAAAGGTGCCCACTCCATGCTTGACCAGCAGCTTGCCTTCCTGCTCCAGCAGCTTGACGGCCGCCCGAAGCGTCTCCCTGCTGACGCCGAAGTATTTCGCCAGTTCATATTCCGAAGGCAGTCTTTGGCCTACCTTCCACAGTCTGTTGTCGATCATCTTTTCGATTTCCCGCTTAATGTTGTGGTAACTGATCAATCCGATTAACCCCGTTCCGTTAAAATGGCGGCGTGCTTAACAAGCCGTCCTGCAGCGCGTCCATGATCCGCGGGTTGCCGCAGAGGAGCAAGGAATGGCGGTCAACGTCCACCCTCCGCACCTGACCTCCCGCTTCTTCGGCAATCAAAGCGCCCGCGCATATATCCCAATCGTTCAGATCGAACTCCCAATACCCGTCCAAAAACGACGCCGCGACAAAGCATAAATCCAATGCGGCGCTGCCGGTCCGCCGGATGCCCGACACCCTGCCGGTCATCTGGTTGAAGTACGCAAGATGGAACGCTCGCCGGCGGCGATCGTTCGGAAATCCCGTGGCAAGCAGACAGCTCTCCAATTCGTTCGTTTGCGACACCCGAATGCGGTTGCCGTTTAAATAGGCGCCCCGATGACGGACGGCCGTAAATTTCATGCCGAGTGCCGGCGAATAGACCAATCCGGCAACCGCAACTCCCTTATGCTGCATTGCAATGGAGATCGAGAACATCGGAAAGCCGTGGATAAAGTTCGTCGTCCCGTCGATCGGATCGATGACCCAGCGGTATTCGCTGTTCCTGCCGATTAGTCCGCGTTCCTCCGTCAGTATACTATGATGCGGATATTTGGCTCTAATGCCGCCGATTATAATTTCCTCCGATTGGAGATCCGCATCGGTGACAAAATCCGTATCGGCCGCCTTCGTCCTCACTTGAAAAAGCCGATGCCGAGTCGCGTTTTGCAGGCAGGCGGCCGCTTGCTCCGCCCACTCCTCCATGTCGTGCATAACGTCTTCGAAGTTCATATTATCCCAATTCCTTATTTGATCAAATTCAGCTTCCATTCCGCCACATCCAGGCGGATGATGCGGTGCGCCGTTCGCGGACCTTCCGTATAGATGAGCTCCGCATCCGTATGCTCGCGAACCGTTTGTTCGATCCTTTCGCGATGCGGCAGCCCATACGTTCCTTCATCGTCGGCGCTCACTATGATATACCGCGGAGACCGTCTGCGAAGCCAATCGCCCGACATGCGGTTCGCGTCGCCATGATGCGGGGCTTGCACGATAGGAACAGGACCGATCTCGGCTTCGTAAGGCTTCCAAAAGTCAAGTCCCACATCCGACGTAAGCAGCGCCGCCGGTTGTCCTTCGCTGCGGATCAACACCGCAAGCGCCGTATCGTTCAGCATTCGGTCGATCCGGTCCAGCCGATCCCGCTGCGCGGCCAGCCGGTCCGGCTCCAGACCGTCCAGCTCCGCTTGCAGCTGCAGCAGCTTGCCCTTGTCCGGCATCAGCAGCCTGCATTCGACGCCATGCCCGCCGATCGTACAAGGCTCTTCGATCCGGACCAACGGAATGCCGAGCTCCCTCGCCCGGTTCCATATCGCCGCGCACAGCGACAGCGAGGACAGCATAGGCGTCGCATGATCGTTCACGCCGCCGTTCAGCAGCCGCTGCGGCAACGGTACGTGCACGATAATTTGCCCGATAGGCACCCGGCCCATAACGGAGAGCGCTCCGCCGATATGATCTTTGTGAAAATGAGTCAAGATCATCGCATCGATCTTCTCAATGGCGTGCTCCCGAATGTAAGCCTCGAGACTGCATCTGCGGGAATGGGCGGCCGGACCGGCATCTCCCGCGTCGACGACAACGCAATAGCGGCGTCCTTCCTTCGCCGTTCGGATGACCGTCGCTTCTCCAAAACCTACATTTAAAAAATCAATGACGCATGTCATGGCCGGCTTGCCCCCCCCATCGATCGCCGAATATAAAAGATTGAAAAAGCCAGCACCAGCGCAACCATTACGATCGAGGCCGCCGCCCCGTATCCGATTTGCAAATTGTAGACGCCTTGCCTGTAAATATATTGCGTAATGGTTGCGGTAGAATTGGCCGGCCCCCCTCCGGTCAGCAGGTTGACTTTGTCAAACAGCCGGAACGTATCGATCGTTCGGAGCAAGACAACCATCAGCAGGCCGGGCATTATATTCGGCAGCGTAATATGAACGAAAAGCTTCCAACGGCCCGCTCCGTCCACCTTGGCCGCCTCGTATTGCGGCCTCGGGACCGCCTGAAGCGCCGCGTACAGCAGCAAAAACGCAAACGGCGTCCATTGCCAGATGTCGATATACAAGATTGCGTTGAAGGCCAGGTTGACGTCCATCAAAAAATTGAACGGTCCGGCGCCGAACCAGGAGAGCAAATGGTTGACAATGCCGTTATGGTTGCTGAGCATCATCTGCCAGATTAAGGCCACCGTTACCGGCGGCAACAGAGACGGGAGAAGCAGCGACACTCTTAACAAACGAACGCCCCTTCTCGCGCTGTCTGCCAGCATGGCCAGGCCTAAGCCCAGGGCCGTTTCGATCGAAACGGCCAGGAGCATAAACTTTGTCGTATTCCATACGGACTGGAGAAACAGCTCGTCCTGAAGCAGCTTGATATAATTGCCGAAGCCGACATATTGCTTATTGTCGCCAGCTAAATAATAGTAATCGGTAAAGCTGTTGTTGACCGTATAGACAAAAGGAAAGAGCGTTAATCCGATCAGCAACAAGATGACGGGGGCCAGCATGACCCATTCAAAGCGCCGTCTGCTCTTATACAAGCTCATTCCTCTCCTTCATTGAAAGGCGTTTATTGCATAATTTGATCGATGGCCTGGTTGGCCGCGGCCAAGGCGCTCTCGGCGGACTTGACGCCGGCAATCGCGGCGGACAATTCCGCTCCCAGCGCTTCCTCTACCTGCGACCACTTCGGCGTCCTCGGTCTCGCTACCGAGTTTTGCATCGCGTCCAATTGCACCGGAAAATGCTTGTACTTCGCGGCCAGCTCGCTGTCCGAATATACGCTTTTTCTCGTTGGCACGCCGCCGTGCGCCACCATCTTCTTCTGCGTCTCGCTGCTGGTAATGAAGGACAGAAACTTTGCGGCGAGCTCCGGCTGCTGCGAATTGGCCGCTACGCCCATCATCCAGTTGCCGATCATTCCGGTGGCGACCGGTTCGGCGTTCGGCGAAGCTTGGGACGGAATCAAGGCATAGTCCGCCTTGGCCGTTTCGCCCGATATAAACCAGGACGGCCAGCCTAACGCCATCGCCGCGCGGCCTTCGGACACCGAGCTGACGATATCGGTCGTTTCGTAATTGGCGCCCGCCGCCAGCAATTCGATATAGGTGTTCAGCGCCTTGCGGCCGGCTTCGGAATCGACCTGGGCGTTCCAGTTGTCGTCAAACACTTGTCCCCCGTATGCCCAGAAGATCGGCAAAAAGTCGGATACGATCGGGTTGCCTTGCTGGCCGCGAATGACGTAGCCGGCAAGACCGTCCTCTGCATGAACCTCTTTCGCGATCCGAAGCACCTCTTCCCAGCTTTGCGGCACCTCATCATTGCGGCTGTCAAACAGCTGCTTGTTATAGAAAAACAGCTGTACGTTGCCCGCGAAAGGCAGGGCATACAGATCGCCCGTCGCATACGGATGCTTGCCCAGCGCCAGCGAAGATTCCTCGAAGTCCGCATCGGCCTCGACGCCAAGCTCCGACAGATTGGCGAAGATGCCGGCTTCGCCGAACTCCGGCATCCACGGATCGTCCGCCATAATCAAGTCGTAGGCGCCTTGTTTGTTTTTTGCGTCGAGCGATACCTTTTGCTTCAAATCCGCCGCTTCCAGACCGATAATTTCGACTTGCACGTTATGTTCCTTCTCGAACGCTTCTTTTACCGCTTCCATCGCCGTCACATGGGAACCGCCTCTGGCCGCGACGACTAGCTTGTCCGATCCTCCTTGAGACTGACAGCCCGCCAATACGGCTGCGGCCGCCGTGATCGTACTCAATCCTAAAATCAGCTTTTTGTTCATCTCCAGCATCCTTTCTACTCTTTAATCGCACCGGTCGTCAGACCGTTCATCAAATGCTTCTGCATGAAAACCGTCGCCAGCATGACCGGGAGCACCGACACGAGGCCGCCGCTCGCCACCTTCCCCCACTCCGTCAATTCCTGCTCGCTGTTCAGCGTGGCCAGCTTCAGCGGAATGGTGAAGTCGCCGGGGCTTTGAATGAAGATGACGCTGTACAAATATTCATTCCATGAAGCCATAAAGGACAATATCGTGACCGCCGCAATGCCAGGCACGACTAACGGCAAGATGACCTTGCCGTAAATGACATATTCGGAAGCGCCGTCGATGCGGGCGCTCTCCTCGATCTCCTCCGGCACGCTGGCAAAAAACGCGAGCATAAACCAGATCACCAGCGGCAAATTGACCAATATATGCGCCAAAATAATCGGAATCTTCGTATTCAGCATCCCCGCCTCGCTCATCAGAATGTACAACGGGAGCGCAAACGTAATCGGCGGCAGCACCCGGACAAGCAAAATCCAAATGAGCAGCGTTTTTTTGAATGGCGCTCGAAACGATTTCCGCCCCAATACATATGCGCAGGACAAGCCGACAGCCATCACTGCGAGCAGCGAGCATACCGTAATGACCAAACTGTTCACAAGCGGCCAGAGATAACGCTCTTTCGCAAACAAGCTCGCAAAGTGCTCCGCGGTCAGCGAGCGCGGCCATAAGGAAACGTCGGAAAACAATTCCGACGACGGCTGCGTGGCAATAATCGCCATCCAATAGATGGGGAACAAGGTCCACGCCAGCACGGCAATCCACAATCCGTATTTGGAACCTGCTTTCAACCCGTTCAAATAATTCTCCTTCCCTTTCATTTGTCTAGACGTCTATACGACTATTCTATTGGGGTTGTGTTAACCGGGTATTATCCGAATATGGAGCATTCGTTAAGATTAGGCGGAAGCCGAATGCCTTGGAACGATAAAAAACCCCCGCCTTCTTGAAGAAGGCGAGGGTAACGGAAACCCGCTATTGTCCCGAATTGATTGGGTTATACATACCGGACCGCTCCGGCTGGAGAGCGCTTTTCAAATCATGCCCCGACGGGTTCTGGAACACGCGAAGCCCGAACTCCGGCGCCACGGCCAAAATATGGTCGAAAATGTCGGACTGCACCCCTTCGTAAACCGCCCACCGCACGTCATTGACGAACGCGTAAATTTCGAGCGGCAATCCCGTTTCCTCCGGCTGCAGCTGCCGGACCATGCACGTCATCTCTTTATGAATCCGCGGGTGATGGTCCAGATAGTGTTGGATATACGCTCTGAAAATGCCGATGTTCGTCAGCGCCCGGCCGTTCACCTTGCTGGACCGGTCAATCCCGTGCTCCCGATTGTACGCCTCGATTTCGGCTTCCTTTTGTTCGATGTAGTCCTTGAGATAATGAATTTTTTTGAACTTCTCGAGCATGTCGGGCGTGCAAATGACAATGCTGCCCGTATCTACGCTGACGGAGCGCTTGATTCGCCGTCCTCCGGCGTTTTGCATGCCTCTCCAGTTTTTGAAGGAGTCCGAGATCAAGGCGTATGTCGGAATGGTCGTGATCGTTTTGTCCCAATTTTGCACCTTGACGGTGTTCAGCGAAATATCGATAATATCGCCGTCCGCCCCGTATTTCGGCATTTCGATCCAGTCGCCGACGCGCACCATATCGTTGGACGTCAGCTGCACGCCCGCCACCAGTCCGAGGATGGAATCCTTGAACACGAGCATCGTGACCGCCGACAATGCGCCGATGCCGCTGAGCAGAATAAGGGGGCTTTGCCCGATCAGATTGGAAACGAGCAATATGGCGCCGATGCTGAAAATGAATATTTTGGCAACCTGGATATAACCCCGGATCGGCCTCGCTTTCGAAATTTCATACGTCGTATATATATCGTTGACCGCATTCAAAAATGCGTTGACGACCAGCAGCGCCACTACGATGATATAAATGGCAATGCCCTTCTCGATCAAGGACTGGTAGGACGGAAACCAAAAGGATGAATAATAAATAATGACGGCCGGCACGATATGCGACAGCTTGTGGAACACCTTCCGCTCGAGCAAATAATTGTCCCACTGGAATCGGTTTTTCGTAATGTAATGGGCAAGAATTCGCAGCCCGATTTTTTTCGTTATAAAATTGGCTGCCATGCTGAGCACGGCAATGCCGGCGATCATGATCGCATTGGCCAAATAGACGGCCATCGTCGACTCGACTCCCATTTCCCCCAGCCAATTGTTTAGAAACTCCATAACTCCTCCTTGCGAAAATCGGTTTTCCCTTGTTCTATAAGGTCACATTATAGCGATTTTTGCCGCATTTGTCATGCCGGCCGGTTCGGAGGTTCGGAGGGCGGCTCTTGACGAACAAAGCCCCGACTGCATCCGTCAGGGCTTTGAACCACATTAATACCAATGATCCTATAGTAG
This sequence comes from uncultured Paenibacillus sp., assembly GCA_937895345.1. Taxonomy (GTDB): domain Bacteria; phylum Bacillota; class Bacilli; order Paenibacillales; family Paenibacillaceae; genus Pristimantibacillus. Next base: position 22,802 of record CALAWP010000058.1, on the reverse strand, counting down.
CTGCATTTGATGGAACAATATCATCCGGATTCGATAGTTCGAGAGGAAATTGGATTCATATTCAAAGTATTGTTAATGGTCAAAATGTTCAAACGAGATATTTTCACTTACGAGATAGTACAAGTAGTTTGAACGGCTCAACGATAAAAGCGGGGCAACGAATTGGGATTATGGGCACTACTGGCAGCTCCACTGGAATACATCTGCACTTTGAGACTAGAAATGGGACTGGCAGTAGTCCAACAGCTGTCGATCCAATGACAAATTTATTTTCAGGGTGGTAAGATATAAAAAAAGTACTCTCTGTATTATTAGGAGCCTTAATAAGGCTCCTATACTGATTTTCTTTAGAAAGTTGGCTCCAATAATTATCCCTACAAAACCATTAATCGACAACAAATACAAGAAAGGATGTTAAAAATGAAACTTATTTTGATGTCTTTATCATTGTTACTAGCGATAACATTAACATCTTGTACTGAAGGCAGAAGTATTTCCCCAATAAAAACGGAGATTGAAGAAGATATAAGTAATGAACTTAATCTGATCAATGAAAGTGTAAAAGTTATTTACAATCCAAGTGTAACGTTAGATGATTTAAAGCAGGCAATTAAATTAAACAATCATAAAGATGAAACAATAGCTACACTTGGAATTGATTATAACATTGGTTATTCAGATTATGAATCAGCAGATATCATTAGATATGACTTTTCCAATGAACCAACATATAAATACCAGTACTCATCAGTTGAAGAATCTGTAGGTGCTATTGATGTCAAAGGATTACTAGCTTTGAAAATGAAGTATCAAGTCTTTTTGTATATTCAAAATGAATATGTTTATAGATATAGTATTGCTTACACCAATAAAGATGGAAAAGTACACTTATACTCTGTTAACATGGATGGATCAAGTAAAACAGATATATATGAAACCCAAGAAGAATCACGGTAAAACCCATTTGGAAGCGAATAATTTGAGTATTAATTCTATCCCTATTCAAAAATCCCTTCTTTTCAAAAGTGCGTAATTATTCAGAAAATCTCAGCTCGAGCTCTTAGCTTGAGCATAATGGTAGAAAAATATTTTAGTGCGTGACAATAGTCCCGATTTTAAAAATCGGGACTATATTCATTCTCATGCGTGAAAAATGATTAATCTTAATGCCCAAACCTTACGCCATGCCATGCTGTTCGCGTATATTGTACAAGCCCGCGAGCAGAATATCGGCCGGATCCCGGTTCAAATGCCAAAACGTCATCAGGACGTTCAGCGGAACCGCGCATACGTTGTTGCCCTCCTTGATGCTCTTGAAGCCGGCCTCGAACACCGGACCCGTTCCTTGCACGAAACCGAGGCCCGCGTGAACCGGCTCGGGAGCGAACTCTTCCCGCACGGCCGCGATGCAATGCGGCACCAGCGTGCGGTCGATGAACGCTTTCGTCTCTTCTTCGCCGGCCGGCGGCTTCGGCAGCGTCTTGCCTTCTTCATGCCGCTCCATCATGTCGAAGTAGAAGGAAGCCATCCATTGCGCGGGATCTTGGCCCGACTGAAACTTCGCAACCAATTCCTGCAGAAAAAAACCGCAGGCGTAAACCTTTTGTCGAGCGTCCCGCACCTGGAAAATAAAGATAGGTCCTTGCTTCTCCTGATTCAGCACTTGCCCCGCCACTTCGTCGAAATACATCTTTAACGCCGTGATGCCGTTATGGTAAACGGCCTTCAGCAATTCAACCGCTTTTTCATTGGATTGGGCGGTCTGACTCGCTTGATTGTCCGCTTCCGCCGTTCCTTTGTGCTCCGTCTCTTTGGCCATTGTCATCACCCGATACCATCATACCATTTCCCGGTGACGGGGCACCAGCGCTTGTATCTATTTCCAACGCTTCCGCATAGGAAGCGACTCCGGGTTCTGGCGATAGCGTCGAATTTAAGTTATACAACGAAAAGGGTTTCTTTAGTGCGAACATTATTTTTATCAAAAAAAACTTTTAAAAACCATTCAACATATGCTTTAATCCCTTTAATAATAAGCAGTGCGAATCCACTAGGGATTTCATGTGCACTTATGATTCGCACCAACTTATTAAAATATATTTGTTAGCTTCTGATTCTACTTGTTCTTCCGCTCCTGAGGCCCCTCAGGTCAAAGGAGTCTCAGGCATTTGGCGGGTCAATGCTATCATATTGAATTACAAGACTTCAATCAGCGTAACTCCGTCTGGAACCGATTGTTTATCCACCGTTATTTCATAATGTTTAAAAGAACGAGCCGGTTCATTCGGATTAATTGACTTTGCTTCGATTAAGTCAAATAAACTTGAGGCAGGTGCATTTCCTATTTCCGAATTATGTTTAAACACATACAATTTTCGAGCGGACATTTTACCTCGGGAAGCCGAGCGGTCGTGGTCAAACATCAATGTCAGCGCTTCAAAAAATAGATCCAAATCTGTCCGGCTAAAGCCGGTTTTTTGTGCAAACTTTGCCGAGATGAATCCTTCCAACCGGTATAAACCGTAAGGCACTACATATTTTCTGCCCATGGTACGGTTTTCCGAAGCGTTTTCCTTTTCTGTTGTAGAAGCCATTCGCGTAATCGTCACTTCCTGCTGAAGGATCGGATCCACACTCTTGGAGAAACAGAGTTGGATCGGCCCTCGTACTTGCCCGCATTTGAAATCTCCCGTATCCATTACAGCGCCAAACGTTCTTACATCATAGAAACGGTTACACATGTAGGTTTGAGCCGTCAGCTTGTCATCCTTATTGTCTTTAGTCTTCAGATTATTTGCTTCATAAGCTTCCTTCTGCTTATTGTTCAAGACGGCGCCTTCACTGACGTAAATATCAAATCCAGCTTCTCCTTCCTTTGCCATCTGTACATAATTGCGTACTTTTCGTTTTAAGCTAACGTCACTAACGATGCCATGGCCCGTTTGAGGATCGATTCGCGGCATATTTCCTGCATCAGGATCTCCGTTTGGATTGCCGTTTTCGACATCAAAATACAACACAAACTCATACCTGTTTTGAATAATTTCTTTCATAATTCACTCTTCCTCCCTATTTTGGATGCTTCACTTTCTCCTACTGCCTGCACGAGTTCGGGCTCGGTCCCAACTTCTGTTCCCGATTCTGTTGGCTTACCCCTAAAAAAGAACTGCTGCTGATGATAAAATCCGATCATAAATTGTCCCTGAGCGTCTACATTTAATGTTTTGGGAAACCCTCCAGTCGGCAGCTTTTCCATAACGCTCATCATTTGTTTTCTGACAAAATGTTTTTCACTCTTTTTAAAATGCTTCTCGGCATTGCTCAATAAAGAAGGGAATACTTGTTGCGGACTCGCTAATGCGGCATTCAAATACTTGTCTACGATCGATGCGTTAACTTTCCCTAATGCTTCGTACTGGGCCTGGTTCAAAATGGCGAACAGCCTGCCCAACAAATAAGGCACTTCGGTTATTTCAGAATCTAATGCCACTCCCAACCACTCCTTTTGATTAAAAAGTCGAGCGTTACGATTTAAATAACCTTTTATAACGCCGATTCGAACGCGATTGACGGCCATAACAGCATCTCTTCCGGCTTCAGCGCGTATTCGCCCCAACATCGCTATATATAAGCTATTGGGATAGGGAGATCCTGTCATGATGCTTCGAATAAGCGCCGTTTGATGAGGAGCAGGCACGTTTTTACTATCTCCTCGCAATGCCGTTTCTTTCATGATACGATAAACAGACGGATTTACCGGGTCTCGCACTGATCCGATAACCTTGATATCTTCATGATGCCGTTGCAGTCTTTCAACGAATTGGCCAAACGTGTTGACAAAAAAGTAACGGATAACGAGCCGGGTTTTATTGGACGTTAATCCTAACACGAATATTCGAACGTCCGAGCTTAGTTCCAGTTGCTCAGGCGGCGTCCCTTGCAGCAAGTGGTCCAACACACCTGATACTTTACGGCTTGTCAACTCGTCTATCTCAAAACGTCGGAATGATGTCTCTCCTTCCAGAATCGCTCCAACAATTTGTTCCTCCATTGGAGCTTTCTTTTCCGCCCAAAACAGCACCTTTTCGCCGTGTATATTCAAGCAGCGGCTGCGATCTCCAATTAACATATTAAGCGCAGTCACATATTTAAAGGCGGCGGACTCCGAAACAGGGGCGTTATCCCCTTTCTCCTTGCGATATGAAACGAAACTGTCTTTATTAAACCCGACAAGCGTAGGCTTGTCTTGCCCAAAGCCATCCAAATTTCCGTGAATGCGAGCGATCGGACCTATCGTTCCCGTTACGAGACATTGACCAATTGTTGCGTTTTCCGAGCGGGCGCTTAAATAATGGTCCCAAGCTTCTTTAATTGCAGGCCGATCATGGATAAATGCTCCTAAGTCGCTTTCAAGCTGAAAAACAATGTTGCCTCCCTCCTCCAGACCGGAAGTATCGATATCTCCGTAATCCAGAGAACCTTTTTTCCTTCGGGCGAAGAAGGACAGCACAGCTTTTGCGCCATCGTCCTGAACCTGGTGCAACACCGTCTCGTGAATCGAGCGGCTAGCCTCAAACCGATAATCAGCGCCCTCCGGATCACTGTAAATGCCAAACAAAAAGTTCGCATTTTCGCATAGAAATGCTGGTTCCGGCTTCTTGCCCGATCGTTTCGGCTGCTGCGGAGTAACAAGGCGCATCGGAAAAGCCTTAGATTCCGTCTTCCCGTTCTTATTGCATATTTCACGCCACTCCGTCAAATCCAGCACCTGAACAAGATGCCCTTCCTTATCAAGTACAATACTCTTAGACACGGATGTAACGGCATATCCCGGCTGAGCAACCTCCTCAGGAAACTCTTCCGCCATTCGATCGTAATAATCGCATAGTGCTTGCAAGATCATCCTCTCACCTCTTGCGGCACCTCAATAACCCCGCCTTTCATGCGAGCCCTGAAAAACCGAGGCGTAAACTCATACATTGTCTTTTTATTTCCGTTTTTTTCTTTGTAATCAATATCCCAAAGCATCCACCCCAAATCGATATCCTCCTCTTTCAAATAACAGCTCCGGGGACGGACTTCGTCCACTTCGATGAGCTTAAATCTTGCAGCAAATTCCCTGCATCCCAGGTAGGGTTGATGAAAACATTGACCTTGCCGCGCCCGGCGTAAAAACATATTGTAAAATTTTTCAGGAGTATCGTTTGAGCCTGCGCGATTCGAAATGATTTCAAAATAGGCGTCAATGATATAAGATACATTTCTTAACACGAGCGAGGAACGCTGCTGCCGATCCAATTCAGGGTATTGATGAAGATCAATATCCGCACCTGACATTGCCGCCATCACATTTCTGGGAGGAACTTTGGAGCCGACTTCATTTCGACGAATCGATTCGAACTCAATCGGATTCAGGACCGTGATCTGGCGTACTACCCAACGAATCGCAGGCTTCCACAAGATCGCTTCCAATATTCCGCGAGCCGCCGATGGCGTCATCACATCGTAACTTACTCTCTCACTTTTCATTTCCGGACGCGTAAACAAGGCGTAATCTCCGCTTACATGCAAGACAATGCCGTAACCCATATACCTTAATCCTCCTCTTCCGGCTGCAAGAGCAGTCCTGTTTTCTCGTCATACCATTCTTGTAAGTCTCCCATGACCGTACCATCCCGATTTTGCAAATAAAAAAATGTATTTCCCAAACTGCCCAACACCCCCTCGCGCTTCAACTGTTCAAATTCTAATGGATACACGGCTACCGTATAACGCTGCAACCTGCGCTGATATGAACCAGGAAACAACGAATTGACAGCTTCGTGCAAAGTTTTCCTGCACGTTAAGTCATACGGAATAACTACAGGAATAGTCTGTTGCGGAATAAAGCGGAACAACTCCTCAATTTCTTTGAATTGAAATGAATAATTTTCCGCGGCTCCATTAAGGTTACGTAAAATGCGATACTTGTCCAGCTTGCCAGAAGAACCCAGACGGTAAAAAAATTGAAAATACGCTTGGACCGCCTCAAGCACCAAGGGAGCGGGAAACTGTCTGAGCAACATACGCGCAATATCCGCTCTTTGCGAATACCAACGGCGACGGTTCGAATAATCCGCCGATTCAAACAGAAACATCTTTCCCGCGCTCAGTTTCCTCTCCCGATTGCATCGTCCCGCCGCTTGAACGATTCCCTCCAGTCCAGCCAACTCTCTATAAACAACTGGAAAATCAATATCCACTCCCGCTTCAACCAGCGTCGTTGCTATCACATAGCATCTGCTATTCGTTAATTTTTGTTTTTTAATAGCTTCCAATACCAGCTTTCGATGCGCCGCGCACATAAGCGCGCTCAAATGATAAACCTCCGACTTGTCCGAACGTTTCGCAAGTAACCGATACAAATCCTGAGCTTGTCTGCGCGTATTGACAATACATAACGCTTGCAGATGGCAGCTTATCAAATCAGCTAATTCCTCATTTGATTTTTGGCCTATTGGCGTGACGTTGACCCTCTTCAATTCAGTGTATAAACGCGAAGGTTGTTCGATAATCTCCTTCGGCTTATACCCATCCAGCCATGACGATTGCAGGGCCGGTTGAGTCGCCGTACATTGCAAGACCGTAACGCCATAATCGGCGCATAAGCAACGAAGCGCAGCAAGCGACGGAAGCAGAAGATCCTCGGGAAGGGATTGCGCCTCATCCAAAATGATAATGCTCCCCGCCAAACGATGCAGCTTGCGGGCTCGCGAGGGCTTGGAAGCGAACAAACTTTCAAACAACTGAACATTGGTCGATACTATTAGCGGAGCATCCCAATTCTCACTGGCCAGTCGGTTTGCATCGAATTCCCCATCCCGATCTTCGTCAAAAGCAACATTGCTGTGATGCTCCAATATGACATTACCAAGCTCTTCCCGGAAAACATCGCGATAAACTTCAGTCGTCTGTTCGATCAGACTGGTGAAGGGCAAGGCAACGATAATTCGACGAACCGAATCTGAATGATGACGATAATGTTCCATGGCAAATGCCAATGATGCATAAGTCTTTCCCGTGCCCGTTGGCGCTGTTAATGTATACCATCCCTTTGGACCGGAAGCAGATCGAATACAGCTTTCAAGGACCTCCCTGCGCGCTTTTGCAATTAGTGAATCTATTGGCTTGGCAAGCAACTCATCTATCTTTCGCTTGTAACAATCATGAAGTTTTTGAAGAGGAGGAAAAGCCTGTCTCGACTCGGATTTGCTCGGTTGCATAAATTGCTCCGTATCCAAATAATCCGCATCTACAAGCGCCGAATACAACATTCGAATCCATAGCGAGCGGGACATTCCGGCATTCAAGCTGTCCGCTCTCGGCGGAATTCGATCCGGTTCAAGAGGAATATATTTCGGCGGTGTTCCGTTCAGGACAATATGTTTATTCTTACGCAATACATCATCCAGACCCGGTTGCCCGTTTCTCGATATATGATCCGGCAACCCGCCATGATGACCGTAAATGGCATACGCCAGTATAAGTCCATATGGAAAAGGATAATGTTCAAAAGCCGCTAAAGCCCCTGCCGTCTTATGATCGGCTGTATGTCTTGGGTCTTCCAGTCTGAGTTGAAAGTCTGGGGAGTATTTGCCGTAGTCGTGGAGATAACCAAGTGACTCGCCTAGAGATGCGCACTGAAAACTAGCCGCATTTCGAGCCGCCCGATTTGCTGTATTTGACAGATGATGTTCGAGTAAGTGCCAGGTTTCCTTGGGCAATGGAGTGTCGGTTAACGGATCTCGCTTGGTGTGCGCATAGCTCACTACAGTCGCCTCCGATTCTAGAGTAACGCAGCTGTAGGTCTTAGGTGATATTTACTTCATATTATTTTTTATGTAGAATAAAATCGTTTACAACATTAATTATTAATCATAAGGAAATAGTTGTCAAGAAGGTCATTCATCTCTTGGATGAATGTGGATTGAAACATATTGTTTTTAATGCACCTTTTACGACTTGCAAGGTGTCTAAGGGGCCTCAGCCCCTTGTTTGCATTTGATCGATAACTTATTAATATTAGGAACGCCCAACCTAGGTCTCTAACCGCTATACATACAATTCGGTTACGAAAGTTCATGCAAACAGTTCCTGTAAATTATAGTGAGTACGTTCAAAATAAGGCGGATCCATCCATGCGGCCGACGTTTTGGAAGATTTATCGTTCAAAAGCGCGGATATGACCGCCGAGTATGTACGATTGGGCCGGCACGTTGCATAGATTAGACGGTTTATCGTTCAAGCTCTCATCATTGACAGGTTGACCGGAAAGCGCTGGCCTCAGCAGGTACATTACTTTTTTCTAACCCGTATCACTTGCGACCCTATTCGATCAATCCTTATACGGATCGAACTCATCCGCGCCGGCCATGCAGACGCCGATCGGCTTCAGCACATGCAGCACCTCGATCGTGCCGGCATGCGCATCCAGCACCTCCTGCAGCTTGCGATAAACAAACGGACTTTCGTCCGTGCCCGCGCCGCGCAGCTCGACTCCGTAAGCCCGTACCGCGTCCAGCATTTGCCTCGTCGAAATCTGACCGCCGCTCCGAGTGCGGGTTTTCCAGTTCATTTTGCCCGCCGCCTGCGTTCGGCTCATAATCCGGCCCGCTCCGTGCACGGTGCTGTAATAGGCATCCCTGTTTTCGGCGCTGTCCTTCCCTCTGACGATGACGGATATATCCCCCATGCTGCCGCCGATAAAGCCGGTCTGACCGGGCGCAGACGGAGTGGCGCCTTTCCGGACGACCATCACTTCCTTGCCGCCGTGCGTCTCTCTCCAGGCGTAGTTGTGGTGATTGTGCACCTCGTAATCCGCTTCCGTTCCAAGTATCGACAGCACTTGCCGAATGACATAATCCCGGCCGGCGTAAGCGTACCTTCCGGCCAGCTTCATCGCCCGCTCGTACATATCGCCCAGCTCGCTGCTCAAATCGAGCAGCACCGGCGGCTGATCCATCTTTTCTCCGGGAGCGTTGGCGAGAAACGGCCGACCGGCGGCCAAGTTGAGAAAACCGCTCGCCGTCTTATGTCCGAACCCTCTGCTGCCAAAGTGGTTGGCGATCCAAACGCGGCCCGTTCCTTCCTCCTCAAACAAATCGACAAAATGGTTGCCGCTGCCGACGGTGCCCAGCTGATCCCGCGCTAGCGTCTTCAGCTTGTCGTGCTCCTGCTTCCCGACCGCTTGGTATACGGACCAATCCGCATCGTCTAACAGCTCGTGGTCGACCTTCTCGTTGTTGACGCGGCCCACGCCAAAGGAAATGCGGCGGGCAATCTCGTCCATCAGCTTCGGCAACTTGAGCTTAATGTCGTCCGCGGTCAAGCCGGTCCGGACCGCCTTGTTGCCGCAGGCAATGTCGTAACCCACGCCGGAGGGCGAGATTTGCCGGTCGTATACGACGACCCCGCCGATCGGCTGGCTGTACCCTTTATGATGATCGGCCATGAGCAGCGTTTGCACCACTTGGCCGTTTTCCGAGCAAGTTTTCGCCTGCGCAAGCGCCCCTTCGTCGGGCTTGCCCCAGACGCGGACGTTGTTTATCGTTTGATAAGTCATCTTTTCGATACATCTCCTCTCGAGTTCATCCCTTTGCTCAAATTTGGCCTCTCCCGTTTTTCCGGCCCGATGCGCCGCTTCACGCTTCTCGTGTGTGTTTTTCATCGCCTAAATACAATTGCATCCCTTCAGGCAAGCGGCTCTGGCCCCTTAAACCTTACGTCATAGTCGCTGTCCTTGGACGGGAACCCCCACGCGCGGCTGCCCGATTCGCAAGCATACAGGATGCGTACGTCTTCTTCCTTTTCTATTCTACTTAATTCGGCTGCAATTTGCTGCCTGATCTTGTTCATATCGGTTTCTCCTTCCCGGCGAATCAAAGGTTGCTGCAAAAGTCGACCCGCCCTATTGCCCGGGTAATATATAGTCGATTAAACTCGAAGCCCTTGTCCTCCGCACTTCGACGGTCTATATAGACACCGCGTAATCGCGTCGGCTTATGTTGTGATTTTCGCTTATTGGCGAACCTGCGAACATGGCGAAAGTATGGCGACCGTTCGCAACGTTTTCCATTTCGCCCCATCCGCACTCCTGCTACAATGGGAGAAGAGGCTTCTATGGAACGGGGGATACGGTTGGCTAAAGAAAGCTTTGACAAAGAAATTCAGTATTTGCGCATGCTGGCGCTGACAAGCGGGGCATTCAACAGGCAGCAATTCGCGGAAAGGCTGGGCATTTCGGTGCACACGTTCGACAAAACGATCCGGAGGCTCAAAGAAGTCGCAAACGCCTTTCACCAGCACTTGCAAAAGGAACAGCATAAGGAGCTGTCCGAAACGGTTCGGTTCAGCTATTACGGCTCCGCCGACCCGCTGCTCCTGTTTCTGTTCCGCGCCAAGTCGGTCAAGGAATCCGAAAGCGGGCGGATCTCGCTGCTGCTGGGAGCAATGAACGAGCAGGCCTTGACGGCGATGGAGCTGCTCGAGCTATGCTGCGGCAGTCAGCCGTCCGATCTTGCGCTGCCGGACGAGAAGACGATCCGGTCGGATCTCAAATATTTGGAGGAGGTCGGCGTCATTAAGCGGGAGCCGGGTCCGCGCCCGTACAAATACCGCCTGAGGGACGATCTGGTGCGCCGTTTGTCGGAGGAGGAGCTGATCGATCTGTATGATTTTGTGGACGTCATGGCGAACACGCAGGTCCCTTCCGTGCAAGGTTATTTGCTCCGCGACGGGCTGAAGAAGCATCTGCTGCGCCGGGAGACCGAGCCGCATGCCGTCGAACCTTTTTTGTACAAATATCACTACTACTCGCGCATCCTGGACGAGGCGCATCTATTTACGCTGCTTCATGCGATTCGCCGCCGCATGGTCCGATTTCTCTACTTCTCGCCGAAGTCCGACAAAAGCTACGCCTCCAGAAATACAAATCCTTTGTTTGAACGCGACGCGAAAGGCAAAACCGAAAAAACGCTGCCGCTGAAGATCGTCTACGATCATCAATACGGCCGGTGGTATTTGCTGTCCTGCGGAAGGGAAGGCGTTCGGAAATACCGGATGGAAGGCATGACCCAAATCGAAGAAGCCGAGTCTGCGGATGAAGCCCGGTATGAGGAAAAGCAGCGCGAGTTGGCGGAAATGATGCGTTACAGCTGGCTGATCGATACGGGCAGGCCGGTGACGGTGCGGGCGAGATTTTAAAATCCGGATGGCTCGGAGCCGAACTTCGTCAAGGAGAGAGTGAAGCTGCAAGGGCAATGGGGGCGCATCGTGTCCGAAGACGAGTCTTCGTTCGTATACGAAATTACCGTCAACGGGACGACCGAAATCAAGCCATGGCTGCGCAGCTTCGGTTCCAGCTGCGAAATATTGGAGCCCGTCCAGCTGCGCCGGGAAATGATCGCCGAATGGAAGGAGATTCGGTCCTATTATGAACCTGTTCGAGAAAATATTTAACTATCAGCTCTTGTCCCGGCTGGAGGATTCCGGCGCGTTCATGGTCACTTCGCATGAGCGTTCTTGGCTCAAGACAATGCTGGAGCATCCTGCGGCGGCCGACGCTTTCACGGCGGACACGCTGAGCAAGCTGCGTTCCGTCCTGGAGCCGGATACCGTCATGGACACGTCCCTCCACTTGATCGAAAAAGCAGGCACAATAGAACGGCAAGTCTACCACCCGCTCCTGCGGCCGCTGCGCCGGCACATTATGAGCAAGAGCGGCATCCGCATGACGTACGAAGTAAAAAACGGACGGGTGAACAAGGGCCATGCGGGGCTTCCTTACAAGCTCGAATATTCGATGGTCAAGCGGGAATGGTATTTGCTCTGGTACCATACGCGCCGCCGCGCATTTATGAGCACCAGACTGAACAAGATCCATGCGGTCGAACCGGAGCCGCTGAACCCGAGGGCGGCGGAAAGCATGCTGAAGAGAATCGGGAACGTGCTGGAGTCGCGACAAAAGGAAGTCGTTATCGAAATTGTCCGCGCTTATAACGAGGAGCTGTCGCGCATACTATACGCCTTCTCCTGCTTCGAAAAAAAGGTGGAGTATGCGGCAGACACCGACACCTACCGGGTAACCGTCAAGCTGCCGGGAGATGAAATGGAGTATTTGCTGTCCAAGCTTCGCTTTCTTGGCAAGCGCGTGCGGGTGACGAAGGGCGATTATTTGCAAAGCCGCCTGCTGGAAGCTTCGACGAAAGCTTTGGAGCGGTATGGGGTAAGTTCGGAAGGTTAGCGCACCAACCAACGATAATCCTGCCTGCAATCCACAATGTGATCCACGTATACAACCTCATCCTGGATCTGGTACAGAACAAGATACCATTTGTCGACGAACATCTTGTGATATTTATTAGGCGGAATAAACTCCGCATCCAGGAACGGATATCGTTGCGGCATTTGAGCCAATGAACGAATGGCCGACAGCAATTCGTTTTTTGTTTTACGGGCGGCTTCCGGACTTTTCTCGGCGAGAAACCGCACATGTCCCGCCAGCATTTGTCCGGCCCGTTCGGAAACAATGACCCTATACTCAGGTATTTTTTCCATGCTGAACCTCATCAATTATGCTTTCCAGGTACGTGTCCAGTTCATCGGGCGTAACGCCGGTACGACCCGCCAATCGATCCTCTTGTGCAGCCAGCAATTCCTCGCGAAGCTTCAACATCTTCTCACGCCTGGAGAACGCTTCAATGTCCATGACAACAAGATCGCCTTCGCCGTTTTTGGTCAAATATACCGGTTCCCCGGTCGTTTTGCATAGATCTGCAATTTCATTATAGTTTTGTCTAATACTAGCTGACGGCTTTATTAACACTCCGCCACCCCCATATAGCTTTATATGGTCTTTATTATACTCATATTGTGCTATGCAATCAACGGCTATCCCCACTACTATACTCGCCACAAACCCGTAACAATTTGCCCATTGTGCACAATTGCCCATTGGGCAATAATATAAATAGAAAAGAGGTGAGGGCTGAGGCGTATGATGAACAAACAAAGCTTGCGCCATATGAAGAGGGAAGCAACGGCGAATGCGCTCGCTGACGCGGCGTACGCTCTTGCTCTGGAGAAAGGGATGGACGGCTTCGTCGTCGAGGATGTCGTGCAGCGCGCCGGCTACTCCAGAAGAACGTTCGCGAACCACTACTCCTGCAAGGAGGAGGCGGTAGCGTCCGCGGCATTCAACTTTCGCGGCGCCGAAGAAGTCGTGGATTGGATGGAGCGTCTAAATGAGGAGATATCCCCGCTGGACATCCTGTACCAGTTAATGAAGCTTCAACTGACCGGAGAACATCTCTCCAAATTGCAGCAGCTGGTTTCGCTTTCGAAGACCTATCCGACGCTTGAGCCTTATATTCTAGGCGCGCTGCGCCGTTTGCAAATGGCCGCCCAGGAGACCTTAAACGAACTGTCCCGCGGCCGTTATCCCGCAGGGTACACGCATCTGCTCACCGGCGCCGTATACGGGGCCGTGCTGCCGCTGCTGGACGGCAGCCTGAATGTCCTGCTGCCGGGTCAGGCCGCTTCGGAAGCCCCGGAGGCGGATTCGTTCGAACGTTATCTGGACACCATGTTCGGTTATTTGCGCAACGGATTTTAGGCTTCGCATCTTTCTTCCATTACACAGATAAAGGAGAAACCATAACGTATGTCGACATTTCTGTACAAATTGGGCAAGTCCGCCTATACCCGGCCGTGGTATTACATCGTCAGCTGGATTGCGATTCTCGGCGTAGTGCTTGCCATACTCGGAGCGAACGGCATCCATGTCACCTCGGAGATGAAAATCGAAGGAACGGAATCGCAGAAGGTGCTGGACCAGCTGACGGAAGAGCTGCCGGAGGCTTCCGGCGGACAAGCCAGCATCGTATTCAAGGCGCCGCAGGGCGAGCGTTTGGATACGCCGGAGCGGCTGGACGCCATCATCCAAGCCGTAAACGATGTATACGGCCTTGACTATGTCATTAATCCAATCGAATTGGCCGCGCAAGCCGGCGCTTCGATGGCCGGCGGCATGCAAGGGAATGAAGCGGCGCAGCAGAACGCAGCCGCTCAAGCTCAAGCCGCCTCGATTGAAGCGCCGCCGTACGGACCGCTTATAGCGAACGGCGTCCCGGTCCCCGGCGTCATGCTCGCCTCCGACGGCAGCATCGCCCTGTTCCAGTTCCAATTCACCGTGCAGCAAATGTCGCTGCCCGAATCGGTTCCCGATGCCGTCATCGATGCGGCTATGGCCGTAGAGCAATCGGGCATTTCCGCCTTGCCCAGCGACTCGCTGTCGAGCAAGCCGGCCATCGGCTCGACGGAAGCGATCGGCCTTCTCGTCGCCGCCGTCGTACTGATTATGACGCTCGGATCGGTCGTTGCGGCCGGCCTTCCGCTGCTGACGGCATTAATGGGCGTCGGCATCAGCGTGGGCGGAGCGTATGCCTTCTCGAGCATGTTCCACATGACCGATCTTACGCCCGTTCTGGCGCTCATGGTCGGGCTTGCCGTCGGGATCGACTACTCGCTGTTCATCGTCAACCGCCAGCGCCGCATGATGCTCGATCAGGGACTAAGCGCCCGGGAAGCCGCCAGCCGAGCGGTCGGCACCGCCGGCAGCGCCGTGTTCTTTGCCGGACTGACCGTTATTGTTGCGCTGTGCGGCATGCTGGTCATCGGCATCGGTTTCTTGTCTGCGATGGCGCTTGTCGCTGCCGCGGCGGTCTTCGTCAACGTGCTCGTTGCCCTTACCCTGCTCCCCGCTCTGCTCGGTCTGGTGGGCGAACGCATCTGCTCGGCCAAAGCGCGCGCGAAGAGCGCCGCCAACGCGAGCGCGCCGTCCCGCGGACTTGCGCACCGCTGGGCAACCGGAACGGTGAAGCGCCGCTGGCTTATTATTGTTGGCGTCATTATTCTGTTGGGCGCTGCGGCGCTTCCGGTCGCCAACATGGAGATGGGCATTCCTTCAGGGGCGACGGCGAACCTGGATACGGCCTCAAGACAGAGCTACGACGCGGTCTCGGAAGGCTTCGGCGAAGGCTTCAACGGTCCGCTGCTTCTCGTCGCCGAGCCCAAGGGAGACTCGGGCACCATCGCGATGGAAACGTTGGGAGGGCTCGTGCAAGAGCTTCAGCAGCATGACAACGTGGCGCTCGCGACGCCGATGGGCGTGAACGAAACCGGCCATATGGCCATTATCAGTCTCATCCCGACGACGGGACCTACCGATGCGGAGACCAGAAATTTGGTGCAGGAGCTGCGCGCATCCGATTCGAGCCTGGCCCAAACCTACGGCGTGACGATTGGCGTCACCGGGTTTACCGCTATCAACATCGACATGTCGTCGA
The DNA here is from genome assembly GCA_937895345.1 of uncultured Paenibacillus sp. Lineage (GTDB taxonomy): Bacteria > Bacillota > Bacilli > Paenibacillales > Paenibacillaceae > Pristimantibacillus. The sequence goes on along the minus strand of CALAWP010000058.1, from coordinate 7,419 downwards.
AGCTGGCCGAGGTGTTCCCGCTCTACGTCGGCATTATCGTCATCCTTTCGCTCATTATTTTGCTGCTTGTGTTTCGCTCCATCCTCGTGCCGGTCAAAGCGACGGTCGGTTTCCTGCTGAGCATTCTGGCTACGTTCGGCATGACGACCGCCGTCTTCCAATGGGGATGGCTCCACTCCCTCTTCGGCTTTGACACCGGAGGACCGCTGCTCAGCTTTATGCCGATTATGGTTACCGGTATTTTGTACGGGCTGGCGATGGATTACCAGGTGTTTCTGGTCAGCTCCATGCGCGAAGCTTACGTCCACGGCCATCGCGGAACGGAAAGCGTCATTCACGGCTACAATCAAGCCAGCCGCGTCGTCGTGGCCGCCGCCGTTATCATGGTATCCGTCTTCGCGGGATTTATTTTTGCCCACGATATTATGATCAAGCAGATCGGGTTTGCGCTGGCTGTCGGCATCTTGATCGACGCCTTCGTCGTTCGCATGGCGCTCGTCCCGGCCGTTATGGCGATCTTCGGCGACATAGCCTGGCGGCTGCCGAAATGGATGGACCGCATGCTGCCGAACCTGGATGTCGAGGGAGACAAGCTGCTTGAACAATTGAAGCAGCGGGAAGATGCCGCCGGCATGAAGACCGCACAGCGTTAAGAGAGCCATTCATAGCCGTCCGTGGAACTAGCAACGCCGGAGAACCTCCTGCCCCGCGGGAGATTTTCCGGCGTTTTCCTTCGTCCGCTTCGAATTTAACAGCAAATTAGGGGGCAAGAGAGCCCTTCTTCTTTTGCTTCGATAGGTTTGAACAAGCGGGACAAGCTGTCCAAGATGGTCAGCTATGCCCGGCACGGCATTCCGGAATATTGGATTGTCGATCCTTCCGGCTGTTTTATCGAACAATATCTGTTAAAGAACGACGCATACGCCCTCGCGAATGTATTTGCCGAGGACGATGCCGTTAGCTCGCAGATTCTGCCTTGTGTTGCTTTTACGATGCAAGACATTATAGACAGCTTGCCCGATGTGCTGAAATAGGGAACTACTGCCGAACGTCGTTGTCGGTACCATCCGCTCGGGGAATTCGCATCATCACCTTGGTGCCATGGCCGATTTCGCTCTTCACCTCAAGCCCCCTGCCGAATTGGCGAAGCATCCGTTGATGAATATTCCGGAGTCCTACGCCCCCGTTTCCTTCTCTCTCTTTCGATAATATTTCGTCTGCGGACTCGGTCATTCCCACTCCGTCGTCCTCGACGCCGATGATGACGTCCGGTCCATCAACTTGAACGGAAACTTGGACGGTTCCGCCTTCTTCCTTCTTCATTAATCCATGTCTGACGGCGTTCTCCACCAAAGGCTGCAGCGACAAGGGCGGAAGCATGCACTCCAAAGACGAAGACTCGTCGATCTCATAACGGATATGCAGCCGATCCCCGAACCGCGCTCGCTCGATGCCCAAATAAGCCTCTGCCAGCTCCAGCTCTTTGCGCAGCGGCACCAGCCTTTCTTTGTTGTTAAAGTCAAAGCTTCCCCGTAAATACCGCCCCAAATACAGCAGCAAATCATGAGCGGTTTGCGGTTCGTCAAGCGACAGGGAAACGATCGTATTCAATGCATTATAGAGAAAATGAGGTTTAATTTGCGCCTGCAAAAATGCCATCTCCGAGCGCACCGCTTCCTCCGCCGAACGCTTCATCTCCAGCAGCGTGCGCGCTCTTGCCCGCAGCTCGTAGGCATGAAACGGCTTGATTAAATAGTCGTTCGCCCCCGCCTAGAATCCGTGCGCCACATCATCCTGCTCGCTTCGAACCGTAGTCAGCAGCACGGGCAATTCGGAAAGCGCATGCTGCGCGCGAATCTGCCGGCAAGTTTCGTAACCGGACAACCCGGGCATCATGACATCCAGGATGACCAGACCAAATCTGTCTCCTTCCTTGTCCAGCCGCTTCAACGCTTCTTCGCCGCTTAACGCCGTGACGATCTCATAAGGCTCGTCCTCAAACACCGCTTGAAGAACCCGCAGATTGACCGGATCGTCGTCCACGGCCAGAATCGCTTGCTCCCGCATGGCTGCACGGCCGGAGGCGATCGCAGAGGCCGTCTCCAGCCGGCCTTGCCGAACCTCGTATCTTTGCGCAGCGGCAGGAAAAAGGGCGGCAGCTTGGTCAAGCTCGGCGGATGGCCGGGCTGCTGCCCGCTCGGCGGCTTTGCCGCCGCTGACGGGAATCGTAAACGTAAATACGGAACCTTGGCCGGGCTCGGAAGCGACATGAATGACGCCTCCATGCAATTCGACCAGACGGCGGGCGATGCCAAGCCCGAGGCCCGTTCCCCCGTATTCCTTGGCGACGGACGTTCCTACTTGCTCGAATGATTGAAAGATCGCGTCCAGCTTATCCGATGCTATGCCGATACCGGTATCCGCGACAGCGATATGCAGCATATCGCCCGCAGCCCAGGCCGTAACCTTAACCTCCCCTTCAGGCGTAAACTTAATGGCGTTGCCGATCAGGTTGTACGCGATCTGCAGCAGCCGGCTCTCATCCGCAAGCGCATCGGGAAGCGAATCCGGCCATTCCAGCCGAAGCTTTACAGGCTTGTCCCCGATATAGTTGCGGAATATTTCCTGCTGCGACGAGATGACCGCGCGAAGATCGACCGGCTTCAGCTGCAGCCGAATGCCGCTGTACTTCAGACGGGACAAATCCAAAATATCGTTAATCAGGTTGGACATTCGTCGGGCGACAGACACGACGACCTCCAGCTGCTCCCGCTGAGCATCGTTCAGCGGACCGGACTTTTCCTCCTTCAAGGCTTGAGACAGATTGATAATTCCGTGCAGCGGCGTCTTGAGTTCATGCGACGTGTTGGCGAGAAATTCATCCTTCATTCGGTTCGCATCCATCAATTCTTCCGATAACGTTCCGATTACCCGATAGGCATTCGTAAATCGTCTGGCCAATTCCAGCGCTTCAATAAATACGAGCAAGAGAAATCCGTAAGGAACGAGCTGCATATCGACCCAGATGATCCAGCCGTTGCTGTATAGGATATCATGGTAACCCGCGGCCACGAATAGGAGCCAGCCGGTCAGTTGAAGCAGCGCTCCGCTTCGCCCCCGCCATAAGGCCAAGGCAAAGCCATAGAGAAAATAGGCAAAGCTTAGCAGCGACACGATTTTAAAATAATCGATCAAGCCCGTATACGTTTCGACCGGAAGAAACAGGACCGAACCGATAAAGCCAAGTCCGATGCCGGCAATCGATTGGATGACCTTGCTGCTGAATTCCCTTGGAAATAACTCCTTCACGAACAAGGCGGCCATCGTCACTCCGCCGTAATAGGTCAAATATTCGATCGTGATGATGGTCCGGATATCCGCGGCCGGGAACATGTCCATCCAATAGATCCCGCCAACGACCCATAGACGGATCGCTCCCAACAAGCAGCAAATGCCAAAATACAAGGTCGTTCGATCCGCTCGACGAAGCAAAAAAACCGCGATTTGATACAGACCGAGCAAGGCGCAGCCTCCGAATGCCGCCATGTCGACGATCGTATTGCGCATTTTCATATTCAGCATGCTTTGTTCCGTGCCAAGCGTCAGACTGTACCAAATGCCTCCGGCAGGATACAGCTCATTCGCGATCTGGACCAGAAGCTCAAACTCTGCTTCCCGGGGTTGAAAAACGACGGTTTGAGGCCGATACGCGGGCTGGGTGTCGGACCGGTCGATGCCTACAGTCCCCGCCTCCGCGATAGTCTGCCCGTCCACGATAACCTTATAGGCCGGAGCAATGGCCGGAATATGCAGCCCTAACGATCCGGCATCGCCGCTTGTGAGAACCTTCAGACGGTAGGTCGCATACCCGCGTCCCGGTATTTCGTATCGCGTCCACTCTCCCGGCACCTCCGCCAGCCGGTCCGGCTTTGCTTCATCCGTACCGAGCGTTGCCGTCTTCTCGAGCAATTGCCCCCCATACAAGCCCATTCGCCGTTTTACCGGACGTTTCCATCCTCGTCCAAATCCCAGTCTCTCAGATCAAGAATGCCATCCTTCACATAAGGTCCGGACTTGCCGGACCATATTCCGGCGAAAGGCAGAACCACGGCGGCGATCAAGACCAGGAGCAACACAACAAATAGAGTGAATCCGAATTTCCGACTTTGGAGCATTCCTACCCTCACCGCCACTTCATCGTCGCTGGAAACGTGCTTGTTGGCTTCTTCCTAAACGGCCTGTTTCATCATCATAAAGGGGCAAAGAGCCCGCCATCCACGGCAGGCTCCGATATTCCAGCCTTACGGTTCCCGGAAGAAGGCCGCCGGATTGGCGGACAGGCGGGAATAGTCCAATTCGGTATCGTCATCGGATTCGAGCAGCTCGAGCGCAAGCTCGCGGTACTCCCGCGCATCCTCTTCCCGGTCCATCAGGAGCAGAAGAGCGATCATTTTGGCATGGAGCCGACCGCTTAACGGTACCAGCTGCGCCCATTTCCGCATTGGATTTAACGCGATTTCATATCGCTGTTGTCTGACGTAAGTGTCGGCCATAACCTCCAGCATGCCGATAAAATGCATCTCCAGCTCGGCTTGGCGCGGCGCCGCCCATTCATACCCGCTGCCGGCCAAATAGCCGTCTCCATATAACTGAACGGCGCGCAGCACATGCGTCAATGACGAGGTTTGTTTATACAACTGAAGCTCGTTCTCAAAGGCGGCGACATCATCGGAAGCGGCAGACCATCGAAGACAATAACTGCCTCCCGTCGTCTTCGACTGTTCAATGATGCCGGGCAAGCCGCATATCTCAAGATCCTTCCTGAGCTGATACATCGTCGAATATAAATTCGCGAGCGAACGCTCCGTATCGCGGCCAGGCCAGATTTCCTCGATAATCTGCGCTTTGCTTACGTGCTTTCCTCTATGGAAATATAAATAGGCGAGCAGTTCTTTCCCTTTCGAATTGCGAAACCGGATGCGCTCTCCCGTTTCCGCCGTTACTTCGAACGGCCCGAAGCTGCGAACCGACGCTCCCCGTTCCTGAATCGTTTCGTTCTTTTCAAGCCGAAGGCTTCGTTGCATGGATCGCCGAATCGTTCTTTCCAAAGCGCCTTTGTCGATCGGCTTGAGCAAATAGTCAAGCGCCTCGACGTCAAAGGCGTCCCGAGCAAATTCTTCATGAGCCGTAAGAAAGGCGATATGGATTTCAGGCCGGACCGCACGCAGACGACGCGCCACTTCCAAGCCGTGAAGCGGCATTTCCATATCCAGCAGAACAAGATCGATCCGCTCCGGCGTCGTTAAGGCATGCTCAAGAAAGGCGTGCGACTTGTCAAACAGTCCGCCCGTCCGTACATCTTCCATGCTTTCCAGAAGCTTGCCTACTCTTCTGAGAGCGGGCAGCTCATCGTCAACGGCGATGACGAGAATCATACGTTCCCTCCTCACGGCTTCCTACATTTTATCACATAGATGCAAGTCTTTGTTTTAAACGATTCTTATCAACATCGTCCTTCCTTATTCGATCATTACAGATTGATCGCGACGAAAGGCACTCCAACAAGGAGAACCCACACCATCGGAATCAGATTGACGATAATTGCGATGCGCTTCCGTTTAATCCGCAACAGCCAGGCAAAGACCGAGCAAGCGGCGGCGGCAATCGGATACAAGCCAATCCCTATGGTCAGAGCGATGCTGAACCAGTTGATGCCGTTGGCAAAGCCCATTAACGTAAGTCCCCAAATCAAAAACCAGGGCAACAAACATACCGCATATAAGGCTTGAATGGAGATTAGAAAAGTTTTCAATGGATGATCTTCCTCCTGAATTCGAACTCGTTCGACTTTACTAGTCTATAGGAGCAAGCTCGTTTCTAACTGAAAAGAAAGCGCTTCACGTCAGGTTTGGATGGTTTTAGGAAAAAAATAGCTGATGTCTATTGGGATGTCGGACTGAAGCATTTTAAATGTGCAGCTTACATATTTTATACACCTTTAATATTCCGACCCAATAACCGATAACTAATGAAAAGGACGAACGAGGTGAACCTGCATGAAAGTAACGGGCAACGTTCCGCATCTGCTTCCGAAGCTTGATCGCCCAACAACGGATGGCCAAGACCTTAAAGCCTCTTGGCACGATGGACAACTGGAGGTTAACCGGCCGGCCGCGGACCTGCTGGAAATCAGTCACGAAGCCAGGCAACTGGCCGACGAAGCCGTGAAACATCACGAAGCTTACCGCTATGACAGTCTGCCGGCCAAACCGCACGGGGCTCCGGACGATTACATCCCGATCGAGGCATTGATGAGACGGTTTGAACCCGAGACGTTTCATCAATTACAGGAAGCGTTGAAGCAAAATGCAGCCGAGGGCTTGTCGATATTGCTTAAATTCGCCAAGAAAATCCCTCAAAACCCAGAGTGGCTTTCGACATACAGAAGCGAAATGGAGCAAAACAAAAACCGATAGAGGACAGCCTGATGCAGGCTGTCTCCTCATGTGCAAAGATCATGCCGGGCATAAACGGCAAAATAACCCGCCCGGGCATCATCGCCCCAGGGACGGGTTATTATTTTCTGCTGATGCCTTCTACATCAATTTTCAGATAAACATGGAGATATTCGGAAGAAGCAACTATACCTCAACAATCAGCATTTGAAAAAATTCGTTTTTCCCCGTTCCAAGCGTCATATACGGCTCCCAATTCAGCAGATATTGTCCTTGCAGTCCAATCGTTTCTTCACGATTCTCGGTCGTGCCTCCCGAGGCGTTATTCCAGCTTAACTGTCCTTGAATGATGCGGCCCTGATGAATTCGGAAATCTTCATCTACCGGTGACATTCGGGCCGGCTTTTGCCAATAGTTACGATCGTTCGTAATCAGAACAGCGTAGCCTTTGGTGCCTGGCCTTTGTAAAACAATGGATTCAAGCTTTGCAATATCCTTGAGAAAGTCATATCGAGAGATATCCTGAGCGGATTGATTTTTCAAATGAATATGGCTGCCATTAAAAATGGTCTTTAGAAGCGCTGTTTTGTAACGCACTTCCACCGCTAATCGGGCGTCCCCTTGCTCAGCCCATATATCGACCTTTGCTTTTCCAAAGTCCCGGTTTACCATCACCCGGTAACCTTCCGTCTGCAAACGTGCAGCCAGCTTGTCCCTTAGATCTATCTGAGAAGAGAATACGGAATCTATCGATTTGACAATTGCAGCGATCTCCGGCGATGCGCCAACGACCGTTCCATCGGTCGCAGCGACAGGATCCGGAGCATGTTGGGCCTGAATCCGTTCAACAGTTGACAAGTCCGGCACTCTATTCATGGATTGTATCTTCGTGTCTGTAACAGTTACAACCTGTCATCGGTCACTTTCATTGACGGTCAATTCGGAACCGCCAATGACGGTGGCT
>CALAWP010000057.1 GCA_937895345.1 uncultured Paenibacillus sp. | reverse complement strand
TGATGCTGACCTTCTAGCAACAATGCCCCGTTATCATGGGCTTTCGAAATTCAGGATAAATAACGAAAGCGAACCAGAAAGCGAACCAAGCGCATCCGGCTGGCGCCGTCCTTACTTTCTTATATGTAAAAAGGGTTGTCCCGTCCGGTTCATTGGAACCAGGGGGGACAACCCTGTCGCGATTGACGTTCGAACCGGCCGCGAGCCCCTGAACGCCCATCTGTCGTTTCCGTTAACGGATTCCGGCGCTTGGCGTTTCCGCCGGCACTCCCGCGCCTCCCGGCGCTCCGTACATCCGCGACAACAGCCAGGTTTGGGCGATCAGAAACGCTCCGCTCGTCACCCAGTAGAGCGAGATGGCGGCGGGAGCGGTCAGCGCGAACAAGCCCATCATAATCGGCGATACATATCCCAGCATCGACAGCGTCCGGGCCATGCCCTCTCCCGCATTCGCGTTGGAGGCGCTGAACCGCTGGGATACCTTGAATTGGATCAAATAGACGAGCGCGGCCGCAACGGGCAGCCACAGATCCGGCTCGCCTAACCTGAACCATAAGAACGAATGGGCCGCCAGGCTGGGCGTCATGCGGATCGCGTAATAAAGCCCCGTCAAGATCGGCAGCTGCAGCAGCATCGGCAGGCAGCCGATCGCCAGCGGATTAACGTTGTGCTTCTGGTACAGCGCCAGCAGCTCCTGCTGCTTTTGTCTGACCGATTCCTCGTCCTTCCGATTGTTGTACTTATCTTCAAGCCGCTTCAATTCGGGCTTTAATGCATCCATCTTAAGGCGCATGTTCCGTTGGGAACGGGATTGGCGCAGCATCAGCGGGAAGAGCGCCAGGCGGATCAATATCGTAATCGCGATGATCGCCAGTCCGTAATTGTCGTGCATCAGTCCGGCCAGCCAAGCGATAAACATCGAAATCGGATAAATAACGTAATGGTTAAACGCCCCCGGCGTGCTTGCCGAAATCGTTTCGGTTACAGGTCCGCAACCGCCGAGCAGCAGGACGGCGGCAGCCGCTGCCGCCAGAAGCGGAAGGCGCAGGGCGTGCGCGGAGCGGGACCGTTGGAATGGATTGGACATAGACAGCCTCCTCGTTTGATGAAATTTCGTCGTCAAACGAGGTTGCGCAGGCATCGTCCTCATCGTCCGGCGCCTCTTTCCGTTTCACCTTATGCACCAGCCAATGCCGGACCGGCTCCGTACGAACAACGGCCGGAAGCATCGGCTGCGCATATCCTCCGTAGTCGGCGGATGCCGCCGGCAGCGCTTGAACGCCGGCATGCCAATGCGAAGCGAGAGCAGCCGCCAACGAACAAATCATGCCTATCGACATCAAGTAGGCCAGCCAGTCGTGCAGCTCCATTTCGAACATATAGTCCCCCCCTTCCGCAGACGCTCAACGTCCAGATGTGCTTAATTATACGTCACGAATCTGGTTATAGTAACAAATAAATGTTGGCCCGGCTTGAAGTGCTTGCCGGCTCTGCCCGAAGGGAAGAAAAGGAGAACGCCATGCGAACCTTAACCTTACGCTTCATCATCGTTGCGTTCATTGCGCTGTCCGCTGCGCTGCTCTTGCCGGAAGGCATCGGCGTTCGCCTTGCAGAGCTCAATCTCGAAGCGGTTCATCGGCAAGCCGAACCGGCGGCCGCGCCCGCGGACCGGGGCGTTCTCGTCATGGGCACCTCGCCGGACTATCCGCCTTTCGAGAACGTCAACGCCAAGAACAACGGCGAAATTGTCGGCATGGACATCGACATCGCCCGGTTTATCGCCGCCGAGCTCGGGTATTCGCTCAGGATCGAAAGCATGGATTTCAACGGCCTGATCGCCGCTCTTCAGACGGGACGCATCGACTTTGCCATGTCGGCGATGTCGGCGACGGAAGAACGAAAGAAAAACGTCGATTTTTCCTCCGTCTATTATATCGCCCGCAATATGATCGTCTCCCGCAAGGACGAGCCCCTGGAAACGGTCGAGGCGCTGGAAGGGCGCACCGTTGGCACGCAGCTCGGCTCGACCCAGGATTTGTTCGCAGAGAAGCTGCCCGGCATCCGTCTGAAGAAGCTGAACCGCATTCCCGAGCTCATTCAGGAGCTGAAGACCGGCCGCATCGACGCCGCCATCGTGGAGGACGCCGTCGCGGTCGGCATGACTTCCGCCAACCCGGAGCTGACGCTCAGCTTCGTGCCGTCGGAAGACGAGTCTAACGGGTATGCCATTGCCTTTCCGAAAGGGTCTCCGTTCGTCGAGGATTTCGATGCGGTTCTGGCGAATATGAAGCAATCGGGGCAGATCGACGCGCTCATCGACAGATGGTTCCCATCCGGAGAAACCGACGATAGGGCTCCGCTGTTGAATTTGAACTTCGGCATTTTGAAGGGCTATATCCCGTACATGCTGCGCGGCGTATATGTCACGCTGCTGTTTACGTTCGTTTCCGCGCTGTTCGGGTTCGTTTGGGGAACCATTTTGTCCCTGTTCAAAATTTCCCGCATCAAGCCGCTGGAATGGTTCGCCACCGCTTATACGTCGGTCTTTCGCGGAACGCCGCTGCTGCTGCAGCTGTTTCTCATCTACTACGCGACGCCGCAGCTGTTCCGCTACGATATTTCGCCGCTGCTGGCGGCGGGGCTGGCGTTTGGCCTGAATTCGGCGGCGTATTTGTCGGAGACGATCCGCGGCGGCATTATGGCCGTCGACAAAGGCCAGAGGGAAGCCGCCATGGCGCTGGGCATTCCGTACCGGACGATGATGGCGAGCATTATTTTGCCGCAGGCTCTGCGCACGATACTGCCCGCCTTGGTAAACGAATGCGTCGCGCTGCTGAAGGAATCGTCGCTCGTATCCGTCATCGGGGTGCAGGACATTATGCGCCGCGCCAACGTCGTGCAGGCGGCCGAGTTCCGCGCGCTGGAGGCGCTTCTGTTCGCGGGAGCTATTTATTACGTGCTGGTGCTCATTCTGACTTCGCTTGCCCATCTTCTCGAAAGGAGGCTTCGCCGCAGTGATTAACGTAACGGAACTGACCAAATCGTTCGGCAAGCATCTGGTGCTCAAGGGCATTACGACATCGGTCAAACGCGGGGAAGTCGTCGCTCTGATCGGACCGTCCGGCTCCGGCAAGTCCACGTTCCTCCGCTGCCTGAACCTGCTGGAGAAGCCGACCTCCGGCATCATTACGATCGACGATATCGAGCTGACCAGCCGGCACACGGATATCGGCAAGGTGCGGCAGCGGATCGGCATGGTTTTTCAGCACTTTCATTTGTTTCCGCATATGACGGTCATGGACAATATTACATTTGCCCCGGTCAAGGTGAAGGGGCTCGCGTTGAAGGCCGCCAGAGCCAAAGCGATGGCGCTGCTGGAAAGAGTCGGCCTGGCCGACAAGGCGGATGCGTATCCGTCCCGGCTGTCGGGCGGACAGAAGCAGCGCGTGGCCATTGCCCGAAGCCTGGCGATGGAGCCGGACATTATGCTGTTCGACGAGCCGACTTCGGCGCTCGACCCCGAGATGGTCAAGGAGGTGTTGGCCGTCATTCAAAGCTTGGCCAGCACCGGGATGACGATGCTCATCGTGACGCATGAAATGAAGTTCGCGAAGGAAGCGGCGGACACGATCTACTTTATGGACGAAGGGAAGCTGGTGGAACAATCGGCGCCCGGCGATTTCTTCGCGAAGCCGCAAAGCGAGCGGGCGGCGAGGTTTTTGGAGCAGGTGCTTTAGAAGGGGAACCAGGGCTTTATCCAGGACAACGAACTAAATTTCTTTCACAGCAAATGTATGCAGCAATCTGCTTGTCGCAAAATGCATGATACCCAACAATCCGCAAATGATACAATAAGCGAAAAACCACACATTTTTATAATCCATGAAGACGACAATGAAAATATAGCTGATTAACAGATATCCTGTTATGGAACCATACTTTAAATATTTGTTTACAATAACTCTCTCCAAAGCATGGGGGATTATTCCCCAGTTCAATATAAAATATGAAGGAAGCACCAATATGCCTACGGAAAAATCATTAAAAAGTGGAAACTCGTTATGGTCGAAGTCCGGCCAAAAGGCGGTTATCAAGTAAATGGAACCGACTAAAGAAAGGATGAGCCATAAATAATAGATTCCCTTGAAGATGTTCGTTTTCATCATCGACTTCACCTCATCCCTTTTACATGAGTACTCCGAAAATAGCAGATGCTATCACCGGAACCAGAATATCCCTCGATAGCATCTACTATAATTAAAGCTTGAGTGAATATAATCTATAGAAATAACTTGGCGAACTAATAAGAACCTGAATCCGTGAACTGAACCCTGCAAAACACATAGATTTCAAGAGATAATCGG
>CALAWP010000056.1 GCA_937895345.1 uncultured Paenibacillus sp. | reverse complement strand
GTAGGGTCCGTTGGGTCTGTTGGATCTGTTGGATCAGTAGGGTCCGTTGGGTCTGTTGGATCTGTTGGATCAGTAGGGTCCGTTGGGTCTGATGGATCCGTCGGATCAGCAGGGTCCGTTGGGTCTGATGGATCCGTCGGATCCTCCGGCACATCGCCGATCAGTTTCCATGGTCCCCATGGCCCCGTCGTTCCGGGCTCTTGGGCCTGAGTCCACCACAGCGCTTCCCATAGCTGTCCGTTGTGGAGCACAATTTCCCCTTGAACATACACCCGAATAGGATTCCAGATCAGATAAGGACCGAAGCGGTTCGGGTCGCCGGGAAATCCGGGTTCGGGAGTCGTCGGAGCGGAGGGGTTGATGCTCAGGTTGACGTCCATGACTTGATAAAATGCATTGATTGTATCCGCGATATCCCAAACGGCGACGATCACATAATAACCTTCGCGGTCGTTTGGAATAAAGCAATCATGGTACACGTCATTCGGAGGCAGCGCCCCGTCGTCGATATAGGTGCAGAACAGTTCAAGATCGGCCCGAGCCAGCGGAGCGTTAGGATCCCATCCTACTCTCGTAATATAGTAATCCCATCGGTTGGTGCTGTGATTGGCATGAATTTTCCAATGGAACGTATGCTCTCCGCCGGACATGTTAACTTTGGCCCAACGGTTGAACGACTGCTCGTCCAATTCGGGAAAAACAGTACCTCCCGCAATCTGACCGTCAGGCACGCCGATTTCGGGGAAATCGCCGCGGCCTTCAACGCTGAACGGTTCGTATTGCACCTGTCCGCAATTAACGTTGACGCCCGTCGAGCACAAATGAGCGCGGCTGTCCGTCACGTACCCATGCGCGGAAGCGCTTTCGGAAGAGACGAACGAATAGGCAAAGAACAGGAGTATGCCGCCGGCAAAGGCGATGATCCATTTGATAAAAGGACGGTTAGGGCTTATGATCTCTTGATTCGTCATATCATTTCCTCCTCACGTTATGAATTTGCATCACACGGCAAACAACGGCTGACAACGGAAAATAACGTCTAACCATCAGGCTGCGGCCCGGATCATAAGACAATCGGTATTGGCCGCAGCCGTTCATGCCTGTTCGATCATGGCATCACCCCTTTACGGACAAGCTCAGCCCGGAGTTGTCCGATGAATTATCAAAACCTGAAAACAGCCGAGTGTGTTGATAAAAAGGCGGTGATCCATTCGTCATGGCTTGTTGTTCAGGTCATGACCGTATGGGACTGGAAATCGAAGTAGAGGAGGTATAGCGATACTTAGAGGTTGGAAGCGGAATGGTAGATCGAATAAGTTTGGTTCACTGGTAATTTTTCTTTATTTTACCACATAACCAAATTGCGTGGAAGCGCATTCCAGGGGATTTTACAAATTTTCGTAAAGTTTCCTTCCTCTTGGTCTTGATTCAACCGTATATGCAGCAGGTGCTATAATAGAAAGTAAGGAGTGATGATTGACATGAGAAAACAGCTATACATAAACGGCAAGTGGGAGGAGGCCGGCCGGTACGAGCCGCTGCGCTCTCCATACTCCGGGGAAATTATCGCCGAGGTTCCCGTCGCATCCGAAAGGGAAACGGGTCTCGCCATCGAAGCGGCTTACGAAGCGCGCGGCATCATGGCGCGAATGCCTGCGCATGAGCGGGCTCTCATCCTCGAGAAGCTGGCGGCCGCGCTTGATGCGCGAAAAGACGAGGCGATCCGGCTGCTGGCCTTGGAGGCGTCCAAGCCTTATAAATACGCGGCTGCAGAAGTGGCCCGCACCGTTCAAACGTACAAGTTTGCCGCCGAAGAGGCCAAGCGGATTCATGGCGAGACGATTCCGCTCGATGCGGCGCCGGGAGGTGAAGGGCGGATCGCTTATACGATGCGCGAGCCGATTGGCGTCATCGGTGCGATCACGCCGTTCAACTTTCCGTTTAATCTCGTCGCCCACAAGGTCGGGCCGGCCATTGCGTCGGGCAATACGATAGTCCTCAAGCCGGCGTCGCAAACGCCGCTCTCGGCTTATATGATCGGAGAGCTGCTGGAGGAAGCCGGCTTGCCGGCCGGTGCGCTTAACATCGTGACGGGCGCGGGAAGAATCGCGGGCAATCGGCTCGTTGAGGATCCGCGCGTAGCGATGATTACATTTACGGGAAGTCCGGAGGTAGGAATCGGCATCCGCGCGAAAGCGGGATTGAAACGCGTAACGCTGGAGCTCGGCTCCAATTCGGCGCTTATCGTCGACCGGGGAGTCGATCTCGATGCCATTATGCCGCGGTGCGTGACGGGGGCGTTTTCGAATCAGGGACAAGTATGCATCTCGTTGCAGCGCATCTACGTGCATGAAGAGCTGTACGAAACGTTCGTGGACAAATTTGCTAGGGAAACGGCGAAGCTGAAATCGGGCGATCCGCTGCTTCCGGATACGGATATTTCGGCGATGATATCGGCCAAAGAAACCGGCCGGGCGGTATCCTGGATTCAAGAAGCCCGGGACAACGGAGCTCTTATTGCGGCCGGCGGAGAGATTCGGGACGGCGTACTCGTTCCAACGGTTATTACGAACCCGACCCGCGAATTGAAAGTATCGTGCATGGAAGTGTTTGCGCCGATCGTCACGATTCAGAAAGTAAACGGCATTGACGAAGCGATCGCAAACGTCAACGATTCCCGGTACGGTCTGCAAGCGGGCATTTATACAAACGATATCCACATTGCGTTGCGGGCCGCTTCCGAGCTGCATGTCGGCGGAGTCATGATCAACGACATTCCGACCTTCCGGGTCGACCATATGCCGTATGGCGGCGTCAAGGAAAGCGGCATGGGCCGGGAAGGGCTGAAGTATGCCGTGGAAGAAATGACAGAGCTGAAGCTGGTCGTTATGAATCGCATGTCGTAAGCCGAGGGAATTGTTAGGCGTGCCGAACGTCAAAAAACCTTCAACGCGAATCCGTAAGGATGCGTTGAAGGTTTTTTACGCGATGCTACCGTTGATCTAAATAATCCAGCAGCCGAATGATGAGCGTCAGCGCTTCGGCGCGAGTTGCGGTTTCATGCGGCGCGAATCGGCCGTTTTTGCCTTGAACGAGTCCGGCAGCCGCGGCGGCCGCGACTTCTTTGCGCGCCCAAGCCGGAATGTCGGTCGAGTCGGCGAAGCTCAGGGCCGCAGCGCCATCCAGCTTCAGATTGGCCGCTCTGGCGATGATGACGGCCAATTGCGCCCTTGTAAGCTGGCCGTTCGTACGGAAGGTGCTGTCCTCGAAGCCTCCCATCAGACCGGCATGAACGACTCTAGCTATATGATCCTCTGCCCAGGCCGGAATCGACGATGAATCGTTAAACGTTTTGCTTGAAGCTTGCGGCTCCAACTGAAGAGCCCGGCTCAGCATAACGGCGAATTCGCCGCGGGATACGGTTGCGTTCGGGCGGAAGCTGCCGTCGGAATAGCCGTTTACGATTCCCAGCTTGACGGCGGCTTCGATGCCGGATTTCGCCCAGTGTCCGCTCAGATCCGTAAAAGCAGCGGACACCGGTTGTTCCGGCGATTGTTCGGCTGGACCGCTTCCATTGCCGCTCTCGGGATCGGTGTTGTCCGATGGCTCCGAATCGTTCGGCTGTTCGTTTTCCGCGGGTTGTCCCCCGCCCGAACCGCCGGCTCCCGGCACATCGTCCATTCCCATGCCCGGAGGAGCGCCGACGTTGCCGCCGCCGCCGGGTACCGAAGGGTTGTCGCCTGCGTAACTGGCGGAGCTTTCGTCGAATAGGAATTGAATATTATAGCTGTGTACGTAGTTGATCGCCGGCCAGTTGACGTCTACCCAGCCCGAAATTTTTGAAGACAGATTCGACAGCGTAAAAGCGACGACTCGGGTATTGTCGGCCGTATTCCGGCCAGTGACGGTGCCGCTGCTCCCGTTCAGCTTCAGGCCCACCACTTCGGCGCTTTGCTTCACGGTAAAGGAGACGGTTTTCGTTCCGCCGGATACCTTCACCAAGGCATTCGTGACGACGTAGCTGTTCATGATCGATGTCTGATCCGTGCCGTCCTTCAGTACCCGGAAAGGCATGAAGTAATAGCCGTCGGCAGGATATTGCGGCGCCACAGGCGTACCTGGATTGCCGGGACTGCCCGGATTGCCGGTGCCGGGCGTACCGGAATTCACCGCTGATTTAAACGTATCGATTGAGGCTTGCAGCGCAGCCGAGGCCGCCAAAATATCGGCTCTTGCCGATGCGTAATTGTCGGACACCGATTTCGATGCGTCGATCGCCGACTGAAGTTCGGCTTTGGAGCCCGTTCGGTATTGTCCTTGCCCGGACCCTTCGACCGCCTGGTTATGCAGCTGCCGCGCCTCTTGCTCCAACGCCAGCAACGCTTTGTGCTGGGCGGCGTTGAAGCTGATGAACACTTCTTTCGTCACGCCCGGAATATCCTCGGCTGCGCCGTTTTCGAAGGATACGGGATACTTGAGCTTCCATAAGCCTTTCCACGGAACGGCTCCGTCGGTTGCGGGACGGATCAAGGTTTGATAAACCTTAACGTTGCCGCCGCTCTGAAGAAGGACGGGCTTGGCCGGTGTCGTGCTGTAATTTTTCGCATAACTTCCGTTGCTCCCGGCAGGGGTAGCCTGCGCTACGGACGTCGGCGTCCATTCGCCGCTGTCATCCGCTTCAAACGAGAGGTTGGCATAGGTTTGCAAATTCGCTTGATTTTGCAGCAATTGAACCGTCCGTCTAATTTCGGGAGCGAACGTGACGCCGTCATCGGGTTCGTCCAGCGATTCGAACACATAGATCTCTGCGGTCGAAGCGGCATATTTTTCCTTGTTTAGCTGCTCCCAGTTATGCTCCTGAACTACCCGGTTATACAATTGGACGACGTCCATGCTGGTTGCATTCGGATCGTCGATGACCGCTTGCGCCTCGGCGGCGCTGGCGCGCACTTTGGATACCGCGCTGATCAGCGTATTTCCAGATGCGAAGACCGGAAACTCGCCTTCGGTGATCGCGACATTGTCCAATGCAGGGTGGGCGGCGGCTCCGCTTTCGGCATATCCGGCTTCCCGGGCCGCAGCCAGCCATTCCTGCGCTTCGCCAATCCAATCGGCCAGCGGTTTCTTGTCGACGGGAAGCGGCGTCAGATCGATGTTCGACAAATCCAGCTCGAGCTGAGCATGATACCAATTGTTATAAACGAATGGAAGACCGAATACGTTTTCTTTATCGTTGATATGCATCAGAATGTCCTGATTGACAAAGACATTGGCGATTTCCAATTGAATGACGACGTTGTCGGCCGTCGGCGCGTCTTGGACAACGGCGGCAGTATACCCGTCGAGGCCGCTTGCCGTGTTATTTGCAATGACGGCTTTGTCCGCGCCTTCCTTGCGGGCGCCGAAATATTCAAAGGTAGAATAATTGAGCCGCGTAACCTGATGCTCGAATACCGCTTTGCCGTTTGCAATGATTAGTTTTCCGGTGTTTGGCACCATAAAACCGTTAGCCGCCGAAGTTTCGCTCGTTCCGTCCTTCAAGTAACGGAACGGCACGTCGAATTCGCCGTCGCGGACGGCTCCGGCCGCTTCGGCCGGCGCAATATGTAAGCCGGCGAGCAATAAAGCGAAAGCAAGAAGCATGGCGAATGTTTTGCGAAAGGTTAGGATCACGGAAAATAGCTCCCTTAATATAAATTTTGAAGAAGAAGCGGCGACATAGATCGACCGCTTCTTCGACATTTAAGCGGCAAATGGAATTGACGCTTAAATGATTAAATCCAGACCAGCGTCAAGTTATACCAGGTTTGATGCGGGCCTGCAACGACCTTCAGTTCCAGCGGAATGTCCGCCGAGGCGCTGCCGGGGAATGTGAAGGTCGTCAAATTGTTGCCGGTATTGTAGGAACCGTAGTAGGTTGTTCCGCCGACCTTCAATTCCGGAAAATAGTTGCCGGTCAGCGTAATGGTCACCTGGCCGCCATTCACGTCGGCCGGTCCGGCAATGTAAGAGCTGGAATGCGCATGATAGCTTCCGCCATAGTGGAGTTCGTAGCTTTCGGACGAAGCGAAGGCCGATGCGGCCACGGACATGGCAAGCGTCAGCGCCATCAAGGTCAACGCCAGCGATCTTTTGAACAATTTAGCCATCTTCATCATCACTCCTCGTATAGTATTTCTAGAACATAACTTCGAGTCATTTTCCAGCACC
>CALAWP010000055.1 GCA_937895345.1 uncultured Paenibacillus sp. | reverse complement strand
ATCAGCAGAGCCAGTCTTCTATCCACTTCTTTGAAGCAAAAATCTCTTGCATGATGGAGAATTCGACTTTTCGCCAAACTTGAGAGCGGTAAAAAGCGTCAAGCATTCTGACACGCGTCCTAAGCGTAAACAGAAGGTTGGCGCTATTATTTTAAAACGGATGTTCATCCGATCAGAACGTGTCCGACTGTCTCCGCGGTTCAATCCTGCATATTTTTCTTCTTCCATTGTTTTCTGATCCAGGCCACACCGAGCAGCGCCGCGGGAATGCAAACCAATACCGTCAATGCCGAAAAAATGATCGAAGTCGATAACGCATGCGTCAACTCCTGCAGATTGGGCGCGACCCATACGCTCATTAACAGCAGTAAGAAGCCGACAGGGAATACGATTGGCTTGTATTCACGAAGGCTCATCCATTGAGCGGCGCCCATGGCCGTCACATAAAAGAAAACACATATTTTAACAAATGCGCCCAACACCCAAATAGCCATAAAAAGTGACTCCAGATGGGTAAAGAAATCGGCCAGGTTGATGTATCTGGCGACAATCAGGAAAGGATAGGTATAATTTCCCGTTAGGTCCCCCAATAGCAGCAGCGTAACCAGGTTGGATGACACAAGCGTCACAATGACGGCCAGCAAAGTTATCGCCATGCTTTTTTTCACTTTTTCCGCACGGTTTGCAAATGGAATTAAAAACGACACGGTCAGAAATTCGCTGAACCATGCTTGCAAAACAACCGAACCTGAGAGGGAAGGCCCGATACCTTCTCCCATGATCGGCAGCATCTTCAGAATATGAAGATCCGGAAGCAAGGGGATGATCAGAAGCAGAAAGAGCAGCGCAAAAACAGGGATAAATACATCGGCAAATCTCGCGATGATTTCCACGCCGCTGCGAACAACAATGGCACAAACGAGCACCATGCTTCCGGATACAACCAGCAACGGCGTTTGAACAAGAAACGCTCCGACTACAAATTCGCCGTATTCCCGAACGATAATGCCGCTTAAATACAAATAGTACAACAGTATAACCAGCCCGAACACTTTACCCAGCATTCGACCTAATATACGTTCGCTTGACTGAACGAGATTCTCGCCTGGAAACAATGTTTGAAACCCTAACGCAATACCAATCGCGATCAAGCCGCTGAATGCCCACATCGGAGATATCCACAAATCCTGTTTGGCATATTGATACGTAATCGCCGGCGTGCTTAAAATAGCCGTCGGAGTAATCGCCAAATAGATTATTTTTCCGATTTGCGGGGCGGATATTTTTCCTTTTTCAATCATGTTTCACCCGTTCCTTCGTACGGTAAACTTCTCCATCAAGTCGACCAACGGTTTGTAGATAACATCCAGCCATTGCGTAGGGCCCGGCATTTGGGGATCGATCACAAGCAAGATCGCCAAAATCGCACCCAGTCCGGTCAGGGCGCAATAAGCCGTCTTCTCCCGCTTCGTATAAGACGGCATGGAGCGCCAATCATGCAAAACCATCAAAGTAAGCACCGCGGCAACGCCCAGCAGTTTCCCCCAAATCAAGATCATATCATCACCTCTGCGCCGGCTTGAATATGCTTCTGTTGGTCATGCCGGGGCGGACAACCTTGACTTTCGCCTGTACGTTGACTTGCAGATGGGAATAAATTTCGTCCCAGCGATCCTTGTTTCGGTTCCACTCCTTCGGATACTTCCGGTAAAAAGCATCCGCAAAATTGAAAATATCGGCTTTCATCTCTTTTTGCGCCCGTTCTAGCGCCATTTGAATGCGGCGTTTAATATCGTCTTCCAGCTCGCGCTCCAACTCGCTGATATGGTCCGGCACGGACAGATCCAGTTCCGACGTGTTTTCAACGATGTCATCCTGGGTTTCGATTCGAACCGTCAGGCTCCATTCTCCTCCTTTAAGGTGCGGGATCAGATCCGTACGGCTTCTCAGCAATTGTAGCGACACGAGTCCATTGCTCTCGCCTGGGGAAACGGTAACCGTCGCTTTTTTCACTTCGTTTCTCAACCACATGATTCCGCGTGTCTCGGCATCGTTCATGCGGCCGATCATCTTTCCATTTTTCAGAACCGCCGTGCCTTTAATGAATGCGAACGCTGCTTGCTTTCCATCGCCAGGCTTGATTTCGACCCATGGGATGACGGCGGATCTGGATCTGCCCGCCATCATCTCCGCCAATTCTTTCAACGTAATATTCAGACCTGTTTCATTTTCAGCCATTTTACGCAGAGCATGCGAAACCGAGCGTTCAATCGGCGGATCGAGTCCCAGTACTTCCTTGGCAGGACTTTGGCTGACGAAAACATTGGCCCGCTCTCTCGGAATCGGATGCCTCGTCAAAAATTCCAAAGGTTCGGCGAGCCCTTCTTTCGCCAGCTGCTGACCGAATACGAACACCTCGTCCTGGCCCCAAAACACTTTGCGGCTTAACACCTGCTGCAAATGGGATGCCGCATCGGCCATCGATAACCCACGGGAGGAACGAACAACCGATTTGCCGGAACCTCCGCCGGCGTCTGAAGATACGCTGCCCGATTGATCGGAGGATGATGGCGATACCAAATATTGCTTGACGGAAAGCTCCAGTTTCCGATCTTCCGTCAGGTCCAATCCGCCGGCTGTAAGGATCGCCAAATCATTCACTTCCATCCGGTCCCAACATCCGGACAGCAGCACCGCCGAGGCAATCAGCCCCACCATCAACGTCCTCTTTGCGCTCAGCTTCGTCAATCTCCTGTCTCCCCTTTATGCGGGCCCGGGCGTTGACCGCGGGGCTGCCTTATGGGATTCCACGCCCCCGTCATGTGGGGACGTTTGGTCATGAGCCAGCGCGGAGCGCGCCAGAGTACATCGTTCAGGCTGCGCCACTGCATCGGGGCCAGGGGGGCCATATACGGAGCGCCGAACGAACGCAGTTTGAACAGGTGATTCAGAATGAGAATGCCTCCCATAATCAATCCCAGCAGCCCAAGAAAGCCGGCAAGCACCATCATGGGGAACCGCAGCAGCCTGATGGCAATGCCGACGGTAAAACGGGGGGCCATAAACGACGCGACGCCCGTAATGGCCACGACCATTACCATCGGCGCAGAAACGATACCCGCTGCAATGGCCGCCTGACCGATGACCAGCGCTCCGACAATACTGACGGCGGTGCCGATTTGCTTCGGCAGCCGCGCGCCGGCTTCGCGCAGCGCTTCAAACATGGATTCCATCAACAATGCCTCGATAATGGCGGGAAACGGGATTTGATCCCGGGATCTTGCCATTGTAATCAACAAAGCGTTCGGTATCATTTCCTGATGGTAAGTAATAACCGCAACGTAAAAGGACGGCCCCAGCAAAGAGATCAAAAAGAAGAAATAGCGCAGCCAGCGTATTGCGGTACCTACAACAAACCGCTCGTAATAATCTTCCGGCGACTGCAACAAGGAATAGAAGGTAATCGGTGCAATCAGCACGCTGGGCGTACCGTCGATCAAAACGACGACGTGTCCTTCGAGCAAGTAAGCGCTCGCCACATCCGGCCTTTCGGTGGAAAGCAATTGCGGGAACGGGGAGAACGGGTTGTCCTCGATCAGTTCTTCGATGTACACGCTCTCCAAAATGCCGTCGATCTCGATTCGTTGCAGACGGTTCGTCATTTCTTCCACCAAAGCAGGGGCTGCAACCCCCTCCAAGTAGGCGAGCGCAATCTGCGTGCTCGTATAAGTCCCCATGCTCATCGTGACGATTTTGAGATGGGGAGTTCGGATTTTACGCCGCAACAAAGCCGTATTGGTGCGAAGCGACTCGATGAACCCTTCCCGCGGTCCGCGTAACACCGATTCGGCGGACGGCTCGTCGATGGCCCGTTTTTCCCATTTCGGCAAGCCGATCGCCAGTCCGTGAGGCTCACGTTCCATCAGCAATACGGGATTGCCGCCGGATATTTCTTCAAGCACCTTGGCAATCGTATCCACCGGCTTTATCGAGGAGACGGCAATTTTTCCGCGAATGTCTGCCAGCGTGCAATCCATAGGGAAATCCTGTTGCAACGGAGCGAGCACATGTTGATCCACTTCTTCGATATGAGCCAGACCGTCGATGTAAACGAGCACAGCCTCCATGCGATTGCCTATGCAGAACTCGTGAAAAATCACGTCAGAACAACGAGTATACAAGCGCTGAAGCGCCTGAACATTCTCGGCCAGATTTGCGGAAAGAACCTGATCGAGTTGCCGATTTTCTTCCTGATGAGCAAAGCGTTCGGTCTCGCGCTGATTGGAACGCGGGCGGCGGCTCCAAAATCCGTTCGATTTCCCCATGGCGATCCCCTCATGTTTCATTTCCATTTTATTGTTGGCAATTTACCCCCTTTTTATTCAGTGTCGGGGAGGGGGCGCACACATTAAAAAATCCCGATCTCCGTCGGGTGAGGGGATCGGGACTTGCACTCATACTTTGAACTTGCCGACTAACGTTTTCAGGGAATCGGACATTTCGCCAAGCTGGCGAGCGGTTTGCAGCATTTCCTGACTCGTGGCCGCCTGCTCCTCGGTCATGGCCGCAACCTCTTCAGTGAACGAGGCGGTTTCTTCCGTAATTTTCGTAATTTCCCGAATGGAACCTTCAATCGCTTTGCTGCCGGCGGACATCTGTCCCACAGAAGCGGCAACCTCCATGACTTGAACGCTCAAGTTGTTCACTTCGTTCATGATGGCCCGGAACGACTCGCTGGCTTTCATCATGGCCTGAACGCCATCCTTGACGCCATGGCTGTTCTCATTTACTTTCTGGACGAGTCCGTTGATGCCGTTCAACATCACTTCGATGGTTTCATGGATCTCGCGGGTCGAATGCGCAGCCTGGTCCGCCAGCTTGCGGATTTCTCCGGCGACGACGGCAAACCCGCGGCCTTGTTCCCCGGCGCGCGCCGCTTCGATGGCGGCGTTCAGCGACAACAGATTGGTTTGATTGGAGACGTCCTGAATATATCCGACCACATCCCGAATTTTTTCAGACAGCGATGCCAGTTCCGCGGCGGAAGCTTGAATGTCGGAAAACGTTTCTTCGATCTGGCCGATTTTTTCCGCATTTGCCTGCATTTCGCCGGCATTCTCCGTCGCGACGGACTGCGCTCGCTTGGCAAGGTCGGAAACGTCGGTTGTCGTGGCGGCAACCTGCTCCAGTCCCGATACCGTCTCCTGCAAAATCGCCGACATCTCTTCCGTCTGGGATACTTGTTGTTCCGCTCCCTGTGCTACGCGCTGGACAGATTCAGAGATTTGATCGGCGGCTTTGTAGCTCTCGTCTGCGCCAACCTTCAACATGGATGAGGAGCGTTCCAATTCCAGGGTCTTCCCTTGAATATCGGCGATCATGCTCTGGAGACTGGCTAACAGCAAGTTCGTTTGATCCGCCAAATCTTTCGTTTCATCTTTGGTCTTCACTGAAATTCGTTTCGTCAAATCGCCGCCGGAAGAAGCAATTTCTGCGATGGCGTTCCCGACTTTGCGTACGTTCCTGGCCGTCAATGCGCCGGTGAAGTAAGACGAGATAACCGAAACGATGAGTACCAGCAACAGGGAGCCGTACAGTTGCAATCGGAGTTGACCGTTTTTCTTTTCGAGCGCCGACACCCGATTCAACGTGAGCTGTTTTTCGATGGAACGGAACGACGAAAGCTGCTCGCGCAGGGCATCCATATCCTGCTTCCCCGGATCGTCCTGGAAAAATTGCTGGAGTCCCTTGTTGTCATTGGCCTTTTTCAAGGCAATCACTTTCTCGCCGGCGTCTTGAATCCAATGTTCCACATTTTTTTGAATGGCTTTCAAGTTGTCCTGTTGGCTTGGATTGTCGGCAACAAGCTGGAAAAGGGCCTCATAGTGCTTCTGCCAATTGGTTTTGCCGTTGTTGTACGGGTCCAAATATTTGTTTTCCCCGGTTATAATAAAACCTCGTTGACCGGTTTCCATATCTACCAGATCCTTCTCGATGGACTGGGCCAGGCTATGTACTTGCATATCATGATCCGTAATGAATCTCGTTTCCTTCTGGAAGGAAGATAGTTGCCGGGTTACGCTAAGAATGGCGAATACAAAAAAAATGACGACGACGAGAAATCCAAGGCCGATTTTATTTTGGATGCGGTTTAGACGAATGGGTACAGTTTTCATAAATTTGAGCGCTCCTTGTTGTAAGTTGAATTCAGAACCGGATTAAAGTAAAATGACTTTGTTCAAATCGTTAGGCTTTTCCTGTGATGCACATGTCAGTCATTGTGGCGGCTTAATTTTTGCTTGTACATTCTCTTGTCCGCCATTCTCAAGAGCTCGCCAAGATCGGTGCTCTCGTCGGGACAAACCGCATAACCGACAGAAAGATACGCGTGCGTCTTCAATTCCTCCAGCGATATCGACAGCGCACTGCCAAGACGTCTCTGGAGCGCCCTGGCTCCTTCTTCGTCGGTGTACGGTGCAATGACTACAAATTCATCGCCTCCCCATCGTGCAACATAGTCGTATTTGCTCGCTGCTTGTGCAAGCATGCTTGAAAGTTGACATAACACACGATCTCCGGTTTCGTGAGAGTATGTATCGTTGATATCCTTGAAGTTGTCTACGTCAACATAGAACACGAGCAGTTGTTTTCGCAACCTTTGAGATCGGCGAACCAGTCTGGGGAAAACGCGCTGAATGAACCCGCGATTATACGCCCCCGTCAAGTCGTCTCTTTGCGAGAGCCGCAACAGCGTATCGAACCGCTTGCCGCACAAGTAGGCCAACGGCAAAAAGACCGCGAGCGACATGGCCACGGCCTTATCCACTGCCTCGTAAGCATGCTTAATATAAATGAGCAGAACTGCGCCAAGAGAGAGAACGAAAACGACACCCGTAACGCGCCCGATCTTGTACATAAATCTCCGGCTACTTCAACGCTTTGGCCAGCGTCTCCAGAACTTTCTCCCGTTGAAACGGCTTGACGATAAAATCCGCGGCCCCCGACGTAATAGCATCGACAACCCGATCTTTTTGTCCCATTGCGGAACAAATGATGACTCGCGCCATGGGGTCTATTCGTTTTATTTCCTTCAAAGCGGCGATGCCGTCCATTTCAGGCATCGTAATATCCATCGTGACAAGTTCGGGTCTGTACTGCCTAAAAAATTGCACGGCCTCTTTTCCATTCTCCGCTTCCGCTATCACTTCAAAGCCGCAATCCGTTATGATCTCTCTAAGCATCATTCTCATGAACGCCGTATCGTCCACAATCATAATTTTGGCCATGACAACCTCCCTCATGCCAATTACTCAAAAAGGCCTACTGATATGTATAATTATTATACTCGAAATTGGCACTTATTTCATAGTCCGCCGTTTTAAGAATCAGGCAATCAAATTTGTTTGTCGATATCATGATTATTCATCGACAAGAAGGGGCTGACCTCCACCAGAGACCAGCCCCTTCTTGCCGCGTCCTTCTATTCACCAGGTTTAGTAGTCATCAAGCTGTACAGCTTCGTATGCCGCGGGAACTTGTCGGTAAACGGCACAAGGGAGCTGCCTACCTTCATCAATCCATTCCCGGCGTCAACATTGGTAATATAAGAGAGTTGCAGTTCCGAAATATTAAGCAATTCGGCTAGCTCTCTCCGGTCGGTGCTGGCCTGATTCAGCATGACGATAAATTCACTGTTTGCCAGCATGGTGCGGGCCGTATGGCTTTGCAGCAAATCGTCCACGTTCTGCGTAATGCCCGTACAAAAAGCGCCATACTTTCGAACGCGCTTCCAAAGCGTGAACAAAAAGTTGGCGCTGTATTCGTGCTGGAACAGAAGATAGATTTCATCGATTATAATAAACGTATTTTTGCCTCTGGCCCGATTTTGTGTAATCCGGTTTAAGATGCTGTCCAAGACGACCAGCATGCCGATCGGGAGGAGTTGTTTGCCCAAGTCGAGAATATCGTAGCAAATGAGACGGTTATGGACGTTAACATTGGTCGGTTTGGCGAACGTGTTCAGGCTGCCCGAAGTAAACAGTTCGATCGCCAGCGCAATGTCCTGCGCCTCCGGCTCCGCTTGCTTCAGCAATTCCTCACGAAAGTCCTGAAGCGTCGGCGGCTGCCCCTTATAGTTGCTCTGCAAATACTT
>CALAWP010000054.1 GCA_937895345.1 uncultured Paenibacillus sp. | reverse complement strand
ATACCGCCGCACGATACCGCCGCACGATACCGCCGCACGATACCGCCGCACGATACCGCCGCACGATATCGCCGCACGATACCGACAAGCTATAGCCGACACACGCTAGTCAGCTACGATGCTGTTGCACTTCAACAGCATCGTAGCTGGCTTTTGCTTTGCTACATCTTCATAACGCCGCCGGTACTGGCGGAAGTGACCAGATGAGCGTAGCGGGCGAGGTAGCCGCGCTTGATCTTCAGCTCGAAGCCCGGCCATTCGGCGCGGCGCTTCTCGAATTCTTCGTCGCTGATGAGCAGGTTCATCGTGCGGTTGTTCATGTCGATTTCGACGATGTCGCCGTCGCGGACAAACGCGATCGGTCCGCCCTCGGCCGCTTCCGGCGAGGCGTGGCCGATGCTGATGCCGCGGGACGCGCCGGAGAAGCGGCCGTCGGTGACGAGCGCAACCTTGGCGCCGAGGCCCATGCCGACGATTTGCGACGTCGGAGCGAGCATTTCCGGCATGCCCGGACCGCCCTTCGGCCCTTCGTAGCGGATAATGACGACATGGCCTTCCTTAATCTTGCCGCCGGCGATGCCGGCCAGCGCTTCGTCTTGGGAGTCGAAGCAGATGGCAGGGCCTTTATGATAGCCGCCGACCGATTTGTCTACGGCGCCGGTCTTGATAATGGCGCCGTTCGGAGCCAGATTGCCGAACAGGACGGCTAGTCCGCCGCGCTCCGTATGCGGATTGTCGATTGGACGGATGACCTCGTAGTTCGTGACTTCGCAGCCCTCGACGTTTTCGCGAAGCGTCTTGCCTGTCACGGTGATGCATTCGCCGTGAAGCGCTCCTTCCTTCTTGAGCAGCTCGTTCAGAACGGCGCTGACGCCGCCGGCGTTGTGCACGTCCTCGATATGCCAGTCGGAAGCGGGAGCGATCTTCGCCAGATGCGGCACGCGTTCGGCCACTTCGTTGATGCGTTCGATCGGATAGTCGATGCCGGCTTCATGCGCGATGGCCAGCGTATGAAGCACGGTGTTCGTGGAGCCGCCCATTGCCATATCCACCGCGAACATATTGTCGATCGCTTCCTTCGTCACGATATCGCGAGGCTTCAAGTTCATCTCGATCAGCTTCATCAGCTGGCGGGCGGATTGTTTGACGAATTCCTTGCGCTCCGGCGATACCGCCAGAATCGTGCCGTTGCCCGGCAACGCAAGACCCATGGCTTCCGCAAGGCAGTTCATGGAGTTGGCCGTGAACATGCCGGAGCAGGAGCCGCAGGTCGGACAGCCGTATTGCTCGAGCTCGAGCAGCTGATCGTCGTTGATTTTGCCCGCTTGGTGCGCCCCTACGCCCTCGAACACGCTGGAGAGGGAGATGGAGCGGCCGTCGGACGTCTTGCCGGCTTTCATCGGGCCGCCGCTGACCATAACGGTCGGAATGTTGACGCGCAGCGCTCCGAGCATCATGCCCGGCGTAATTTTGTCGCAGTTCGGGATGCAGACCATGCCGTCGAACCAGTGGGCGTTAACGACCGTCTCGACGGAGTCCGCAATAATTTCGCGGCTCGCCAGGGAGTAGCGCATGCCGATATGGCCCATCGCGATGCCGTCGTCTACGCCGATCGTGTTGAACTCGAACGGTACGCCGCCGGCTTCGCGGATCGCTTCTTTAACCAGCTTGCCGAATTCCTGAAGGTGAACATGGCCGGGAACGATATCGATATAAGAATTGCAAACCGCGATAAACGGTTTGTTGAAGTCTTCTTCTTTGACGCCCGCGGCGCGCAGCAAGCTGCGGTGCGGCGCACGGTCGAAGCCTTTTTTGATCATGTCTGAACGCATTCTTTTGGCCGCCATAATAAATGAAAACCTCCTCTACATAAATGCGAAGCGCATAGGCGCTTCGATGACAGGGCATTATCGTATCATTCTCTTGATTTTATCATATCGGACGGGCATTGGCTATAACCGCTGCGGGGAATCCGCCGGATCCAAGCGTACGGGAGACCGTCATGGGCGACGAAAAATGCAACGTTAAAGAAAAACTTAAAAATGGCTTAAACATTATGAATTCGGGCGCCCAGACGTACCTTTTCGGCATGCCATCATGTATAGTAAAGCTCATACGGAGCTTTGCAGCACTAAAACTTAGGAGGATTCGACTTGGACCGGAAAATATTGATCGTGGACGACGAGAGGGAAATTGCGGAATTGATTGAGATCTATTTGCGGAACGAAGGATTTGCGACGGAAATCGCGTCCGACGGCGAACAGGCGCTGTCGGCGTTCGAGCGAAGCCCGAGCGACCTTGTCATATTGGATATTATGATGCCCAAGCTGGACGGGCTGGAAGTATGCCGCCGCTTGCGGAAGGACGGCAACGTCCCCATTCTGATGCTGAGCGCCAAGACGCAGGATATGGACAAAATTATGGGGCTGATGACGGGGGCGGACGACTACATGGTCAAGCCGTTTAATCCGCTGGAGCTGATTGCCCGCGTACGTTCACTGCTGCGGCGGTCTTATCAATACAGCCAGCCGGCGGGCGGCGACGGGGCGCGGGAAGGGCGGGAGATCCGGCTTGGTCCGCTGCGCATCGACAAGCTCAGCCACTCGGCCGACGTGGACGGAAGACCCCTTCACCTGACCTCGACGGAGTTCGGCATCCTTCATTTGCTCGCCTCGCAGCCGGGCCGCGTCTTCAGCGCCGAGGAAATTTTTCAGCAAGTGTGGAAGGAAAAATATTTTGAATCGAATAATACGGTCATGGTCCATATCAGCAAGCTGAGAGACAAGCTGGAAAAAGAGCTCGGCGAAAAGCTGATCGTGACGGTGTGGGGGGTCGGCTACAAAATTGAAGGATAAAACCGTCTCCAGGCTCGTCCTGAGGTCGTTCGGCACGCTCATTCTGAGCGGCGCGCTCGGATTGGTCAGCCTGGCCGTGCTGTACATGGTCATGATGACGATCAGGGAAATGAGATATTTATCGATTTTTTACGAAATCGGATATGGCGTTTACAATGCGTTTAACGGCCTTTCGCTCATCTTCGTCTGGTTTATGCTGTTTCTGTTATATTACGGCTTGCTGCAATGGCTCCATTACCGGACGTTCGGCAGAGTGAACGATACCGTGCGCCGGATGGCCGACGGTCAGCTTGAATTTCATTACCGGATTCCGATAAGGGGCAAAAGCGCTTATGCCGTGCTCGGGAGCCACGTCAACCGGCTGTCGGAGCGTCTGCAGTCCGCGCTGGAGGAGGAACGGAGAGCCGAGCAGACGAAAAACGAGCTCATTACGAACGTGTCGCACGATTTGCGCACGCCGCTCACTTCGGTCATCGGCTATCTCGGCCTCATCGAGCAGGACCGTTACCGGGACGAGGTCGAGCTGAGGCATTACACCCAGATCGCTTACGAGAAGTCGCTGCGGCTGAACGTGCTGATCAACGACTTGTTCGAATATACGAGAATGCGCAACGACACCGTCGATCTGAAGCCGTCGGTCTTTAATCTGGTCGAGATGCTGGGCCAGCTTCTGGTGCAATACGACGTGATGCTCCGGGAAGCCGGCATGGAGGGCAAGCTTCACCGGGAGGAGCCGACGGTCATGCTGCATGCGGATGCGGATAAGATGGTGCGCGTATTCGAAAATTTGATCTCCAACGCGATGACGTACGGCAAGGAAGGGAAACGGATCGACATTTATATCCGGCGGCTGGACGCCCGGACGGCGTTGGCGGAAGTCGTCAACTACGGCGAGCCGATTCCCGCGATCGATCTGCCCCACATTTTCGACCGGTTCTACAGGGTGGACAAAGCGCGAAGCCAATGGTCGGGCGGTTCGGGTCTCGGACTGGCCATCTCCAAGAGCATTGTGGAAAAGCACGGAGGGACGATCGAGGCGACAAGCGATTCGCGCCGGACGTCCTTCCGGGTCAGGCTGCCGATTCATTTGCCAGGTCCGGGACCGCGGCCGCCCGCCCATTAAAAGGTCTTAAGACTTTTTTATGATTCCGTTACAGTCTCCTTAAACTTACATCTCTATACTTGGGTACGAGAGATGCAGGAGAGGGGACGAACGGAAGATGTATATCTATAGACAGAAACGGACATCGGGCATGAATTGGATCAAATACGCAGCGGTGGCGCTTGCCGCCGCCGTGCTGACATACGGAGCGGCTTCGCTGGGCAAATGGTGGATGAACGGGTCCAAGCCGGAGCTCGCGCTGAAAGCCGCCGTTCTTGTCGACGCCGATACGGGCAAGGTGCTGTACGAGCTGAATGCCGACGAGGCGCTGCCGCCGGCCAGCATGTCCAAAATGATGACGGAGCTGATCGTGCTCGACCGGATCGAGGACGGCAGCGTGAAATGGAACGAGCTCGTGGCGATCAGCGATTACGCCGCGGCGGTGCCCGGCTCCAGAATGGGCTTGGAGAAGGATGACCGCTATACGGTGCGGGAGCTGTTCGAGGCGATGACCGTCCATTCCGCCAACGATGCGGCCGTGGCGCTTGCGGAGCATGTGGCGGGTACGGAGGAGGCTTTCGTCAGGCTGATGAACGAGAGGGCTGCCCGCATCGGCATGTCCGAAGCGGCCCGGTTCGGCAACGCCACGGGGCTAAGCCGCAGCGACATCCGCCATCTTGCCGGAGCGGCGGCCGAACGGGATACGCTGATGACGGCGAAGGATACGGCCAGACTGGCCGGTTATTTGATCGGCAAATATCCGGAGGTGCTGAGCGTCACAAGCCGCAGCAGCGTTAATTTGGCCGAACGGGGCCGCTCCCTGCCGGCCACCAATCTGATGTTGAAGGACGGGCCGTTCGCCTACCCCGGCAGCGACGGGCTGAAGACCGGTTACACGCCGGAAGCCGGTTATTGCTTTACGGGGACGGCCAAGCGGGGGGATCAGCGGCTCATCTCCGTCGTCATGGGAGCTCCTGCGCCCGAAACCCGCTTTGTAGAAACGCGGAAGCTGTACGAGCTCGGATTTCGCAAGAAAGGCTGGTCCGTATGGGGGGATTCGAACGGTTCCATGACTGCGTCGGGTTGACGTTGCCGGGATAGGATACTATAATCCTGAGAAAACCTATCCACAGAAACGGAGAGCGGTGCAATGGTACAGGCTGGCGACGGCAGGCAGGCGTTGATGCGGCGGTTGGACGAGACGTTTCGCGAGGTGCGCAAGCTTATACATGCGGAATGGAACAAGCATAACGTGCACGGACTGGGCATGACGCATGGAAGATTGCTTATTATTTTGGCGGAATCCGGTCCTCAGAAAGCATCCGCCCTGGCCGAGCAGCTGTCCATCACGAGCGGCGGCGTGACGGGAATCGCCGACCGGCTGATCGAGCTCGGCTATATCGAGCGGGAACGGGGGACGGAGGACAGGCGGGTCGTCTTGCTCAAGCTGACGGAAAAAGGCCGCGAGACGATCGAGCTGATCTCGAGCATTCGGAAGAAGGTCATGATGAAGCTGTACAGAGGGATGACCGAAGAGGATATGGAGCGCGCGATTGCGATATTCGAGCAGATGAACCGGAATATGAGCGCGGAGGAGACGGAACAGTCATGACGCGGCCGGCAGGAGCGTTGTTCAAGCGGAAGTGGCTGGAGAAGGACGCCTACCCTCATGTATTCGCCTACTATTACAAGCTATGGACCGACTACAGCATGAATTTTCATACGCACGATTCGATCGAGATTATGTATGTCATTCAAGGACAATGCCGCATCGAGCTCGCCTTGGCCGACCGGTCCCGTCCGGCCGTATTTCTATTGAAGAAAGGCGAATTCATCGTGCTGGATGGGGGCGTGCCGCATCGGCTGCTCGTCGAAGCCGGCACGTCCTGCCGCATGCTGAACGTCGAATTCGAGTTCGCCGGGCGGTCCGGCGGCATGCCGTTCCCGTCGCTGCGCCAGCTGGCGGAAGAAGATCCGCTTGTGGCGGAGCTTGCCGCGGAAACTTCGCCTTATTTGGTGCTGCGCGATTCCGAGGAGCTGTATCCACTGCTCAAGAGCCTCGTGCTCGAGCTGGACCGAAGGGAGAACCGCAGGCGAGTGCGGCTTGAGCTTCTGTTCGCGCAGCTGCTCGTCACCGTCGCGCATATTCGCGGCGAATCGGCGCAGCGGGGCGCCGGACCGGCCGACCGCTACGTGCAGGAAGCGATCCGATATTTGCATCACAATTACGACCGGGATATACGGGTGAAGGATGTCGCCTCCGCCGTCAACGTACATCCCGGTTATTTGCATCGATTGTTTACGGCGGGCTGCGGCAAGCCGATCAACGCTTATTTGACGGAGATTCGGATGGAAAAAGCGAAAATGCTGCTGCGGCAGACCGACATTCCGGTAGCGGACATTTGCGATTACGTCGGCGTCAGCAGCCGGCAATATTTTCACGCCATGTTCCGCAAATACGCGAACCAGACGCCGATCGAATACCGGCAGTCCCATCAGACGCAGCTGCTGGATGGAAGAGGCGCGGCTGCCGCGCAATCGGGTGACGATTTCTGACACGCCGGACCGAAGGCCGTCACGATTTTGATAACGCTTCCCCCTTGCCGTTGCTAGAATAGAACTGTAAGCGAATAGACGCATGGAGGGTGATGAAGCGATGTCTTCTTTCAAAATTACGTTTATCGGCGCCGGCTCGATCGGCTTTACGCGGGGATTGCTGCGGGATTTGCTGGCCGTTCCGGAATTCGGTCGGATCGAAGTCGCGTTTACGGACATTAATCCGCGCAATTTGGAAATGGTGACGGCGCTTTGCCAGCGCGATATTGAAGCGAACGGCTTGCCGATTCGCATTCAGTCGACGACGGACAGGCGGGAAGCGCTGAAGGACGCCAAATACGTCATCTGCACGATTCGGGTCGGCGGTCTGGAGGCGTTTGCGGCCGATGTGGACATTCCGCTCAAATACGGCGTCGACCAGTGCGTCGGAGATACGTTGTGCGCGGGAGGCATTATGTACGGGCAGCGGGGCATCGCCGAAATGCTGAACATTTGCCGCGACATTCGGGAATGCGCGGCGGAAGACGCGCTGCTGCTCAATTACGCGAATCCAATGGCGATGCTGACCTGGGCTTGCAACCAATACGGCGGCGTGCGGACGATCGGGCTGTGCCACGGCGTGCAGCACGGCCATTTCCAAATTGCGGAGGCGCTCGGGCTGAAGCGGGAGGAAGTGGACATCATTTGCGCCGGCATCAACCATCAGACATGGTATATTTCCGTCAAGCACAAGGGCGAGGATATGACCGGCCGGCTGTTGGAGGCGTTCGAACGGCATGAAGGCTTCAGCCGGACGGAGAAGGTGCGGATCGACATGCTGCGCAGATTCGGTTATTACAGCACAGAGTCGAACGGCCATTTAAGCGAATATTTGCCGTGGTACCGCAAACGCCCGGAGGAGATTCAGGATTGGATCGATACGGGCTCCTGGATTAACGGGGAGACGGGCGGATATTTGCGCGTATGTACGGAAGGCCGCAATTGGTTCGAGACCGACTTTCCGAACTGGATGAAGGACCCGGCCAACGAGTTCAAGCCGGAGCTGCGCAGCCATGAGCACGGCTCCTACATTATCGAAGGACTCGAGACCGGACGCGTTTACCGCGGGCATTTCAACGTCGTCAACAATGGCATCATATCCAATCTTCCGGACGACGCCGTTATCGAAGCGCCGGGCTACGCCGACGCGAACGGCATCTCGATGCCGGTTGTGGGCGAGCTGCCCCTCGGTCCCGCCGCCGTATGCAACGCGAGCATTTCCGTACAGCGGCTCGCCGTGGAAGCGGCCGTACGGGGCGACGACCTGCTGCTGCGCCAGGCGATGCTGATGGATCCGCTGGTCGGGGCGGTGTGCAATCCGAAGGAAGTATGGCAGATGACGGACGAACTGCTCGTTGCGCAAGAGCAATGGCTGCCGCAATACGCCGGGGCCATTGCGGCCGCGAAGAAACGGCTGGCGGAAGGGCCGCTCCTGCCGACGCGCGAAGGATATAAGGGAGCCGTCCGACTGAAGGTGAAGACGGTGGAGGAAATGCGGCAGGACCGCGAAGCGGCGAACCGCAATGCCGGCGAATCCGATAAGGGCAAGGAAAGGGTATAGCGAAGCGGGGCCCCAGTCTTGCCGAGATTTAGGGTCGAACGGACAGGATGCGCCCTAAAGTCCATGAAAAAGGCCATATAAGAAAGCGTAAATTTCACCCTACCGAGCTCACAGGTCAACGCGAAACGCAACCTGAGCCGCCGAAGGACGGCGTCAGCCCGATTGCGCTTGCCAGCCCTGACGACGGAATGAGCGGTTGCGCCGCCGCGGACGGCGATCCGCCGCTTGCTCGCAGTTCCGTTCCTTTAGTGGTTGTTGCCGGACGCATTGCCTTTTTTGTCGGACGACTTCGTTTTTGTATTTTGCTTGGCGTGTCCTTGCTGTTTGGCCATCGTGCCTTCGCGACCTCCTTCATCCGTTGATGGAACTAGTGTGCGACCGAACAAGCATTGTATGCGCGGACCGAAAGAGCCGTTACGGCTCTTTCGCTTCTTTTCAATCGGCGCAGACGGAGTTAAACTGGGTACAGCATCGATTAGAAGCTGCACCATGCAAACATCGGGGGAGACGTTCCATGAGCATCAGACATAGGCTGCAATCCGCATTACAATCGCTGAAAGGAACGCCGCTGCCGCCGGAGCGCAGGCTGGGCAAGGATGCGGTTACGTCGCTTATTATCCATAGCTGCTTTCAGTTCGGCGCATCGATGTCGGGGCTGTTTTTGAACTTGTATTTATGGCGGCTGACCGAGGACTTGACCGTTAACGCCTTATATAACCTGATTGTGTTCGCGATTACGCCGCCGGCTTTTGCCGTCGGGGGATGGATCGCCAAGAAGCTGGACCGGATGGCCGTGTACCGGATGGGCATCGTCATGATCGCCGTCTTTTATTTGCTGGTCGTTGTGACGCAGGAGAAGGTTCCGGATTATTTCGCGTGGTTCGCCGTCTTTAACGGCATAGCCGCCGGTTTTTATTGGACCGGCTATTTGGTGCTGCAATACGACGTTTCCACCGAAGCGAACCGGATTCGGTATTTGGCCGTCAATATGGTGACGTTCAATTCGGCGGGGCTGGCGGGGCCGGCGCTGGCCGGGTATTTGATTCAGCGAAACGAAGGGCTGCAGGGCTACATTTTAATTTTTACGATCGCCTTTATCATGTTCGTGGTTGCGGCGGCGATCAGCTTCCGGATTCCGGCGGCGGTCTCGCATCATAAAGTGTATTATTTAAAGTTCATGGGCCTGGTCATGCGGCGCAACCGGCGCTGGCTGAAGGGGCTGTACGGCTTTCTCGTGCTGGGACTGTTCCAGGGGATTATGCTGTTTTTGCCCAACATCCTGTTGTTTCAAGCCGTCGGCCGGGAGGATTGGGTCGGCTACCTGGGCGTGTTTTTTTCGTCGCTGACAGTCGCGGCTGGTTACGTTATCTCCCGAAAGGCGCAGAAGGAGCATGTCCGCGCGTATATGCTTCTTTCGACTGCGGGCGTCGCGGCAGGCGCCTCGCTGATGCTGTTCGGCGTCCAGCTGTGGTCGGTCGTCCTGTTTATGATTTTGTTTTCCATATGCAACCCGCTTGCCGTCAATTCTCTGACTTCTTATTATTACCGTCTAATCGGCACGCTGCCGCTCAAGGGACAGCTGCGCATCGAATCGGTCGTCATGCGGGAGCTGTTTCTGAATATCGGCCGGGTGGCGTCGATCGCGCTGCTGATCGCCTTCGCGGGCGACGTGCAGTCCGTTTGGCTGCCCGTTTTGCTGTTTGCGACGGCGCTGCTGCAATTTACGATCGCCCTGCTCGTCGAAGAACGGAAAGAGGAAGCTTGAACGGCACCGCGCGCAAAAAGTTAATATTGGGCAACAAGTTCTTAGCAATTGGGATATTCAATCGGACGGTCCGTCCGCCACAATAGATACGGAGGGCCGTATCGGCCCGGACGCGTTGCTGCGGTATTCGGTCGGCGTCAATCCGGTCTCCTTTTTGAAAAACCGCGTAAAGCGGCTCGTATCGGGGAAGCCGACCGCGGCGGCGACCTCCTTGACGCTGCTTGCGGACAAGGCAAGGAGCCGTTTGGCGTGCTCCGCTCTCTTGCGGCTTATATATTGCAGCGGCGGCATGCCGAAATGCTGCTTGAAGTAGCGAATGAAATAATTGGGATGCAGGTGGACGCAATCCGCCAGTTCGTTCACGCTGATCGGACGGTCGAGCCGCTCCTCGATATATTGCCGCAAGCCGGACAATCGCGTCCATTCCTTATCCTGCAGCTTCAGAATGCCGATCGGCGCCTGCTCCAAGTAACGCGCGAGCAGCTCCAGCAATCCCAGCTTTTCGCGGAGTCTGGCGACGATGCCTTCCTCGGCGTTCCAGCCAATCAGCGATTCGAAAAGCGAAATGATGCCGTTGCCGTCTCCGGCGTCGATGCAAAGCGGCACGTTGATGCGCTGGAACAAGTCGAGCGGTCCCGCCGTCGTCGTAAAGTGGCACCAGTATTTCAAATACGGGCGTCCGTTCAGGGCGGAAAAGGAGACGGCGGAGCAGGAAGGGACGAGAACGAGCTGGCCGGGCTTCGGATAATAGTCTATGCCGTCGATTTGGATCCAGCCTTCGCCTTCGCAGATGTAATACAGCTTGTTGTAAGGAGGCACGGAATCCCGCTCCCCCCAGTCGGGCCCCACCTGGGATCGGTAGACGCAAAGCAGATTGGGCTGAAGCGATTGCAGCAAATCCGTCAGCAAAGGCTGACCGGCGGATGTATCCATTTACGTATCCCCCTCGTTTCCGCAAAGACGGCCGCGCAGCGCGAACGGGCCGGACCGGTGCAGCCGGACGCGGCTGGCGCAGCGGTGCGGTGATTTAATCGTTATGACAGAATAAGCTTCCGCATTATACGAAGCTTGGATGTTATCGAGAGACGCAAGCCGGCCATCTATGGACGGGAGTCAGCCGGTTACTCTTTTGTTCAGAATACCATAATGTGCAATTCAAAGGGGAAGAGATGCCATGAAATTGTTAGACCATGAACCGGCCGTTCGCTGGACGGACGCTTATCCGATCGGCAACGGCCGCATGGGCGCGATGATCTATGGAGGAACGGGCACGGAGCGGCTGGCGTTAAACGAGGACACCCTGTGGTCGGGGGCGCCCAAAAGCGGAACGAATCCGGGCGCTGCAGAGGTGCTGCCGCTGATCCGGGAGGCGGTGGCGCAAAAGCGTTACGCGGAAGCCGGGGAGTTGTGCAAGCGGGCGATGGGGCCGTATACGCAGTCGTACTTGCCGCTTGGCGAGCTTGCGATATCGTTCCGGCATGAAGGCCGGGTTTCGTCGTACGAGCGGTCGCTCGATCTGGAGACGGCCGTATCCCATTGCCGCTACCGCGTCGACGGCGTCTGGCATACGCGCCGCAGCTTTGCATCGCATCCGGACGGCGTCATCGTCGTTCGTCTGGAAGCCGATCCGGGCGGCAGCCTCGATTTTACGGCGACGCTGCGCAGCGAGCTGGCGCATCGCGCCTGGAGCGAGAACGGTTGCCATTATATGGCCGGAACGGCGCCCGAACATGTCGATCCGAGCTACTATGCGACGGAGCGTCCTATCGTCTACGGGGAGAACGGCATGCGCTTCCGCGCCGCGCTGGCCGCCCGGGTCGAAGGAGGGCGGACGTATGCGGATGCCGACGGACTGCATGCGGAAGCGGCTTCCGCCGTCACGCTGGTGATCAGCACGGCCACCAGCTTCAACGGTTACGACAAGCATCCGGGCAAGGAAGGAGCGGATGAGGCGGCCGCGGCGGAGGAACGGCTGCGGAACGCGCTCGGCTATTCCTTCGAGCAGCTGCTGAAGCGGCATTTGGACGATTACGTTCCGCTGTTCGGCAGGGTGACGTTGCGGATCGGCGACGGCGGCGACCGCTTCGCGGCAGAGCCGACCAAGGATCGGGTCGCGAAATACGGAGCCGACGATACGGCGCTGACCGCCTTGTTGTTTCAATACGGCAGATATTTGCTTATCGCCAGCTCCAGGGAAGGGACGCAGCCGGCGAATCTGCAAGGGATATGGAACAAGGAGATCCGGCCGCCGTGGAGCAGCAATTATACGCTTAACATTAACGCCCAGATGAATTATTGGCTTGCCGAAAGCTGCAACCTCGCGGAATGTCATAAGCCGCTGCTCGCCTTTATCGAAGAGTTGAGCCGAACGGGAGCCGTCGTAGCCAAGGAAAACTACGGGCTGAGGGGCTGGGTCGCCCATCATAACAGCGATATTTGGCGTCACGCGGCGCCCGTAGGCGACTACGGCAACGGCGATCCCGTCTGGGCGAGCTGGTTTATGGCCGCTCCGTGGCTTTGCGCGCACTTGTGGGAGCATTACGCCTATAGCGGGGACATCGCTTATTTGCGGGAGCGGGCTTATCCCGTCATGAGGGAGGCGGCGCTGTTTTGCCTGGATTGGCTTCAGGAAAGGGAAGACGGCCTGCTGACCACCGTGCCGTCCACTTCTCCGGAGCATCGGTTTGTCGGCCCGGACGGGAAGCTTGCCGCCGTGACGCACGGGGCTACGATGGACCTGACGCTCATTCGCGAGCTTCTGACGCGCTGCGCGGCCGCCGCGGAGCTGATCGGGGCGGATGAAGATTTGCGCGGCGTTTGGCGTCAGACGGCGAGCCGGCTGCTGCCGTACCGCATCGGCCGCTGGGGCCAGCTGCAGGAGTGGGCGGACGATTTCGAAGACGAGGACGTCCATCATCGGCATGTCTCCCATTTGTACGGCGCCTATCCCGGCTGCGAGCTGAACGGGGAGGCTTCGCCGGAGCTGTTCGACGCCGCGCGCCGGTCGCTGGAGCGGCGCGGCGACGAAGGGACGGGATGGAGTCTGGCCTGGAAGCTGTGCTTGTGGGCGCGGTTCGGGGAAGGCGACCGGGCGCACGGTCTGATTGCCCACATGCTGCGGCTTGTCGAAGAAGAAGGAACTTCCGTCACCGGAGGAGGCGTCTATGCCAATCTATTCGGCGCGCATCCGCCGTTCCAGATCGACGGCAATTTCGGCTTTACGGCCGGCGTAGCCGAGCTGCTGCTGCAAAGCCAGCATGGCGAGCTGCACCTGCTGCCGGCGCTTCCTTCCGCATGGACGTCCGGGACCGTCACCGGGCTGAAAGGCCGGGGCGGCCATGTCGTCGACCTTGAATGGAAGACCGGCGGAGCCGTCTCCGCCCGCGTCGCGCCTGCGGCATCCGGCGAATGCCGCGTCAGGCTGAGCGGAGCTTCATCCGTTCGCTGCGACGGTCGCGACGTGCCGTTTGCGACGGGAGAAGGGGGCTCGATTCGGTTCACGGCCGAAGCCGGCCGGGTTTACGAGCTGACCGGCCGGCGGAGCTGATCTGCCGCCCCGGACGATAAAAATTCGGTTTATGATCCGATTCCCGGCCGATTGCGCCCGCCTGTTCATGCTCGCGAAAGCCCGCATGAGCAGGCGGGCTTTCTGTGGCCAATTATGGTAAAATCTTAACCGTAATCTTCCGCGGCGCAGCGGAAGCATCCGACGGATGAGATAGGAGTTTCGGCATGAACAAGTGGACGATCAGACATAAAGCGAATGGCATATTGGCGCTCTCTTTTGCAGGCATGCTGGCGGCGTTTCCGTTTCAAGGAACGTTTGCGGGCGGGCTTCTCTTTGCCGCGTTCAGCGCGGGCACGATCGGCGGTCTCGCGGATTCGTTCGCCGTCGGCGCGCTGTTCGGCAACCCGCTAGGCATTCGCTGGCCGAAGTGGATGGGGACGCGCGTCATTTCCCGGAACCGCGAGCGGTTGATCGGCGAGCTCGTCCATATGGTCGAGAAGGATCTGCTGACGGTGGACAATGTCCGGCAGACGTTCGGCGAATACGATATGGCCGACATTTTGCTTCGTTATTTGCAGGAACGCGGCGGCAGCACGGATGTCAAAGCGATCGCGAGGAGACTGGCCGCGGAGCTTCTCGGCGGCTCGCGCGCCGAAGCGGCGGCGGGCGGCATCGAACGGTTTTTGAAGGATCACACGGAAACGGTTCGGATTGCCGATCTGCTTGCCGAGGCGGGCGAATGGTCCGTCCGCAACGGGTACGACGAGCGGATCGTCACGTTCATCCTGCTCCAGCTTCGCAAGCTGGTGCTGACGGACGAATTCCGTTCGATGGCGGAAGGAATAGCGGAGTCGGCGATCCGTTCGTACGAAGGCGACAAATTCCGGCGGAGGCTCGTCGATTATACGGCCGGATTGAACGCCCGCGATATCAGCGCCAAAGTGCAAGACTGGCTGGCTTCGTTTCTGGAGCAGCTCGCCGAGACGGACCATCCTCAGCGCCGGCGGCTGCAGGAGCTGCTGCGCGGCTTCGTGACGCGGCTCAGGGAAGACGAGGAGCTGCGGTCGGCCATCGAAGACGGCAAACGGAGATGGCTGGATGCAGCCAGCGGCAATATACGGCTTCGGGAATGGCTGGCCGGCCGTCTCGCGGCGGCGGGGGAAGCGCTGCGCGGCGCTTCGGCCGGCGGCGCGGGGGGCTGGCTGGACAGCCGGATCGATGAGGCGGTCGCCGCGCTGGCCGGAAGCCCGGAATGGCGGCAGCGCCTGGACGAATCCGTCAAAGCGGCTTTATTGACGCTGCTGGAACGGAGGCATGTTATGATCGGCCGCCTCGTAAGAGAGAAGCTGGAGCAGTTTAC
Source organism: uncultured Paenibacillus sp. (assembly GCA_937895345.1). Classification (GTDB taxonomy): domain Bacteria; phylum Bacillota; class Bacilli; order Paenibacillales; family Paenibacillaceae; genus Pristimantibacillus. Next base: position 81,246 of record CALAWP010000054.1, on the reverse strand, counting down.
GGAAGAAGACCTGATCGAGCTGGCGAAGGACAAGGCGGGCAAAGATTTGCAATATATCCGGTTGAACGGTATGATTGTCGGCTCGGGCGTCGGCATTGCGCTCTATCTCGCGACGTTCTGGATCGGAGGGCGGTAAGAGATGTCGATGAGAACGAAAGCGAACGCCAGTCTCGTGCTGCTGGCGGTGCTGTTTGCGGCGGCGGTGCTGTGCCGATACCGGTTCCCCGGTGAATGGTGGACCGGCTTGCTGCTGTATGCGGCGGAGGCGGGGCTGGTCGGGGCGCTGGCCGATCTGTTTGCGGTGACGGCCTTGTTCCGCCATCCGTTCGGCTGGAAATGGATTCCTCATACGGCCATCATCCCGCGCAACCGGGACAAGCTGGTGGACGGCGTCGTCCGAATGGTGGAGGAACAGCTGCTCAGCAAAGGGCTGCTAATGGACAAAATCAGGCAATACAAGCTGGTGGAAGGCGCGATCCGGTGGGCGGACCGCCAATTCGGCAAACGGGAGATCGGGCTGCAAGCGTGGAAGCTGGCCGTTTCGGCCGTCGGTCGGGTGAAGCCCGATAGGTTGTCCGCGCAGCTGGACCGGAGCTTCAGGGAAGCCCTTCTTAAAGCGGATATGTCCGCCTACGCCGGCAAAGGCTTGAAGTGGCTGCTTCAACGCAGCGATTTTCATCTGTGGTTGGACCGGCTCGTCGATTATGCGGCGGAAAGAGCGAAGGGCGAGGAGACGAAGGCGGCGATCCGCAAGCTGCTTGAAGGCGAAAAAAACAAGTTCGTCAACGAAGGCGGCACGTTTGCGCGCTGGTTCAAGGCCGTGGTCGTCGATTTGGCGGAGGCGTCGGACGCGCTCAATTTGGAAGAAGCCGCCGAGACGCTGCATCGCAATCTGCTTACCTTTATCGAAGAATTGAAGGATCCGGAGCACGAATTGCGCCGTCTGGCGCAGGATAAGCTTTTCGAGCTGGCTGACCAGCTCGAATCGAGCCAAGACGCCGCGGCAGCTTTTCAAGCCTGGAAAAACGAGCTGCTGGAGCAGTTGTCGCTGCAGCCTTCGATCGAAGCGATGCTTGGCAAGATCAAGCAGCTGTTCGTAAACGGTGAGGAGCTGCCCGGCGCCGCGGCGGGACAAGGGGTGCTCGGCGCCGAAGACGTCAAGCGGTGGACGATGGCGCTTGCGGCCGCGTGGTGGAAGCATTTCAAGTCGGACCGGGAAACGCTGGACATGCTGGAAGGCTACGCCCAGCAATTTGTGGCCCGCATATTGGAGGCGGAGCATGCCGTGATCGGACGCATCGTCCGCAATACGCTCGAAGGATTTACCGAAGAACGGCTCGTCCGGTTTGTCGAAAGCAAAGTCGATACCGATTTGCAGCGCATCCGCCTGAACGGGGCCGTCATCGGCGCGGCGGTCGGCGCCGGTCTGTATCTGCTTCTTCACGGCATCTACGCGCCTCTGCTCGCGATGCTGTAGGGAGCTATCTGGTGTAGGGAGCTATCTGCCGTAGGGAGCTATCGGCCGGCGGCCGGAGCCAACTCATAAATATCGAAATAATGCTCATGGACGGTGACCGCGATGCGTGTCCCGTCTTTTTCGAATAGATGCATATGCCCGAGTCTCTCTTCCTTCGATTCCTTCCATCCTTCCTCCTCTAGTTTCTGCAAATAATCGCTCGGTGGGTAGAGGCCCTGTTCGCCCCCGATATTTCTCAGCTCGTACCGGGCGCCCTTTACCAATGCGGGGTTATCGAAAGGAGCGGCCAGCATCCGCTCGTTCGCCTCCTTCGGCACCGGAATGTCGCTGCGGATGGACGATGCCGCATATTCCATAGCGGGCCGCTCTCCGTCCGCCGCGCAGCCCGCCGTGCAGCCCGCCGCCAGCAAGGCCGCCAGCAACCATATGATTTTTTTCATTTTTTTCCCTCCTTGACTCGAAGAATCGGGCAATTCCAGCCGTAACGGGATCAATACATGCGTTAATTTTTACGAACCTCAGCTTGGCTGCTGCCAACCTGATCGCAGCGGCAACCGAACTTGACTGAACTGCAACGAATCCGATCGCAGCGGCAACCGGGGACTCATCTTAACTCCAACGAACCTGAGTATCGCTAATCACCGCTATATTGGCAGGTATGTAAAGGTAACGTATCTGAGCGTAGCTGTAACGATCTCACCATACTTCAACGAACTCACCTAACTCTAACGAACTCACCCAACTTTAACGAACCTGATCGCAACTGCGACCGGACTCGCCTTAACTCAACGAACCTGAGTATCGCTAATCGCGTCGAAATGACGGGTTTGAATAGGTAACGAATCTGAATGGCGCTATTATCCCGTTCTCGTACGATAATTAGCCATTTCGGGTCGATTAAGCTCACTGGCGTTCGTTAGCATGGGAAACCAGCCATTTTGAGGCGAATAAGCTCGCTGAGGTTCGTTGCAATTTGCCGCGTAACTTTAACGAACCTGTGAATCGCTAAAGTGCCTAAAATCACGAGTTAGAAATTGTAACGAACTACAGCGGCTTTAAAACCCAACTTTCGGACAATATCTAGCCATTACGGGGCATATAAGCACGCTGAGGTTCGTTAAATCGACAAGTTGCCCGTTTTGAGGCGAATTAGCTCACTGGCGTTCGTAGCATAGAAACCAGCCATACGGGTCGATTAAGCTCACTAGCGTTCGTTAGCATGGGAAACCGGCCGTTTTACCGGGGAACGTCCAGAAGTTTGCGCAGCAGTACGAAGTTTTACCGCCTCGTCTTTTAAACGGGACGCCGCCGCTGCAAGTTGCATCTCGATTCGGTTAATAGCCCCAAAAATATAACGCTAAACGTTAGATACGGCAGGAAAAAATAGAATGCTGTCGAATCATGTCAAGAGGAACTTATTAACATGGAAAGGCTTGCCTTTCCCGATACGGCTGGCGGGGGGAACATCATCTTGGAACACGGACATATTCACGGCACTCACGATTCGCTGCTGGTCGTATTTCCTATGTGGTAGCGGTAGTCGCATCGTATACGGTGCTTGATCTGGTCGGCAAAATCAGCGGCTCGAGCGGCAAATACCGGTGGTCCTGGCTTATATTCGGGGCCGCCTCGATGGGCATGGGCATCTGGTCGATGCACTTTATCGGCATGCTGGCATTTTCGCTGCCCGTGCCGGTCGCCTACGACTTGTTCGACGTCGTGCTGTCCGTCATCTTCGCAATCGCCGCTTCCTTTGCGGCGCTACATATCGTCGGCAGGCGGAGCTTGACCGTTGCGCGGCTGCTGGGCGGCGGCATGCTGCTGGCGGCCGGCATATCGTCCATGCATTATGTCGGCATGGCCGCCATGCAAATACACATCACATACGATCCGTTCTGGTTTGCGCTGTCGATCGTGATCGCCATGGCCGCGTCGGTTGCGGCGCTGTGGCTCGCCTTTTATTTCCGTAAGGACGGCGGGCGAGGAGAAGTGTGGAAAAAAATCGGAAGCGGCTTCGTCATGGGAGCGGCCGTCGTCGGCATGCATTATACGGGCATGCATGCGGCATCGTTCCATCTGGCGGATTTCGAAAAATCTTCTTTCAGCATTATGCTGAATCAGCAGCTGCTGGCTTATTTTATCGCGGGCGGCACGCTGTTTACGCTTGGTCTGTCGCTGTTCGGCATCTTTATTTCGAACCGATTATCGTATAAGGATACGGAAATTCAGCAGAAGGCCGATGAAATTTATCAAATGAACGAAGAACTGCGCAAGCTGAACGAGCATCTGGAGGAACTGGTCAAGGAACGGACGGCGCAGCTCGAAAAAGCCCGCGACGAGGCGGTGCATGCCAATCAGGTCAAAAGCCAGTTTTTGGCCAATATGAGCCATGAGCTGAGAACGCCTCTTAACGCCATTATCGGCTACAGCGAAATGCTGATGGAAGAAGCCGAGGAGCTGGGAGAACCGGTTTTTGCGGAGGATTTGGGGAAGATCGGAAAGTCGGGCAAGCATTTGCTGTCGCTCATTAACGATATTTTGGATTTGTCGAAAATCGAGGCCGGCAAGATGCAGGTCTATTACGAAAACGTTCATTTGCAAGCGCTTGTTCGCGATGTGGAGGCGGCTGTCAAGCCGACGGTCGCCGCCAACGGAAACGAGCTTCGCATCGAGGCGCCGGACGCGGAGATGCAGACCGACGTAACCAAGCTGCGGCAAATTTTGATCAATTTGCTCAGCAATGCGGGGAAATTTACGAAAACCGGCACCGTCACGCTGACGATTGAGCCTCATGCCGAAGCCGGCAAGGAAGGCTTCCGGTTCAGGGTGGAGGATACGGGCATCGGCATGACGGCGGAGCAGATGGACAGTTTGTTCGAGCCGTTCTCCCAGGCGGACTCCTCGACGACGCGCAAATACGGCGGCTCCGGACTTGGGCTCGCGATCAGCAAGCGCTTCTGCGAAACGATGGGGGGAGACATCGCCGTGCGGAGCGAGCCGGGACAGGGCAGCGTCTTCGACTGCTGGCTGCCGGCGCGGCCTCATTCGAAGCAGGAACTGCCGGACATGGCGCCGCCCGTCGCCGATGTCGAGGACGACCAGGCCGGCATCAGCGTGCTGCTGATCGACGACGACCCCGCCAACGCGCATCTGATGCGGCGCTACTTGGCCAAGGAGCGGTGGAGGCTGGCGTTTGCCGGAGACGGGCCGGAAGGGATTCGGCTGACGAAGGAATTGAAGCCCAAGCTCATCTTTCTGGACGTCCTGATGCCGAACATGGACGGCTGGAATTTGAGCTTGACCGTCATGGACGGCTGGGAGGCGACCCGCAGGCTGAAGGCGGATCCCCGGACGAGCGGGATTCCGGTTATCGCGCTGAGCGCCCACGCCACGACGGACGACCGGGAGTCGGCTCTCGAAGCCGGCTGCGACGATTTCGATACGAAGCCGGTCGCCTTGGACAGATTGCTAGCAAAGATGGAGGAAGCCTTGAACGACCGGGCCGAATCCGCCAGCTTGGGGGAATAAACAACATGTACGGCACCGAACCGATATTTGCCGCAAATATACTCATCGTTGACGATCAAGAATACAATATCGGCTTGCTGGAACGGATATTAAGGCGCGCGGGCTACGAACGGCTCAGAAGTACGACGAATCCGCTCGAGACGGAATCGATTCTGCGCGAAGATTGTCCCGACATCGTGCTGCTGGATTTGCATATGCCGGGCATGGACGGATACGAGCTGCTGAAGCTGATCCGGGAATTCGAAGGGGAGCAAGGATATTTGCCGGTGATCGTTCTAACGGCCGACGTGACGCCCGAAACGAAGCGCAGCGCGCTGCAGGCGGGCGCCAACGATTTCTTAACCAAGCCGTTTGACCGATCGGAGGTCATTCTGCGCATGGGCAATCTGCTGCGGACGAAGCTGCTGCATTCGCAGCTGCAGCAGTACAGCGAGTCGCTGAGCGCGAGAGTGGCGGAGCGGACGGCGGAGCTGGAAAACGCGAAGCTTGAAATTTTGCGTTTGCTCGGACGCACCTCGGAGTACAGGGACGATATGACCGGACAGCATACGCAGCGGGTCGGCCAGCTGTCCGGCATGATCGCCCGCCGGCTGGGCTTGAGCGAAGCGTATTGCGCCATGCTGCAAAAAGCCGCGCCGCTCCATGATATCGGCAAGGTCGGCATTCCGGATCAAGTGCTCTTGAAGCCCGGCAGGTTCGAGCCGCACGAGTTCGAGCTGATGAAAACGCATACGACGATCGGAGCCGGCATATTGGAGGGAAGCAGCTTCGATGTGCTGGCGATGGCGGGCACGATCGCCCGCTGGCATCACGAGAAATGGGACGGCTCGGGTTATCCGGACGGTTTGAAAGGGGAGGCGATCCCGCTCGAAGCCCGGATCGTCGCCTTGGCCGACTTTTACGACGCCCTGACGCATGAGCGGCCGTACAAGAAGGCCTGGACTTCGGAGGAAGCGCTGGCGGAAGTGCGGCGGCAGCGGGGCGTCCATTTCGATCCGGTCATCGCGGACGCGTTTCTCGATATGATGGAGACGCAATCTTAACGTTCATAGGATTTCCGACCCTGCCGGCACCCCGGCAGGGTTTGCTGCGTCTCTCGAGCTTGACGCCGGTCTCGACAAGAGTTCTTTATTAAGAACCGGAGTCGTGATATAGTGAGAACAACTAAGCAAATGGCAGCCTGGTGAACCGATCATGATTTGCGATTTACGGGAGGTAGCTTGTGAAACGATTCGTAGTAACGTTACTGGCCTTGCTGCAATGCTCGTCCGCCGCGCCGGCCGCTCATGCGCCGGCTGTTCAGCCTTCTTCGATCGGCGCTTCCGCCGCCGATTCGGCGTTGCGCGGGGGCGGCTTCGTGCCGGACATGACCGGCTGGAGCCTGACCGGCGCTTCCGCGGCGGCGGATTTGACGCCAACCTTCGCCGTCGGCGAAGCGCGCCGGACGCCGACCGGCGCAAAGACGGCGCAGGAAGGGCAGACGCTTCATTCCATCGATCTGAAGCGCTGGGGCATACGCAACGACGGCACGGCGGCGAAGGAGACGACCGAAGGGATCAACAACGCGCTCCAATGGGCCGCATCGCAGGGCATTACGGCGGTGACGCTGCCTTCCGGCACTTATCTGATCGATAAAGACAGCCATATCCGAATGGTCGGAAACATGCTGTTTCAGCTTCCGCCGGACGCGGTTCTGCAGAAGGAAACGAACGGGAAGGAAAGCTATCAGCTGATGGTTATCGGCTACGGCGTCAATCATGTGACGCTTCGCGGAGGCGTCTACAAAGGTGACAAGGATACGCACGATTATTCCGGCAAGGACAGTCTGCATACGTCGGGTACGCATGAGCTGGGTTACGGCATCTTGACGCTCGGTGCGGACTCGGTAACGATCGACGGCGTCAAGGCGACGCATTTTACGGGAGACGGGCTGATGATCGGCGCCCACGGCACGCTGGTCAAGGATTTGTACGAGAACAGCTTCGTATCCGGCGGCATCGACGGCAACGGTAAAATAATCGCGGACAAAGGACGCATTCGCACGGCGGAGCCTTTAAAGCTCGACCATCCGATCTTCCGGGAGCAAAGGGAGTTCGAGCTGACCAACCCGGTCCATTTGCCGGGACAGTTCGATCTGTTCTTTTACGACAAACGCGGCAAGTTCGTCCGCAAGCTGGAAGGGGTTCAGGTTAGAGAGCTCATCGGCATTCCGGACGATGCGGCGTCGTTTCATCTCGTTTTTCATAAGGACAACGCCGAAGGAGCGTACATTGAGTTTTGGAACCGGACCGTCACCACCAATATCGTCGTCAAACAATCGGAGTTTGCCTATAACCGAAGGCAAGGGATTACGGTCGGCGGCGCGGACGGCGTCCTGATCGAAGGCAACTCGCTTCACCATATCGAAGGAACGGCCCCGCAAGCCGGCATCGACGTCGAAGGAGGATTCGGAGAAAATGGGAACCGGAACAGCGGCATCATAATCCGCGGCAACCGCTTTTACGACAACGCGTCGTACGATATCGTCCTGTACGACGGCGAGGATGCGGTCGTGGAGCATAACCATCTCGCTTCGAAGGGGGCGATCGGCCTCGCCGTTTCGGTTCCGTTTACGGGTGCCCTCGTTCGGAACAACCATTTTGACGGAACGCGCATCAGCGCGCATCACGATGCGACGTTTGTCGACAATCGGATGACGGACGGCTCAACCTTTTTCGAAGGGCCGCGCATCCGGATCGAAGGTATGGACATGACCGATTCGGTGCTTCATATATCCGCCAAGCAGCCGTACGGGGTGACGGCTTCCCGGGTTACCATTCGGAGCACGGGGACGGAGAAGGCGGCGGGGCTCGCGCTGTACGGCAAACGGATCAGGCTGAACGACATCACGATTGAAGGACCGTCCTCGCTGCGGACCGTCACGGGAAGCATCGAGCCCGGCAGCGTCATCAACCGGCTGAAGGTGACCGGCTTCCATGCCGACTACGGGATCGCCTTGCCGCCGGCCACGTACAACGATTGCGAATTTGAAGGCGCGAAGGGCGGATCGCATGGCTTTATCGGCCTGACGAACGCCGGCACGTACCTGTTCAACCGTTGCAAGTTCACGTCGAGCGAAACGGCCTCGCATAATATGGTCGCCGCCAACGGGAAGCTTGACTTGATCGTTCGCGACTCGGTCTTCGAAGCGAAGGGCAACTCGAGCGCCGTCAGCGTGGAGGCGGCCGGCAGCGTGCTGCTGGAAAACAATACGATTCGCGCGCTTGCGCTGACCAGCGAAGAGACGGAGCTGATCAAGCTGAACGATTACTGGAAGCGGGAGGAGCCGTACGACATCGGCAGCGCGGTCATTCGCGGCAATACGATCACGTCCAACCTGGCGGCGGTCGGCATCTCGACCGTTTACGCGGGCATCGGAGCGCCGCCGTACATCGTGGAAGACAATACGCTGAACAAAGCGACGCTTAAATTGAAGGACAACGACAAAGTTTCGGGCAACGTATCGAAGTGACGATGCAGGCTTATTTTCCCCTTGTCCGGCATACAGTAGAGAGAAGGGGAGAGTGAGGACGATGCATCTGGAAGTGAGCCGGTATTATGAACTGAAGAACAGGCAAAAGGATATCGAGCAGGAGCTGTCGGAGCTTCGCGGGCAAATATTGGCCCATTGCGAGGAGCGGGGCGTCAGCGAAATGCTGACGGGCGATTGCAAGGTTCGGCTGGTGCGCCAGCTTCGCAAGGAATACGACGAGGAGAGGCTGTACGAGGCATTGCCGGATCCCGAAGTGTGGCGGCTGCTCGCCAAGCCCGACGCTTCCCGGATTGCGAGCCTGGTCAAGCTGGGCGTTCTGAAGGAGGAACAGCTGAAAAATACGTACGGCGTCAAGGAAATTACGCTGCTCCAGGTCGAGCGGGCATAGCTTGCCGGAGCCATATGTGCCCGACGGTTCCCCGCCCAAGGGGCCGTCCCGAAGGTCTGAAGAATCAGGCCTTCGGGACGGTCTTTTTTATTTTTTTATATGCTGAATGATAGAGCAGGTTAGATTTTTGTTCAATCGAGGGGGACTTTGGTTCGGGATTTTCAAACAGAATGATAAGTTTCCCGAACAAGCGCCACTCCCGCCCCGCAGACCCGGAACGATAGAATGAGAGACAGATAAAGCGCTTACGATACAGACTTTGAAGGAGGGGGACCCATGCATCCCGCAACACAGCCCAAGGCGCGCCAGCTTACGCCTAGAAAGGGCTTCATCAGCCATCGGTACAAGCTGTTGCTGTACGCGTCGCCGTTTCTGCTGCTTGTGCTGGTGTTCAGCTATTTTCCGCTGTACGGCTGGACGTATTCATTTTTTAACTACCGATTGGGATTTTCGCTCAGCGATTCCGAATTTGTCGGCTTACAGTGGTTTCAATCGATTGTGTCCAACAAGTACCAGGTGGCGGAAGTTACGCGCGTGATGCGCAACACGTTCGCCATCAGCTTGCTCGGGCTGTTGACGTCGGTTTTTCCGGTCATCTTCGCCATTTTGCTGGTTGAAATCCGAGTGAACTGGTTCAAGCGGCTCGTCCAAACGTTAACGACGCTGCCGAACTTTATCAGCTGGGTGCTCGTGTACGCGATTGCTTTCATGCTGTTCTCGGTCGACAACGGTCTTGTCAACAAGATTATGGTCGGACTGGGTTTGCAGGAGAACAACGTCAACTACTTGGCATCAGGCGACCATATATGGCTGAAGATGACGCTGTGGTCGGTGTGGAAAGGACTTGGCTGGGGGGCGATTCTTTATATCGCCGCGATCACGTCCATCGATCAGGAGCTGTACGACGCGGCCAAGGTAGACGGCGCCGGACGTTTCCGGCTCATGTGGCATATTACGGTTCCTGGCGTTATGTCGACGTTTTTCGTGCTGCTGCTGCTCTCGATCGCCAATTTCATTAATAACGGACTGGAGCAATATTTCGTCTTCCAGAACGCGATGAACAAGGCTTCGATCGAGGTGTTGGATCTGTACGTTTACAACGTTGGCCTTACCGGCAGCAATTTCTCGTTTGCCACCGCCATCAGCATGCTGAAATCGATCGTCAGCGTCATCCTTTTGTTCATGGCCAACCGGCTGTCGAAGTGGGTGCGCGGGGAATCGATCATCTAAGGAAAGGAGAACGCCGTACATGACGCAAAAACGATCCGTTGGCGATATCGTTTTTAATATTTTCAACTATACAGGCTTTACCGTGTTCACGCTGCTATGCGTCTTTCCGTTCTATTATTTGTTCATACAGACGATCAGCGACAACAGCTTGAGCGCCTCCGGCCAGGTGACCTGGTATCCGAAAGGCATTCACCTGAGCAACTATATCCAGGTGCTGAAGATCGACAAGCTGGCGAACGCTACGCTTGTCTCCGTCGGCAGAACGGTCATCGGCACCGTGCTTACCGTGCTCGGTTCGGCCTTTCTCGGCTACCTGTTCTCGAAACGGAAGATGGCTGGCCGCACATTCTGGTACCGGTTCGTCGTCGTCACCGCCTATTTTAATGCCGGCATCATTCCGTGGTACATCATCATGATGAATTTGAATCTGACCAACAACTTTTTGGCCTACATTTTGCCGGCCATCGTGTCGCCGTTCTATGTCATTCTGGTGAAGACGTTTGTCGAGTCGCTGCCGGAAGCGTTGGAGGAATCGGCCGAAATCGACGGAGCGGGCATTATGACGCTGTTTACGCGGATTGTGTTTCCGCTCATTACGCCGATTGCGGCGACGATTGCCATCTTTTCGGCTGTCGGGCAATGGAACTCCTTTATTGACACCGTCTTTCTGATGACTAACGACAAGCTTTATACGCTGCAATTCGTGCTGTACAAATATTTGAACGAGTCGAATTCGCTGGCGGCCATTGTCCGTTCGGGCCAAGGCATGCAAAATATCGACCTGTCCAAGGTGCAAACGTCGACTTCGATTCGGACGACCGTGGCGATGATCGTCGTCACCCCGATTCTCATTGTGTATCCGTTTTTTCAACGCTTCTTTGTCAAGGGCATACTGATCGGAGCCGTGAAAGGCTGATTGCAGCCTTCAGCCGATCCGCAGTACAAGGCCGATTCGGATCTTTGAAAGGGGTGATGCGGCACAGCTTGCGAATGGCATGACATCAAGGGGAAGCTCGCAGCGTGAAGCTGCATGGAAAGACAGAGAACAACAGTTTATTCAAAGGGAGGCAATGGCAAGTGGCAAATTTAAAAAAATCGTTTGTACTGATGCTTTCTCTCATTATGGTTGCGATGGCGGTAGCGGCATGCAGCTCCGGCAACAACAAGACGGGCGGCGACGCGACGAAGCAGCCGAACGAAACGAGTTCGACGGGTTCGGGAACAGGGACCGAGGAACCGCAGCGCGAAGAAATTACGCTGGACGTATTCTCGCTCCGGTCCAACTTCTCCGGCGAACAGCCGGGCTGGTTCGCGAAAGTGGTCAAAGACAAATTCAACGTCAAGCTGAATATTATTTCTTCCAACCTTGAAGGCGGCGACGCGAAATTCCAGGCGATGATGGCCGGCGGCAATTTGGGCGACCTCATCATCTTTGGCGCTACCGACTCGAAGTATCTCGATGCCATCGAAGCCGGCATGCTGCTCGATTGGACGAAAGACGGCTTGCTGGACAATTACGGCAAAAACTTGAAACAATACGCCCCGCTGGCGCTTGAGAAGAACAAAAACTCGTTCGGCGGCGGAACGGCGATCTACAGCGTCGGAAGCGAAGTCGGTCCCGACGAGGACGGACCGTCCGAAGGCACCGATCTGAACTACCATCCGAACTTGCGCTGGGATTTGTACGAACAGCTCGGCAGGCCGAAAATTACAACGATGGAAGATTATTTGCCGGTGCTGAAGCAAATGCAGGAATTGCAGCCGAAAAGCGATTCCGGCAAGCCGACCTACGCCTTCTCGATGTGGGCGGATTGGGACGGCAACCTGATGATGAATGCGAAAGCTTGGGCCGGCCTTCACGGATATGAAGAAAGCGACGGCTTCAACCCCGGCGGCTTCTCGCTCGTGTCGGCCGATACGGATGATATTCAAGGGCTGCTGGACGAAGACAGCTACTACATGAGAGCGTTGAAGCTGTATTACGACGCCAATCAAATGGGATTGGTCGACCCCGATTCCCTGACACAAAAATTCGACGACGTCGTCAACAAAATGAGAGACGGTCAACTGCTGTTCGCCTGGTTCTCCTGGCTGGACGACGCGTACAATACGCCTGAGCGCCTGGCCGAAGGGAAAGGCTTCCATCTTGTTCCGTTCGAAGAGGAGCGCTCCTTCTCTAACGGCTTCAACCCTTACGGCGGCGAAAACGTATGGGCGATCGGCTCCAAAACGAAACATCCCGAGCGCGTGATGGAATTGATCGACTGGATGTACTCGCCGGAAGGCACGATGGTATCGAACTACGGTCCGGAAGGCATGGTGTGGGAGCTGAACGCAGACGGCAAGCCGGTGCTGACGGCACTCGGCGAAGAAGCGATGCCATCGAACGCGACGCCGATTCCGGCAGAGTTCGGCGGCGGCGAATGGGACACAGGCCGGAACCAGATGAACATGACTTCCTTCAAAATGAGCGCCATCAACCCGGAGACGGGCGATCCGTACGACTACTTGCTCTGGTCTTCTACGCTTGCCAAAGCGCCGAACAAAATGGAAGAAAACTGGCGTAAAGCGATGGGCGCGAACACGGCCAAGGAATGGCTGGAGAAAAACGGGAAAATCGCGGTGCAGAAACCGATCTATACGGGTCAGCCGTATGTTCAAATGCCGGATGACCTGCAGCAAAAGCAAGGCCAGGTAGCATCGGTGATCAAGCAATATTCGTGGCAGCTGGTTTATGCGAAAAACGACGCCGAGTTCGAAAAGCTGAAGGCGGAAATGATCGACAAAGCCAAAGGACTTGGCTATGATGAAGTTCTTGCTTTCAATATCGAGCAAAACAGAAAAGCTATCGAGTATCGTAAGTAACGGATGAAGGAAGGTATGGAAGACTCTCAAACTTTGCGAGTCTTTCATACTTTTTTCCTTTTCATTATTTCCAGCCGCAGCATAACAGAGTACAATAAAATGTGTAAGCGATTACGGCCGAGAGGAGATCCCCGTGAACACGAAGCGACTATGGCGCACTCTGACGCATCCATTTCAAAGGGGCACGCTCAGGCGGACGCTCGTCATCTACTTGCTGATCGCCTGTTTATTTCCTCCGCTACTATTTGCCGGATATACGTATTCGTCCATACATGCGATTCTGAAGCACAAAATCAGGGCCGGCATCGAGGCGAGCCTCAAGCAGGAGGCGACCGGCATCGAAAATTTGCTCAGCAACCTGGACTACGTGTCGAAGCAGTTCGCCCTGGACGGGCAAACCGCCGCCAAAATCAACGAATTTTTGAAGACGGAAAAGCTGACCGAGCGGGTCGAGGTGATGCAGGATATCGAGGACAACTTGAACGTCGTCAACTTTACGAACCCGAATCTCGGCTTGATGGTATATTACAACGGCAATGCCAACGACCCCGTGCTGTTTGCGAACCTGGCGGTCGATCCCGTCTTTCGGGTCGACGATTTGCCCGCCTTCGTCAAGCATAACGGCACCTCTTATTTCGGCCCCCATCGGACGCAGTACAAGCACAGCGAGAACACGGTCTTTTCGTCCCTGCGGGAAGTCCGGACGGATGACGACAACTCGATCTACATTTATTTGGAGTCGAACTACAATATTTTTCGCAAAATTATGAGCAGCAACTGGTACGGCATGCCGGTATACCATTATTTGATCAACGAAAGGAACGAGGTGCTGTTTGCGGATGAAGGCTTGCCGCCGTTTGAACCCGAGCTGCTGAGATGGGACATGACGCAGCAAGGCGAACGGGATTACGACGGCCACTATTTGTTCGGCTACGAAAGCGTGCAGGGCTGGAAGCTGGTAACGGCCGTCAGCAAGGATGTGTTCAATCACGAAATTAATTTGTGGATGCAAAGGATGGGCTTGCTCTTTTTCGTTTCCATCGGCCTTGCCATCGTGCTGTCTACGATGATTTGGCGGAAAGTGTACGGATCGCTGCGGAAGGTGAATCGGGAAATCGTGCGGATGACGGGCGACCGCGAGGCGCCGGTCGGTTATATGCAGATCGAGGAGTTCGACCAGCTGCTCGCCAATTTCCAGACGATGAAGACGACCGTTAACGAGCTGATCGAGGAAATGGCGCGCAACGAGCGCAACAAGAGCCGGCTCGAAACGGAAAAGCTGCTAAGTCAGATCAATCCGCATTTTCTCCACAATACGCTTAATTCCGTGCAATGGCTCGCCCGCGCGAACGGGCAGGACGATATCGACCGCATCGTCACGCTGCTGGTGCAGGTGCTCCATTACAACATGGGCAAGCACAGCCTGATCGTCACGCTGCGGGACGAGATCGGCGCCCTTCGCAATTATATCGAGCTTCAAAGCATCCGTTACGAGGGCGAGCTTGATTTCGTCATCGAAGCGGATCCCGAACTGCTCCATTTGCCGCTGCCCCGCTTTTTGCTGCAGCCGCTGGTGGAGAACGCGATTTACCATGGCAAGAACGAGGAGCACGGCCTCATTCGCATAACGGCGGCGAGGTACGGCCGGGACCGGCTGGAGCTGGCCGTGGAGGACAACGGGCCGGGCATGGATGCCGCCAAGCGGGAGCAGCTGCTGGGCACGGGCGCCGAAGATTCGCTGATCGGCATGGGAATCGGCCTTCGTTACGTCAAGCGTCTGCTTGAGCGGTTTTACGGCAACGGGGAGCTGCTCACGGTGACGAGCGAGCCGGGCAAGGGCACCCGGTTGTCGGTAGTCATACCTTGCAGGATCGAGGAGGGAGCGCAATGATCAACGCGTTGGTGGTGGATGACGAAAAACTGGCCCGGCAAGGGTTTATTGCGATGACGGACTGGAATGCGTTCGGGATCCGGATCGTCGGCGAAGCCAAGGACGGCTATACGGCGTTATCCATGCTGGAGGAGCAAAACATCGATCTTATGTTTGTCGACATTACGATGCCGGGCATCTCCGGCTTTGAACTGATGCGAAGAGCTCAGCGCCGGTTTCCGGCCGTCAAATTTGTCATTCTGACCTGCCATCACGAGTTCGATTACATCCAGGAAGCCCTCCGCATCGGGGCGATCGATTATATCGTCAAGACGCTGCTGAACAAAGCCAACGTCGAAGAAACGATGGAGCGAATCCGAACGCGCCTTGCCAGGGAGGCGGCCCGGCAGGCGGCGGAGGAAGCCGGCTTTCGGGGAGCGGTCGCCTGCTTTGGCCGCGGAGCGGGCGGCCGCGAGTCCGGCGGATATTTGCCGGAAAGCTGGGGCTTCGTTCCGCTGCAGCCGGATATCCGCATTTCCTGGTGCGGCGAGCCGGGACTGCCGGACTGGGCCTCTGCGCTGCGGGAACGGGTGCCGTCCGGCTGGCAGACGGTCTATATCGCGCCGTCCGGCCGCTATTCCAAGAAGGATGCGGAACAATTGCTGGCGGAAACGCTGGAGCATTATCTTTTCTACGCCGCTGACGACAACGGCCCTGAGGAAGTGAAGCTGGAGGAGCTCGCCGAGCTGCGAAACGGAGGACGGGAAGGCGGCGATTCCGGCGCCGATGCCGTGCAGGAATGGAACAAAATGAAATGGCTGCTGTACGGAAAGGAATGGAAGCTGCTTGTCGATAAGCTGGAAAACGGCCGCATGGCGCCGGTCCGGCTGACGCGCATGGCGGAAGAGCTGGCGCGTGATTGGCGGACGTATTTGGACTGGGAGGCGGACGAACGCGAAAGCTTGCTGGCAAACCGCCCTTTGCGAAGCTGGAGAGAGGTGCGGACGATGCTGTCCGACATGGCGCTTGCCGTACAGCGCCGGGCGGCGGATTTGTCGCTATCCCGCGACGTCGCGGTTTGCTTGCTGCAGGCGTTGGCGTATATGAAGGAACAAGCTTGCCGCAATTTGAATCAGGCCGACGTCGCCAAGCAGGTCGGCATGAGCCGAAGTTATTTCAGCCAATGCTTCAAGCGGTTTGCCGGCGTTTCATTCGGCGATATGCTGCGCAGCATGCGCATCCATCATGCCAAGTCTCTGTTGTTGGAATCGGAACTGTCCGTCCATGAAATTGCCGGAATCGTCGGCTTCGACGATCACAAGCATTTCAGCCGGACATTCCGCGAACGGGTCGGCCTGTATCCGACCGAATACCGATCGCTGCAGCAATTGCAGGAGGGGGGCGGAACGTGAACGGGTACGGGAACAACGGGAGAATGCGGCGGCTGAGGCTGGGCTTGTGCTGCGCGCTGGCCTGCGCTTTGCTTGCAGGCTGCCGGTCCGGCGGAGGCGAGACGGAGCAGGCGGAGCCGGGGGAACTGCCGTACGATCAGCCGGTCATGATGCGAGTAGCCTACTCGTATACCGATATCGAGCTGCCGGAAGGCGATATGGGAGACAACAATTTTATGCTCCGTTACGTGAAGGACAAGACGGGCGTCATTATCAAATACGATTGGGAAGCCGGCGGGGAAGAGCAGTACAACAATATGCTCGACCTGGCGATTCGAAGCAACGATTTGCCCGACGCGTTCATCGTCAACCGCGAGCAATTCCGGACGCTGGCCGAACGGGATGCGCTGGCGGACTTGACCGACATCTACCCTCGTTACGCCTCCTCGCTCGTCCGGTCCATCTACGATGCGACCGACGGAAAAGCGCTGAAGGAAGCGACGATCGACGGCAAGCTGTATGGACTTCCCAACGTGGCGATCGAGGCGGATGCGCCGACCTACCTTTGGATTCGGCAGGATTGGCTGGACAAGCTTTCGCTGCCCGTGCCGAGGACGCTGAACGACATTGCCTTGACGGTCAAGGCGTTTATGGAGAACGATCCGGACGGCAACGGCCAACCCGACACGATGGGCATTCCGGTGGACAAATCGCTTGTATTCAGCCAGAAGCAGACCGGATTGTACGGTCTCGATTCGGTATTTGCCGCTTACAAGGCGTTTCCAAAAAGCTGGATTCGAAGCGAAGAAGGACATGTCGTCTACGGCTCCATCCAGCCGGAGGCCAAGCGGGCGCTGGCGCTGCTGGCGGAATGGTACCGCAGCGGCGTCATCGATAAGGAGTTTATGCTGCGCAAAGACGTCAGCTACGAAGTGTCGGACAATAAGGCCGGATTGTTTTTCGGTCCGTGGTGGGCGCCTTATTTTCCGCTGAACGACTCGGTGTCCAAAGATACGAAAGCGGAGTGGCGGGTATACGCCGTTCCGCTGGACGAGGACGGGAAATTCGTAACCCGCACGGCTCCCGTGACGGATCATTATATCGTCGTCCGCAAGGACTATCCGCATCCCGAAGCGGCCTTGAAGGTGCTGAACCTGATGACGCGCCTTGAACGCAACGCGGCGCCGGATGACGACCATACGGCCGAAATACGGGCGAAGGCGCAGCAGATCGGCATCCAGCTCCGCAACTATTATCCGTTTAATTTGCTGCTGGATTATCCCGATGCCGTCGTCATGCGGCACGATTTGCTCAAACAGACGGTTAACGGCGAGATTACGCCCGACAAGCTGGATCCGGATACGCGGATGCTCTACAACAATTTGCTGCGCGAGACGGAAAATCCCCGCAAAGATATGGAGGCATGGAGCACCACGCAGGCCTACATGCTCGGGGGAGCCGTCAGCAAAACCGAGATGGTCCGCAAGGAAAGCTTGTTCTATGGAAGCACGCCCGCCATCCGGGAGTTCGGAGAACGGCTGCAGCGGCTGGAGCAGGAAACGTATCTCAAAATTATAACCGGCGAGCTGCCGGTGGACGCGTTCGACGCTTTCGTCGAGGAATGGCTGGACGGGGGCGGAACGACGATCATGCGCGAAGTATCGGAATCGATCGAGGAAAGGGAGAAGTCGCCGTCCAACTAACGGCGGCTTCTCTAATATGTAGCCGATTTGACCGGAAAAATCGGTATGATGGCGCCCAGCGATATGAGATAATGGAGTATAGGAAAATTAGCGGCTTAGGGCAATCATTTGTGAAAGCGTATACATAGAAAGGCGGTGCGGGCGATGACAAGCGGAACCAGTCTGCGGCCGAATCGAAGCCGGTTCGGAGCCGGCGCCGGTGCCGGTGCCGGGAATCGCACAAAGGGCGTGTTTTACCGAAAAAGTCTCGTATGGCTGCTGCTGACGGCCAGCATTCCGGGGCTGATTACCGGACTTTGCATTTATTTTTTCAGCGTCAATCAGCTGGAGGAGGAGCTGAGCGCGCTGCATCAAAGCCAGATTGAAGAGCGGATTCAAAACGTGGACGACCAGCTCAGTTATTTGGAGCTGGATTTGTCGCATTGGGCCTTCAGTCCGCGCTTCGGCTACAGCCTGCAGCATCTGGATTTTATTTATCAATTTCAGGAAACCCGGGACATCAGCAAATCGCTTGTCGTCATGCAAGGCTCCCATCCGCTCATTCATGAAGTCGAGCTGTATGTCGACCGCGAAGTTCCGGTCGTATTCAAGACCGAGCATTATCGGATCTACGACCCGGACACGACGGAAGGCTACCGTTCGCTGCTGGACGACCCGAGGAGGGTTTATTGGCTGGAGCATGCGGAGGAGGCGGCCGGCGGCGGCGCGGAAGCTGCGGAGCATGCCGTAAGCTCGCCGGAGTATCCGCTCGTTCTCGTGCACAAGGTGCCGGGGGAGAGCAGCGCCCCGTTCGGCGTGCTGACCGTGTCGATCAAGCGCGACAAGCTGATCAATCTGCTCCGGACGATGACGCCGTATAACGAGGGCGTCACGTTTCTGTTGAACGCGCGCGGACAGACGCTGATCTCGGACAATCCGGCCGAAGCCGGATTGGAGCAAGCGTTGAAGGAACGCATCACGCCGGGGCGCGACAAGCGGGGAACGTTTGTGATGGCGCACGAAGGGACGTCGTATTCGGTCTCCTACGGTTCGCTCCATCGCATCGACAGCGAATGGACGTACGTCTCCGCATCGCCGATGTCGAGCATTACTTCGCCCATCGTGGCGCTGTCCCAAATTATTGTGGCCATCAGCGCCGCCAGCCTGCTGCTCGCGCTGGCGCTCTCCTGGCTCGTATCGCTGCGCATGTATTCGCCGGTAGCCCGGCTGCTGCGCGCGCTTCATCCCGAGCTTTCGCCGCAGCAGGGCCAGGACGAATTTCAAGTTATCGAAATGGCGTGGAGGGAAACGGCCGTCGAAAGCTTGGAGCTGCAGAAGAAGCTCCGGAGCCAGCAGCCGCTGCTGCGGGAAGGGTTTTTGCTGCAGCTGCTTCAAGGACATCTGCTGTCGTATTCCGAGCACGATTTGCGGGAAAGGATGCGCCGGTTAGGCTGGCAGGTGGACCATCATTTATTTGTTCTGATGCAAATCCGGTTGACGGGGATGGACCGGATGGACATTCCGATGACGTCCGACGACGAAAGTCTGGTGACGTTCGCCGCCTATAATATTGCCGAAGAGCTGGCCTCCAGCCGTTTTGAGCAATTTCACGCCATGAACTTTCATAACCTCTCGGTCGGTTTGTTTATCATCGCACCCGATCATCTGGACATCGCCAGCGAGCTCCGCGACATGTCCGACGACGTCACGGCGGCGGTCAACCGGCTGCTGCGCATGCAGGTTACGGTCGCCGTCAGCCGTGCGGAGGCGGACGTCAAGCGAATGCGGGCCGTTATGCTGGAGCTGGAGCGCGCCGCCGGCTTCCGGCAGTTCGTCAACCGGAATCAGGTGATCGAGCTGTCCGAATTCGCCGAAGACATCGATGACGCCGCGGCCGCTTATCCGTTCGAGCTGGAGATGGATTTGCTGGGCGCTTTAAGAAGCGGCGAAGGTCCGATTGCGGAAAAGCTGCTGGAGCGGTTTGTCGAGGAGGCGGTGGACAAAGGCGGCACCGAATTGCAAATTCAGCAAAACATGCTTCAATTGCTCGGAAGCATTCAGCATATGATGCTGGAGTCCGGCATTAACCCGGCGCGGCTGTACGGCGGCGAAAACCGGTTTGAACGGCTTTCGAAAATGAAGGAGCCCGGCATGATGATTCGCTGGATGAAGGAAAAGGTCATTTTCCCGTATTTGTACGAACGGGAGGCCAGAGCCGGCGTTCAGCAGAAGCAGGTGATCGACGCTACGATTCAATATATCAAGTCCCGGTATAAGGAGGATATTTCGCTGGAAAGCTGCGCCGACCTGGCCGGCATGAGCACTTATGCATTGAGCCGGCTGTTCAAGTCGGTGACTGGCATCAACTTTATCGATTATTTGACCGGGCTGCGCATCGCAAAGGCGAAGGAGCTGCTCCGAGGGACGGATATGAAAATTAACGACGTCGCGGAGGCGGTCGGCTACCAGCAGCGTTATTTTAACCGGATATTCAAAAAGCTGGTCGGCATTACGCCTAGCGAATACCGCGATTCGGGCGGGTGACAAAAAAGTGCACCTGCGCAAAAAGGTGGAATGGCGGTTCGAGAAGCCTTGATTTTCAAGGCTTTTTTGATGCAAAAATGTAGAATTGATTCGGTAAGCGTTTTCATGGATACTTCAAACCACGGAGCCGCTTCCCGGCTGTTGTGCGTCAACCGTCTTCCGGAGACCAGGCCGCTTATGAAGCCGGAAACGGCACGTCCAATCGAACCAATCGAAGTGAAGGAGGAATGCGTTATTGATGAAGCCGGCTTGGGCAGTCCGACTTAGGCGGGACAAATGGCTGTACATCTTGTTGCTGCCAGGCTTGCTCTATTTCATCGTCTTTAAGTATTTGCCGATGTGGGGTGTCGCCATCGCCTTTCAGAACTTCCAGCCGTTTGTCGGGTTCTGGAACAGCGAATGGGTAGGGTTCGAGCATTTCCGGGTGTTTTTTTCCAATCCCGATTTCACGAGGCTGCTGCGCAACACGTTTCTGCTGGCGGTTTACGATCTCGTCTTCTTTTTCCCGGCCCCCATTATTGTCGCGCTGCTGCTGAACGAGCTGAGAATCGCCATCTTCAAGCGGCTGGTGCAAACGATGGTTTATGTGCCGCATTTCATCTCGATGGTCATTGTGGCCAGCATGACCTACGTGTTTCTGACGCCCCAAGGCGGCGTCCTGTACGAGCTGATTGCGCAGCTGACCGGCGCAAAAATCAACTTCTTGTCGGACCCGGACTGGTTCAGGCCGATGATCATTTTGCAGATCATGTGGAAGGAGACGGGCTGGGGCACGATCATCTTTTTGGCGGCGCTGGCTTCGGTCGACGTCGAGCAGTACGAGGCTGCGATCGTGGACGGCGCCAGCAGGCTGCAGAGGCTGTGGCATGTGACGCTTCCGGCGATCAGCCATGTGATCGTCATTTTGCTCATTTTGCGGCTCGGCAATTTTCTCGACAACGGTTTCGAGCAAATCTTTTTGATGACCAACTCGCTTAACCGTTCCGTGGCGGATGTATTCGATACCTACGTGTATTTCGTCGGCATTACGCAAGGGGCGTTCAGTTATTCGACGGCCATCGGCTTGTTCAAGTCGGTCGTCGGCATCGTGCTTATTTACGGCAGCAACTGGCTGGCGAAGCGGTTCGGCCAGGAAGGGCTGTACTAACGAAACGTAAGGAGGGTGCGAAACGAATGGTAAGCAAACACCGCACCGTCGGCGAACGGCTCTTCGACGGCTTCAATTATATCGCGCTGGCGGCGTTTGCGCTGGTCGCCGCGCTGCCGTTCGTTTATATGATCGCCGGCTCCTTTGCCACGGAAGCGGAGCTGACGGAACGGGATTTTTTCCTTATTCCGCGGGATTGGTCCATTGCCGCCTATCAGTATATTTTCTCGTCGGATACGATCTTTCGCAGCATTGGCGTTTCCGTCTTTATAACGGTCGCCGGCACGCTGACGAACCTCGCTTTTACGCTGACGATGGCCTACTCTCTTTCGCGCAAAGATTTGATGGGCCGGCGTTTGTTTATGAATATGATCATTTTTTCGATGCTGTTCAGCGGAGGCATGATTCCGGGTTATCTGGTCGTCAAGGAGCTGGGGCTGATCGACAGCTACGCCGCCGTCATATTGCCGGGCGCCATCAGCGCTTTCAATCTGATCATTATTCGCAATTTCTTTCAACAGCTGCCTCCGGGGCTGGAGGAATCCGCCCGCATCGACGGCTGCACGGAGCTGGGCGTGCTGTGGCGCATCGTGCTCCCGTTGTCGAAGCCGGTAATTGCGACGTTCGGCCTTTTTTACGCTGTCGGGCACTGGAACAATTTCTTTTCCGCCTTGCTTTATTTGAACGATCATAAGAAATGGCCGCTTCAGGTAATGCTGCGGGAAATCGTGATGCTGTCCCAGCTGGCGGTCGGCGATCTGAGCAACATGGATCCGAATTTTGTAACGCCGCCGGACCAAGCGGTCAAGATGGCCGTGATCGTCGTCGGCACCGTGCCGATCTTGTGCGTATATCCGTTTCTTCAAAAGCACTTTGCCAAAGGCGTTCTGCTGGGCTCCATCAAAGGGTAACGGCGGTCGTCCGTCGGATGCCTGACCAATTATAGGGAGGAATGATGAAATGACGAAGGACCGAGTGTGGAAACTATCCGGCAAGCTGCTGCTCGCGGCGGTGATGATGATGTCGGTGCTGCTTGCGGCATGCTCCGGGGGAAATGCGAACGGCGACAAGCCGGCAGCTTCAAAGCCGCAAAGTACGGCGGACAGCGGGGGAGCCGATGACGGAAACGCGGAGACGCTGCCTCCTCTGAAGCTGGACATTATGGTCCCTGCCTTCAACACGGAGCTTCCGGATCGCAGCAGTCCGGTCATTCAGGCATTGGAGCAATATACGAATACGGAAATCCATATGCAGTTCGTGCCGAACAGCTCTTACGGGGACAAGATGAACATTACGCTGGCGTCGGGGCGGCTGCCGCATATTATGGTCGTCGACCGCAACTCGGCCAGCTATATTAACGCGGCCCGGACCGGCGCGTTCTGGGAGCTCGGCCCATATTTGAAAGATTATCCGAACTTGAGCCAGGCCAACCCGATCATTCTGAACAACTCCTCCGTCGACGGCAAGACGTTCGGCATTTACCGGGGCCGGACGCTCGGCCGGATGGGCGTGACGATCAACCGCGAGTGGATGGCGAACGTAGGCATGAGCGAGCCGAAGACGATCGACGAATTTTATGCGCTGCTGAAGGCGTTCAAGGAAAACGATCCCGACCGCAACAACAAGGACGATACATACGGCATGGTCGTGTCCAAATACGCCGGTCCGTGGGACATTATGCAAATTTGGTTCGGCGTGCCGAACAAATGGGGAGAGGACGGAAGCGGCAAGCTGATTCCTGCCCATATGACGCCCGAATACAAGGAAGCGCTCAAATTTTTCAAAAAGCTGTATGACGAAGGACTGGTCAACGAAGATTTCGCGGTCATGGATCCTGCGGTATGGCTCGATCCGATCGTCAACGGACAGGCGGGCGTGATGGTCGACGTGGCGGACGCGGCTCGCCGCATCGACAACAAGATGCAGGAGAAGGAGGCGAGGGATACGCCTTACGTGGACGTGTTCCAGGCGCCGGTCGGTCCCAAAGGTCACCGCGATATGCCGACTTCCGGCTACGCCAACGTCCTCGCGGTATCCAAGTCGGCCGTCAAGACGGAAGACGACTTGAAGCGGGTGCTGACGTTCCTGGACCAGCTTGGCGACGTCGAGATGCAAATGCTGCTTGGCTACGGCATCGAAGGGCGCCACTACGAGATGGTGGACGGATATATCAAGCCGCTGACGACGCCGGAGGACAAAGCGCTGGTGAAGGAGATGGAAAGCCTGAACCAAATGCTGACCTTTATCGGGCCTGCGACTCCGACGCTGGAGATGACGGAAATTAACGCAAAGATTGCGGAAGTACAGCTGGCGAACGAAGAGATTGTCGTCAGCAATCCCGCAGAGCCGCTTATTTCCGAAGTCTATGCGCAGATGGGGCAGCAGCTCGACAATATTATCGCCGACGCCCGAATTCAATATATTGTCGGCCAAATCGACGACAAGGGGCTGGACGACGCGATCGCGCTTTGGCGCAGCAGCGGCGGCGACAAATATATCGACGAGATTAATACGTTGTACGCGGCCATCCCATAACGTCCGGGAGACGTCAGGCGGACGCGTCGGAACTCGAAGCGCGCTTCTCGGGAGCGCGCTTCTTCGGGTTCCATGTGCGGCGAAGGGATGTCATGCGCATGGACAGGCTTGAGCAGAACCCTCTTCCCAAGGGGGTGCGACTGTGGCAAGGCGCAGAGGCCGTACCGTCACGTGTGGCAAGCGCAGGGGACGTACTGTCACGTGTGGCAAGTGCAGGGCCGTACCGTCACGGTGTGGCAAGCGCAGGGCCGTACTGTCACGCATAGTGGACGCACCAAGCTTTGGACAAAGTTTCAGAATTTGTTTAGAGTCGGTTGGTATACTGTTGCCCAGCATACAAGAAAGGCTGTGCACAGGTGAAGCGTATATTGGTAGTTGACGATGCGGCATTTATGCGGATGATGATGAAAAGCATTCTGCAGTCGAACGGCTACGAAATTGCGGGCGAAGCGGGCAACGGAAAGGAAGCGGTCCGGATGTACGAGATGCACAAGCCCGATCTGGTGACGATGGACATTACGATGCCGGAAATGGACGGCATCGAGGCGACGCGGCTCATTACCGGCCAGGACAGCGGCGCCCGCATCATCGTTTGTTCCGCGATGGGCCAGAAAACAATGGTCATCGACGCCATCGCCGCGGGAGCCGTCGACTTCGTCATCAAGCCGTTAAGCGAGGATCGAGTGCTGGCCGCCGTCAAGAAGGCGCTGGCGCTATGATCGGCTCAGGCTCGGGGAGTCTTCTTGCAGTCTCTCACGGGCCTTCCGCTCCTCAGAGCGCTCGCTCGAATGAGTGCGCAGCTTCATTCAGTCTTTCGTCGGGCGCCCTCGCCAAGCAGGGCTGTTCGATCAACGGGCGCGAGTCGCTAAACGGGCTTTCAAGCTTATGCGAGTTCACCCTTGCCCGCGCTATTTGCTCGAACGCGTTTTTTCCGCACGAACGCAGCTCTCTCATAGCCGGACCTTCACAGAGCTAATCGCCGCAGGATCACAATAGTCAATACGCCCTCCCCGCACCCCCGTAACCCTACAATCATCCAGTACAAAACGATACTCCCTCGCTGACGAATCTTCAATATGCCGCTGCAACCGTTCTTACCTCAACCATTCAGCTTAAAACGTTACTCGTTTGGGTTTAGTCACTCAACAGCGCTGACGTGGACGATTTTTCGTTCAAAAGAATGGCTTTGCCCGTGCTGCAACAGTAGATTTGAATGATAAATCGTTCAAATTTATGGACTTGGCCATACTGGAGCGTTGTTATGAACGATTTATCGTTCATAAGCATAGCTTTGGCCCTGCTGCAGTGTTGATTTAGACGAAATTACGTTCAAGCAATTGGAAATGACCGCACTGCAGCTTAACGTTTTATCGCCCAAGTTCGACAATTCACCGCGTGAACCGCTAGTTCGCTGGATCGCTATCCTCGCCGGCCTCTTTAATTCCGCTAGTTAACTGTATCGCTACCCTCGGCCAACGCTTAAAAATGCCAGTTCGCTTGATCGCCGACAGCGCCGTGCAGCCAGCCTCGCCGCGTCGTCTCCGTCGCTGAGCGGTTAGAAAGCCGCATTCAAGATTAGGCTGCGGGACGTTCACGGGAGCGGACATGAATGGAAAATTTCGTCCGTCGCATACTAACTCAGTTAACTTCGAAGTCAAGGGGCTGAGCGTATGCTTTGGAATTGGCTGCTAGCCGCATGGCTTGTTTTGCAGCAGCCGAACGGAGGCGGTTCGGTGCGGATCGAGCATCGGGGCGAAGTTGTCATGGAAGTGCAAACCGGCGATTACATATATCCGCTGCCCGGCGTGCCGATGGTGGACGATAACAAGCTGAATGCGCTGATGGACGGCATCGCCAAGCGGACGGATCTTCCGCCGGTTAACGCGGCGTTGAACGGGGCGGGAGGGATCGTTCCGGAAAAGCCGGGAAACGTGCTGGACAGAAACGATTTTCAAAGGCAGTTTTTTGGCAGCGATTGAATTGCGGCAGCGGTCCGTTTACCCGCGCGTGGACAGCGAGCTTCTATCGGCCATTAAGGCGAAGACGATCGGGAGCTACGTAACGTATTACAACAACGGCAATCGCAACCGTTCCTCCAATATTGCGCTGGCGGCGCGCACGCTCAACAATTACGTCGTGTTTCCGGGAGAACGATTTTCGTTCAATCAAGCGCTGGGCAAGCGGACAAAAGAAAAAGGGTATCTTAGAGCGCCAGTCATCGTAAGGGGCGAAATGAACGAGGATGTGGGCGGAGGCATTTGTCAGGTGTCGTCTACGCTGTTCAACGCAGCCGACCGGGCGGGACTTAAAATTGTCGAAAGATTTTCCCACAGCCGCAAAATCCATTACGTGCCTCCCGGAAGGGATGCGACGGTCAGCTGGTACGGGCCCGATTTTGTATTCGAAAATCCATACAGCGATCCGGTGCTGATCCGGGCGTATGCGGGGAGCGGCCGCGTGAATATTACGATTTGCTCCACCGAGCTGATCGAGCCCTCCACGCGCAGCGTGCCCGAAGCGTCGCGGAAGCTGCCGGAAGAAGTCAAAACGGAGAGTCCGAGATAAGGCGGTCCGAACCGTTGCTTCCGGCAGGCGGCGAGCCCTGGACGGATCGTGCCGCCTGCCGGCGCAGCTGCCAGCCGCAGGACACGAAAACCGCCCGCTTTTCTCAGGTCGCTATTCCGGGACTGCGGTCAGTCGACCTGCAGCTGGATGAAGCTGAATGGCGCCAGCTTGATTTCGTACAGACTCGCGCCGTCTTCCGTCTTGGCGACGGCGCGAAGGCGGCGGTCAGAAGTCGATCCGGCTGCGGACAACGAACGTCCCGGCGGCAAGCGCAGCTGCCATTTGCGCGGCAATTCGGCAAAGTTGGATACGATGTGGACGTCGTTGTCGTATGCGAACAAGCCGGCGCGGGAAGGACCTTCCAGGGCGTAAGGCAGCAGGCCGCCGAGCAAGGCGCTGCGGATCGGCTGGAGCGCTTCGGCGGGAAGCCTCCACAAGTCGGCATAATCGTCCGGCACGATCAGCGTGTGGATTTTGCCTTTGCCGTAGTTGTCGTACATGAGCACCGGGATATTGTTGTGCCCCTTCAAAGCGACGACGGATTGCCAGGTTCCGTTTGTGGCGTAATCAAAGACCGGATACAGCAGTTCCCCGTCGGCATGCGAAAACCGATCGAACGTGCAGCTGGACGTTTCGACTGCAAATCGCTGCACGGCGAGCTTTTTGCCGGTCGGGCGCAGCGTCGTGAACCGTTCGGCCCCTTTGCCGTACATCCGCTCAAGAAATCCGGACGTCATGACCACGTTGCCGCCGCCGCGCAAATGCGCGTCCATCCGGCTGATAATATCGGGGTCGCAGGCGGCGTTGGCGGTGACGAGCAAAGGCTGTCCGCCGTCCGGAAAATGCGGCGTCAGCTCCATCGGAATGCCGAGCATGCCCAAATAATCGTATAAATGATCTTCGCCGCTTGCATGATGCGGCTCATATACGCGCACTCCGACGGGCCCGCCGAGCCGGCCCGCCGCTTCATCCAGCTTGCCGAGGCGGAAGCCGAGGGCCGGCACGTGCACGCTGTCCTTCAGAAGCGAATAGCAAAACAGCGTAAGCTCGCGCGCTTTGCCGAATACGCTCAAATCGGCCTGCTCCAAATAATAGTCGAGATACGTGCAGTCGAGATTGTCGAACCAGGCGCCGCCGTTGCCTCCGGGCTTCAGCTCTTCCATCCAGCGCAGTAGGGAATACGAGGCGTAACGGGGGATATGCTGCTGGCTGATCGCCGGGTCGCGGGTCTCCGTTCCGGTGTATACCTCGTCGAAGATTAGGGGCTGCCGTTCCGTATTGTAGCCCGAAGCTTGGTAGGACTCGTTCCAGTTCGGGTATTTAATGACGAGCTTCACGTTCGGGTTGGCCGCCTTCGCCGGCTTGACGATCAGCTCCTCCGACACCTCCGCCATCAGCTCCAGCCGGAATTGCTCCCACGATCGATCTCCTTTTTGCGCCAAGCAGTCGTCGCAGCCGCAGTTCGTAAAGAAAAAATCGTCAAAAATAACTTCATCAAAAACGGAAGCGGCCGTAACGACGGCTTCCTTGAACTTGTCTCTGGATGCCGGATCGGTGTAGCAGATGCCCCCGAACAGCCGCTCGTAGCCGGGACGGTAGGCTTTGCCCAGCGTCGGCGTTATGCCGCCGGCCGCTTCGATGCCGCGTTCGTTGAACCAGCGTTTCAGCTCCAGCAGTCTTTCCCGGCTTAACGACGTATCCCCGCGATGGTTTTCGATATACACTTTGGACAGCTTCAGATGTTTAAGGAAAAAATCGAGTTCCTGTTCCAGACGCTCCATGCTTCCGTTCAGGCAGCCGGCCGTGCAGTAAACCGCCAAGCGAAAATGATTGTAAGCGCTTTGATTCAAACCTATCGCCTCCTTTGCAATTACGGTATATTATAGGGGGTAGAAAGCGACGAAAGTATGAGAACGGCAACTGAAACTATTAAAATACCAACTTTCGGCCGAACGGGAGAACGAAAAGCGATGACGATCATCCAATTCCATGCGCTGCCGCTGCCGCACTATATCAACAGCGGCCACAGCCTTGCGGGACCGGGAAGAAAACATCCGGAGCGCGTTGCCATCGGCGAGTTCGATTTAATCGTCGTCAAGCAAGGCTGCATGTATATCGGGGAAGAGGAGCGCACCTATGAAGTGCGGGAAGGCCACGCCCTTCTGCTGCGGCCCGATCTGCACCATTATCCGACCGCCGGCTGCAAGGAGCTGACGAGCACGTATTGGCTGCATTTTCAGACGGCGGGCCCATGGAGCGTATGCGACGGCGCCGAGCTGCAGGAGGAGGAATTCGTCGCCGCGCCGTTCGGGGAAAACCGCATGCCCCGCATCAAACTGGCCATTCCGCAGTTCGTCAAGCTTCGCAATGCCGCGGATCTGTATCCGCTGCTGCATCAGCTCGTCATGATGGAAAGGGACAGCCACCGGAACGAGGTCAGGTGGGAGCAGCAGCTGCTGTTCCAGGAAGTGTTGCGCCGCTTGGCGGCGTCCGCTTCGGGTTCGTCAACGACGTCTCCCGCCGCCGAAGCGGCCGACCGGGCCGCTTCGTATTTGCGGGAGCATTACCGCAGCCGCATTACGGCGGACGAGCTGGGAGCGGCCATCAACTTCCACCCGGTCTATGTCGCCCGCTGCATGCGGCAGCATTTCGGCTGCGCGCCGATGGAATATTTGCTTCTATACCGGCTGGAGCAGGCGAAGCGCCTGCTGCTGCAGACCGATCTGTCGATTCGGCAAATTGCGGAAGAGTCCGGCTTTCTGCAAGCGGCTTATTTTACGGCATGCTTTCGGAAGCGGGAAGGCTGCACGCCGCGGGAGTACCGCAAAACGCTCAGCCTCAGGTCCGGCACATCATCGTTCTGATCGAGCTCCCTGCTGCCCATTCGGCGGCGGCGGGAGCTTTTTTTTGCGCGCGTACATAAAGACGCCACATTTCCGGTGACAAATATCACAGCAGCCTGGGGGCCCTCGGACCTACACTGGAGACGTGAGGCGATGTGCCGAACGACATATTTCGAGGAGGATGCCAAACATGAACAAATGGATTTTATGGCTGGGGGCTGCGCTTGTGGCCATGCTGGCGTTGACGGCATGCGGCGGCGGCGAAAACGGAGGCTCCGGCTCTGCCGGCGGAGCAGACGGAGGCGGAGGCGCCTCGGGCGGACAAGTAAAGGAATTTACGATCGATGCAACCAACTTTGCGTTTGATCTTACGGAAATTAAAGTAAACAAAGGCGATACCGTCAAGCTGACGCTCAAAAACTCGCAAGGCAACCACGCCTTGAAGGTGGAAGGCTACGACAAGGAAGTGAAGGGCGGCAAAACGATCAGCTTCGTTGCCGACAAGACCGGCGAGTTTATGTATATTTGCTCGATCTTTTGCGGCGGCGGGCATGGCGATATGGTCGGCAAGCTGATCGTTCAGTAACGTACGGGAGGTGCTTCGCAAGTGGCGGACAACAATCGCGGCCATGACCGCGGCGGCGAGCAGCCGCTGAAAGGCACGTTCGCTTCCGTGCTGCTGCTTGCCGCGATCATCGCGGGATCGTGGCTCGGAGTCTACGTTTTATTTCTAGCCAGGGGGTAGTGAGGTGCATATACATCGATTGGAAAAAATTTGGCTCGTGATCGGCATTGCGATGCTGATTCTGTTTCTGGCGGTGATCGGAGCGGGAGCGTTCGTCAGCGGTATGCAGCCTCCGACCAGCCATCATCATGCAATCGACCCGGACCGCGTCGCGGAAACGCCGCCGTTCGACAACCCCGGCCTAGTGCCGGCCGGGGACAACGAATACGACGTGCACATGGTCGCTTACGCGTTCGGCTATCAGCCGGAGAAGCTGGAAGTGCCCGCGGGGGCGAAGCTCAACTTTCATATCACCAGCAGCGACGTCGTCCACGGCTTTCAAATTACGGGAACGAACGTCAACATGATGGTCATGCCGGGCGAAATCAATCAGCTCTCGTACACGTTCGACAAGCCCGGCGAATATCTCGTGCTGTGCAACGAATATTGCGGTGCCGGCCATGAGTTTATGTCGACGACGATCATCGTGAGCTAAAGGAGAGTATGCGGATGTCTCAACTGCAATCGGTTCAAGGCGCGGATTCCGTGCAGCCGTTCGACCGGCGGGACGCCGGGCTCGTGATGGCCCATCTCGCGGTGTCGTTTGCGGCCTTGCTGCTGGGCGCCGTCGCCGGGCTGCTGCAAGGGCTCGTGCGCGGCGGCATGATCGAGCTGCCGGCGGGAATCGGCTATTATCAGCTGCTGACCGCGCACGGCGTATTGATGGCGCTCGTATTTACGACTTTTTTTATCGTCGGATTTCTGTTTTCCGGCGTATCCAAGACGCTTGGCGGCCGGCTGCTACCCGGCGCAAGGCGGCTGGGCTGGATCGGCTTCCTGATGATGTCGGCGGGCACGGCGATCGCCACGGTCGTTATTTTGCTCAATCAGGCGACGGTGCTTTACACGTTTTATGCGCCGATGAAGGCTTCGCCGTATTTCTATATCGCGCTGGCGCTCGTCGTCGTCGGCAGCTGGCTGAGCGGCATCGGCATCTTTCTCCAGTACCGCTGGTGGAAGGCGTCCAATCGCGGCAAGCTGTCGCCGCTGCTCGCCTTTATGTCGGTCGTGACGATGCTGCTGTGGCTCATTGCGACGCTCGGCGTAGCGGCGACGGTGCTCGTCCAGTTCATTCCGTGGTCGTTCGGCTGGGTTGAGAGGATCGACGTGATGGTCAGCCGCACGCTGTTCTGGTATTTTGGCCATCCTCTCGTATACTTTTGGCTGCTGCCTGCCTATATGTGCTGGTACGTCGTCATTCCGAAGGTGATCGGGGGCAAAATATTCAGCGACGCACTTGCCCGACTTTCTTTTATCCTGCTGCTTCTATTTTCAATTCCGGTCGGATTCCATCACCAGCTGATGGAGCCGGGCATCTCGCCCGTCTGGAAATACATTCAGGTCGTGCTGACGTTTATGGTCGTCATTCCGTCGCTGATGACCGCGTTTTCCTTGTTTGCGACGTTTGAGCTTGCCGGACGGGCCAAGGGAGCGAAAGGGCTGTTCGGCTGGGTCTCCAAAATGCCTTGGGGCGACGTTCGTTTTTTTGCCCCGTTTATGGGCATGCTCGTCTTTATCCCGGCCGGTGCCGGCGGGATCATCAACGCCAGCAACCAAATGAACGCCGTCGTGCACAATACGCTATGGGTGACGGGACATTTTCATCTGACGGTGGCGACCAGCGTCGCCTTAACCTTCTTTGGCATCGCGTACTGGCTCATTCCGGCCGTCATGAACCGGACCTTGACGCCAAGGCTGCACAAGCTGGGCATTGCGCAAACGATTATTTGGCTGGTCGGCATGTTATTTATGTCGGGCTCGATGCATACGGTCGGCTTGTTCGGCTCCCCTCGCAGAACCACCTATACGACATACCAGGATCATCCCGATGCGTTGGGCTGGATCCCGTATCATGTCGCGATGGCGATCGGAGGCACGATATTGTTCGCCGGGGTGCTGCTGCTCGTCTATATGCTGTTCGAGCTGATGCGGTCTCCGAAAGGCTATACCGAATATCCGATCGGCGAAACGGCCGAGAAGGCTGAAGCGACGCCGAAACTGTTCGAGCGATGGGGATTGTGGATCGGGCTTGTCGTATTCCTCATATTGTTCGCTTACACCGTACCGTTGATCGATATGCTGAACAGCTCGAATCCGGGATCGCGCCCTTGGGTAACTTGGTGACCGCATCGCTGCGCCGGTGGGCGTAGCTCCAGTGTAACTATTCTCTGCGGTGGAGGCGTCGCTCTAATGTAACTGCCCTTTGCATTGGGGCACATCCGCTCCGACACGGCGCTCGAATGGGCAAGACCGACGCGAATTGGAGCTGCATGGATTGGAATACCTTCTTCCTTCTGGGGGAAGGTATTCTTTTTTATCGGAATCCGAGGCGGTAAACGAATCGCTGTGATCTCGGCATGAATGGATCGAAACGGCGCAAGGCCAATACGGTGATAATGAACGATATATCGTTTCGAATCAAAGCTGCAGCACGGTTCAATCCATGGGATGAACGATAAATCGTTCAAATGAACGTTATGCACGGCCCAAATTCAAACAGATGAACGATATATCGTACAAATCAAAGCTGCGGCATGGACCAAACGGGGGTAACGAACGATAAATCGATCAAATCGCTCAGCGGCAAGGCCCTATCGATAGCTTGAACGATATATCGTTCAAAAGTTGTGGGATCGGAAAGGATCGGCGCAACGGATGCTAAACGAATAACTCGCGAGGACGAGGAAGGTATTGACGCGAAACCACATTTTCGTATAAGTTAGTGATAGAATAACAAAACAAAATAATTTGTTATAAAAAGTTTTCTAGGTTTGATGTTTAGGATCAAATGTAAGCGCTTTTGGAAAACGTTTGCGAAATGGAGGCGGTTGCGATAGGCATCAGAAATGGAATAACGGCGTTAACGGCATGTTTCGCGGCGTGCAGCCTGGCCGCATGCTCCGGGGAACCGAAGGAAGCGCCGGCGCTTGTATTCGAAGCGGAAACCGGCGTGATGAACGGAGTGGAAGCGGCCCCTTCCGAAGCCGGCAGCTCCGGCACGGGATATGTAACGGGCTTTGACAGCGATACGGATGCGTTGGCCATTCGGGTTGATGCGCCGGAGGAAGGCTTGTACGAATTGACGGTCGGCTACAGAAGCGCCGGCGGAGACAAGGTGTCCAGGCTGTCCCTGAACGGCAAGCCGTTCGGCGACTTGCCGCTGGCAGCATCGGAGACGTTTGCGGAAACGTATGCAGGCAAGGTGCTGCTGAATGAAGGCGCCAACGAGATCGGGTTTGCCTCGTATTGGGGCTGGTACGATCTCGATTATGTCTCGATCCGCAAGGCGGCGCCGAGGCCGGCGCACGCGGTGGAAAATAAGCTGGTCAATCCGGATGCTTCCGAGGAGGCGCTGGCGCTTCACAAGTTTCTGGTCGATCAATACGGCAAATCGATTTTGTCGGGGCAGCAGACTTACATGGACGCGCTGCGGCTGAATTGGAACTACGGGAAGTTTCCTGCCGTCGCGGGCTTTGACCTGATCGAATATTCGCCGACCAGAGCCGAGCGGGGATCGAAGTCCGAAGAAGTAGAAAACGCGATAAAGTGGCATGAAATGGGCGGCATCGTCACGTTCGCCTGGCATTGGAACGCGCCGTCGGGACTGTTCGATTCCGAGGAGCAGCCGTGGTGGAGAGGGTTTTATACCGAAGGCAGCTCGTTCGACGTCGAGAAGGCGCTGGCGGACCCGGAGTCGGAGGAATACCGGCTGATCATCCGGGATATCGACGTGATCGCAGGGCAGCTGAAGCGGCTGCAGGAAGCGCGGGTTCCCGTACTGTGGCGACCTCTTCACGAAGCCGAGGGAGGATGGTTCTGGTGGGGAGCCAAAGGGCCCGAGCCCGCCAAGGAGCTCTGGAGGCTGCTGTACGACCGGCTGACGAACGTGCATCAGCTTAACAACTTAATCTGGATCTGGAACTCCGAGCGGCCGGAATGGTATCCCGGCGACGATACGGTCGACATCGTCAGCGTCGACTCCTATCCGCAGCCCGGCGATTACGGTCCGGTCAGCCGCAGCTACGACAATCTCGTCAGGCTCGTACAGGACAAAAAGCTGGTGGCGCTGACCGAAAACGGGCCGATTCCCGACCCCGAGCTGCTCCGCCTGTACGAGGCGCATTGGAGCTGGTTCTGCACCTGGACGGGCGAATTTATCGACGACGGCATTCAGAACGACAAGGAGCACATCCGGTATGTGCTCAATCACGACTATGTGCTGACGCTTGACGAGCTGCCTGAGTTTTGACCCGGGCGCCGTCCAAAAGGAAGGATGACGCAACACCGTCCAAAAGGAAGGATGACGCAACACCGTCCAAAAGGAAGGATGACGCAACTGATGAGAAAAAAGGTCACGATTCAAGAAATCGCCGATCTGGTCGGCGTATCCAAATTTGCCGTGTCCCGCGCTTTAAGCTCCAAGCCGGGCGTCAGCCAAAAGACGCGGGAAACGATACTGAAGGCGGCGGGTCAGCTCGGCTATTTCAAGCAGCCGGACGCACCCGCGTCCTCCAAGCCGCCCCTCCAGCCGGAATGGCGGGATCCGCAATCGGGGACGATTGTGGTGCTGTTTCCGAACATTCGGTATCAGAACAGGGAATCGTCCTATTGGGGGCCGGTGTTCGACGGCATTACGAACCGGCTTAACCGGATCGGGCTCGACGTGCTGACCGTCACCGAGCCTTCCGGCGACAACCTGTTCAGTCTGCTGAATCCGGAGGCGATAACGGGCATTATTACGATCGGCACCATCTCCACCCCGATCCTGCTCAATATCGGCCGATTGGATATCCCGGCCGTTATGGTGGATCACGCGGACCCGGCGTTTCAATGCGACACCATATTTACGGACAACGCTTCGGGCATGCGGGAAATGATGGCCAGGCTGATCAGCAAAGGTTACCGCAGCTATCAGTTTGTCGGCTATATCCGGGACGCGCCGAGCTTTCAGGAGCGCTGGCTCGCCTTCAAGTCCTCGCTCGAAGAGCACGGCTTCCCGCTGAACCAGGACCCGCTGCTGATCGGGCCGGAGGCGAGCGATATTTATATCTTGATGCAGCTGGCTTCGGTAGCCAAGCTGCCGGAGGTTTACGTCTGCGCGAACGACGCCAATGCGGCGTTTATGGTGCATGAGCTGCGCCGCAGAGGGCTGCAGGTGCCCGAGCATTGCGCCGTTACCGGCTTCGACAACACGAACGAGGACGAGCCGATCCTGGCGACGGTCGACATCAACAAGAGCTGGCTGGGAGAACGGGCGGTCGACCAGCTGCTGTGGAGATTGGCGAACCGCGGCAAGCCGTTCGAACGCAAATTAATCGCGGGAGAGCTTATAATGCGGGACCAGCATGCGCGCAAACCGCTCTAAACCTGCGCGCAGCTGAAATTTTTAGGAAAAATGCTTTAATTTTGGGGGTACTAATGGTTTGGTGGCGATACTATAATTTTAATAATAGACATCATAACGCTTCGAAAAAACAAGCACATAACAAAATAATAATACGAAAATCTATATTGACTGTTTTTGGTCATAGTGTTATTATTGTTATGTAATCAACAGAAGTTAAGCGGAGCAACTAGAATGACGAGGCCGCCTATTTTTTAAAAGGGGGTTGTAAGCGTTTACTTGTAAGGGGTTGCAACGAAAAAAGGGGCAGTATGAGAAAGGCTTAACTTCGACTCAAAACCAAATTGGGAGGATTGCAAATGAAAAAAACGAAATGGCTTTCAACCTTGCTGTTGGCTTTGACGCTTGTTGTAACCGCTTGCAGCGGAGGGGGCGGCGGGAACTCGCCGGGGAACTCCGGTCCGACGAACGCGCCGGATCCGACCGCTGCGCCCGAAGAGACGGAAGCGCCGGAGCCGATCGACCTCGGCGGAAGAACGATCCGCATCGCAACCTGGTGGGAGGACGAGAAGCCGAAGGGAGAAACTGCCAACGAAATTGCGCGGCTCGACAAGATGGCGGAGCTGGAGAAAGCGTACAATTTCAAATTCGAATTCATCACCACTCCTTTCGAAGAACATCATGAGAAATTAACGACATCCGTGCTCTCAGGCGAACCGTTTGCCGATGTTGTCGTACTGGAATACAAACGCGCGATAGTGCCCGTCAAATCTGGGCTTCTCCTGCCGCTTAGCGAGTTCACCACATCGGCAAACGACATTAACAACGAGCAGAAGCTGGTAACGAAGCTGCCTCCGCTCGGCGGCGGCGAATACGCCTTCTGGCCGCCGGGTGTGGCCATCGTCGGCGTTCACTATAACCGCGAGCTGTTCAAGCAGCTTGGCCTGGAAGATCCGCAAGACTTGTTCGACCGGGGCGAGTGGACCTGGGACAAATATTTGGAGCTGGCCAAAGCCGCAACCCGCGATACGAACAACGACGGCAAAAACGACACTTGGGGCATTTCCGGCTGGCCGGCCGACATGGCGCGCCACTTCGGCGCTTCCAACGGCGTGGCGTTCGTAGACGACGCCACGATGACGGATATGTCCACCGATCCGAGAATGATCGAAACGCTGGAATTCGTCAACCGCCTTGTCAATGTTGAAAACGTAAACAAAGTCAAAACAGGCGATAAAATGGCCTGGGATGAAATCAATACGTTCAAGGACGGCGATGTGGCCATGTCCATCCAGTATGATTGGAGCGTCGGAGATCTGACGTTCGAAGCCGGCGTCGTGCCGATTCCGGCAGGTCCGCAATCCGACGGCCAGCATACGTACGCCGCCACCTCTTTGAACGGCTGGTTTATTCCGAAGGGCGTCGAGGATCCGGCAATCGTCTATCACATTTTCGAAGAAATGCGCAACGTTCCGCCAACGGAGGAATATGTAGGGCAGGATTGGCTGGAAGCCCGCTACAAAACGGAGCGCGACATTCAATTTGCTCTAGAGCACATTAACGGGACGGGCAAAATTTCCGTCGAAGAGGGCATTCCGGATTATCCGTTCTACGCCATCCTGGACGATATTATTAAAAATAACAAATCGGTAACGGCAACAGTAGAAAGTCATAAAC
Organism: uncultured Paenibacillus sp.; assembly: GCA_937895345.1. GTDB lineage: Bacteria > Bacillota > Bacilli > Paenibacillales > Paenibacillaceae > Pristimantibacillus. The sequence goes on along the minus strand of CALAWP010000054.1, from coordinate 43,844 downwards.
AAGCCGCGCAGGACGCGCTGGCGAAAGTCGCCAATCCATAGCAACCGGGGAGGGTGTGCTGCTATACGGCACACCCTTCCGGTTTAACGGACTTTATCTATTCGGCATGCGGCGAAAGTTGGGAGGAGGACTCGCAGTGAAGAAAAAAAGTCGGTTGGCACGCGCCGTCCTTGCAGGTTTGTGTTTCGCGCTGGCATTCGGTTTGCCGGCTTCCGTCCCTTTGGTCTCGGCCGAGAACGAGAACGGCGCGGCTACGTCCGCGGACAGCTCGGATTGGGGAGTGGATGCCGACAGCTTGTTTCAAATGATCATGGACGGATTGGACTATGCCGAATATTCGTCCGGGCACGCGGGCGCCAACGAGCCGAACCTCGAAATTATCGTAGAGGCTTCGGACTATGCCCGCACAGAAGGAGAAGGATTCGATACGGCGCAGCAGTTTGAGGGGATGGAGGGGACGACTCTCATTACCGGAGAGCAAGGTTCCGTGGAGTGGAAAGTGAATGTCCCGGAGGAGGGACTCTACCATATATCGATCTTGTATTATCCGGTGGAAGGCAAAAGCTCCAGCATTGTCCGCTCGCTCCTGATCGACGGGGAGGTCCCCTTCGAAGAAGCGGCTTATTTGCAGTTCGACCGGGTATGGGACAACGAGCTGGACGAGGTGAAGCGCGACAACCGCGGCAACGAGCTTCGGCCCAGGCAAAAGGAAAATCCGGAATGGCGCGAAGCGCTGTTCAAGGATTCGGAAGGGTATTACGAAAAGCCGTTCCAGTTCTATCTGACGGCGGGCGAGCATACGCTGACGCTCGTGTCCCAGAAGGAGCCGATGGCGATCCGTCAGCTGAAGCTGCACCGCCAGCCGGAAGCTCTGCCTTATGAGGAAGAGGTGAAGCGTTACCGGAACGAAGGTTACGCGGAAACGAGCGGTCATCTGATCATCGTGCAGGGCGAGCACGCGACCGCCAAGTCTTCGCCGACGCTTTACCCGCAGACGGAGCGTTCTAGCCCGGCCGTTACCCCATACAGCCCATCCCAGACGAGGGTCAATACGATCGGCGGCCTGAACTGGCGCATTCCGGGCGAATGGATCGAATGGGAAATCGACGTGCCGGAAACGGGCCTGTACAAAATCGCCTTCAAGGCGCAGCAAAATTTTGTCCGGGGCATTTATTCCACCCGCAAGCTGACGATCGACGGGGAAGTTCCGTTTCGCGAGATGGAGCGGGTGCCGTTCCGGTACGGCAACGACTATCGGATAGACGTCATGGGCGGCAAGGAGCCTTACTTGTTCTATTTGGAGGAGGGCAAGCATGTGCTTCGGCTCGAGACGACGCTGGGCGAATTCGCCGAGCTGATCCGCCAGGTCGAGGAAAGCCTGTTCGCGCTGAACGCCATGTACCGCAAAATATTGATGATTACCGGCTCCGCGCCGGACCAATTCCGGGATTACCGCGTCGAGCAGCAAATTCCGGATCTGCTCGAAACGTTCGAGCGCGAGAGCGAGAGGCTGAAGCGGGTCAGCAAGCAGCTGCGCGAGCTGTCGGGCGGCAGCGGCGACTCCGAGGCGCTGCTTAAGACGATGGCGGTTCAGCTGGACGAAATGGTGGAGGAGCCGGAGACGATTCCAAGACGGCTGGGCTCGTACAAGACGAATACCGGCGGCCTCGGCACCTGGCTGCTGCAGGCCCGGGAGATGCCGCTTGAAATCGACGAAATTTATGTCGCTTCGCCGGACAAGAAGCTGCCGAAGACGGGAGCGGGCTTTTGGCCCAATCTGAAGCATGAATTGTCGACCTTCGCCTATTCCTTCTTTATCGACTATAACCAGATCGGCAACGTCGCGGAGAAAGGCGAGGAGCGTTCGGTTACGGTATGGATCGGAAGCGGACGCGACCAGGCGAATACGCTGAAGGCGATGATCGACGAGACGTTTACGCCGCAGACCGGCATTTCGGTCAATCTGAAGCTCGTCCAGATGCAGACGCTGCTGCCGGCGACGCTGGCGGGACAAGGACCGGACGTGGCGATGCAAATCGGCAACGACATCCCCGTCAACTACGCGATGAGGAACGCCGTGGCGGATTTGACCCAATTCGAGGACTTCGAGGAAGTGGAGCGGCGGTTCCGTCCGAGCGCGATGGTCCCTTATCAGTACCAGGACGGCGTATACGCGCTGCCGGAAACGCAAACGTTCAACATGCTGTTTTACCGGAAGGATATATTGAACGAGCTCGGGCTTGAAGTTCCCAATACGTGGGAAGATATCAAGAAGCTGTTCGCGGTATTGAACAAAAACCATATGAGCTTCGGGATGCCGCTCGTGCTGCAGCCCCAATATCCGGGAGAGAACATTCCGCCGAACTCCATGTACGCCACGCTGCTGCTGCAGAACGGCGGCCAGTTTTACCGGAACGACGGCAAGGAGTCCGATCTCGATTCGAAGATCGGCATCGAAACGTTCAAGACTTGGACCGAGTTTTATACGGATTACAAGCTGGAAAGAGAGTTCGATTTCCCGAACCGGTTCCGGACGGGAGAAATGCCGATTGGCATCGCCGATTATACGACGTATAACCAGCTGACCGTATTTGCGCCGGAAATTCGCGGGCTGTGGGGATTCGTTCCCGTGCCGGGCACGGTGAAGGAGGACGGCTCGCTCGACCGTTCCGTGCCGAGCGGCGGAAGCGCGACGATCCTGCTCGAGAGCGCGGAAGACAAGGACGCGGCCTGGCAGTTCATGAAATGGTGGACGAGCGACGAGACCCAGACGGCTTACGGACGCGAGATGGAAAGCTTGATGGGAGCGGCCGCCCGCTATCCGACGGCCAACATTAACGCGCTGGACAGCTTGCCGTGGCCGGTAACCGATTACGAGAATTTGAAGGAGCAGTTCGATTCGGTGAAGGGCATACCGGAAGTGCCGGGCGGTTACTTTACCGGCCGTCACCTGCTGAACGCCTTCTACAAGGTCGTCGTCAACAGCGCGGATCAAAATTTCGTCGGCATCCGGATTCCGGGCGAGAAGGCGGAGCCTCGCGAGACGATTGTGGAATACGTGGAGTTTATGCATGAAGAGATTCGCGCGAAGCGCAAAGAATTCGGGCTGCCGCAATAAGGAGGGGGATCAACATGTCAGAAGCCGTCGCCAACGAACTCGATCGGGACGCCGCGGGGCTGTCGCCGGGCAGACGTCCCGAAACCTGGTGGAGCATCAAGAAAAAAGCGATAAAAGCGAGCAAACATTCCTATGTGCTGTTGGCCCCTTACATGATCTTGTTTGCGCTTTTTACCGTTCTGCCGGTCGTGATGTCGCTGCTGATCAGCTTTACCTATTTCAATATGCTGGAATTTCCGAAATTTATCGGCTGGCAAAATTATTCCCGGCTGTTTCTCGAAGACGACATCTTTCTGATCGCGGTCAAAAACACGCTGCTGTTCGCGGCCATTACGGGTCCGCTCAGCTATTTGGCCTGCTTTATATTCGCCTGGATCATTAACGATATGCGGCCGAAGGTGCGGGCGTTCATGACGCTGATCTTCTACGCGCCTTCCATCTCCGGCAACGTATATTTCATCTGGCAAATGATTTTCTCCGGCGACCGGTACGGCATCGCCAACGGCTTTCTGATCAAGTGGGGCATTATGCTGGAGCCGATCCAATGGCTGAAGACGGAAGTGTATATTTTGGCCATTATTATTTTGGTTCAGCTGTGGCTCAGCCTCGGCACCGGCTTCCTCGCGTTTATCGCCGGCTTGCAGACGGTCGACAAGACGCTGTACGAAGCGGGGGCGGTGGACGGCATTCGCAACCGCTGGCAGGAGCTTTGGTTCATTACGCTCCCATCGATGAAGCCGCAGCTTATGTTCGGCGCGGTCATCCAGCTGACGACTTCGTTTGCGGTAGCGGACGTTTCCATTTACCTGGCCGGCTTCCCGAGCGTCAACTATGCGGCGGAAACGATCGTGACGCATCTGATGGACTTCGGCACGATCCGGTTCGAAATGGGCTTCGCTTCGGCGATCGCTACGGTCCTGTTCGCGCTTATGGTCGGCACGAATCTGATCGTTCAACGACTTCTCCGGAGGGTGGGAGGATAAGCAGATGAATTTTTCCTTACGACTGCGCAAAAAGCGGATGAACCGATCCTTGGGCGGAAATGTCGCGATGTTTCTGTTTCTGGCAGCCGTCGGCGCGTTTATGGCGCTCCCGCTCGTGTACGCCATCAATGCGGCCTTCAAGCCGCTGGACGAAATTTTTATATTCCCGCCCACGCTGTTCGTCCGCAATCCGACGCTGGACAACTTTGTCGATCTGATCGCTTTGCTGGGCAATTCCTGGGTGCCGTTCTCGCGGTATATTTTTAACACGGTATTCATTACCGGCATGGGCGTCGTCGGCCACGTTCTGCTGGCTTCGGCGGCGGCCTATCCGCTTGCGAAGCACCGCTTTCCGGGCAAGACGCTTCTGTTCACGACGGTTGTCCTGGCGCTCATGTTCGCGCCGCAGGTAACGGCCATTCCGAACTACATGATCATGTCGTGGATCGGGTTTATCGACACGTATTGGGCGGTTATCGTGCCGGCGTTCGCTTTCCCGCTCGGCTTGTATCTGATGAAGCAGTTCATGGAGCAGATCCCGGATGCGATGATCGAAGCGGCCAAGATCGACGGTGCTTCCGAATATAAGATCTTTTGGAAAGTCGTCATGCCGAACGTCAAGCCGGCCTGGCTGACGCTCATTATTTTGCTGTTCCAAATATTGTGGGGGACGGACGGCAACGGATTCATCTACAGCGAGGAATTGAAAACGCTGCATTACGCCACCAACCAAATTATTCAGGGCGGCATCGCGCGCGCCGGCGTCGGAGCTGCCGTAGCGCTCATTCTGATGAGCGTGCCGATTACGCTGTTTATTTTCTCGCAAAGCCGGATTATCGAAACGATGGCCACTTCCGGCATGAAGGAATAAGGGGGCGAGCGACTTGAAATTGAGAAAGCTGCTGATAAGCATAGCGCTGATATCCCTTATCGCGACGTCCCTGCCGGCGGCGGCGTTCGCCGCCGACGCGCCGTATGAAGCATACACCTACAACTATTACCGCGATTCCGTTCCGCTGCCGGCCCCGTTTCTTCCGGAGCGGTACGTGACGGGAGAGCAGCTCGGCGTCGGCGCCTTCAAAGACCCGAACGACGTGTACGTCACGGACGACGGCAGCGTCTACATCCTCGACAGCGGCAACAATCGCATCGTCCTCACGGATGGAGCCTGGAGAAGCGCCTCCGTCATCGACGGGTTCATGAACGAAGGGCAGAAGGATACCTTTAACAATCCGAACGGTCTGCACGTCGGCACGGAAGGCATATACGTCGCCGACACGGACAATAACCGGGTTGTCGTCTTGTCCCGCTCCGGTGAACTGCTTCGGATCGTACAGTCGCCGAAGTCGGACGTGCTGCCCGCGGATTTCAAGTTTGCCCCGCTGAAGCTGACCGTCGACGAAGCGGGACGCCTGTTCGTCGTCGCCCGCGGCATTTACGAAGGGCTGATGCAATTCGACGAGAAGGGCGTATTTATCGGATACGCCGGCACGATCAGCGTACAGCAGACATTCGCCGACAGGCTGTGGAAAATGCTGTCCACCGACGCGCAGCGCGCGAGAATGCAGCTGTTTATTCCGACGGAGTTTTCCAACGTCGACATCGACGACAAAGGGTTCGTGTACGCAACCAGCGTCGATCCGGGCTCGCAGACGCCGATTCGGCGGCTGAATCCGTCCGGGCAGGACGTTCTGAAGAGGTTCGGCTACTTCCCGGTCATGGGCGACGTCCGCTTTCGGCAATTCGGCAACAATGCCGGACCGTCCCGGCTGACGGACATTAAGGTGCTGAGCGGAGGGATGTACGTCGCGATGGACTCTTACCGCGGAAGGCTGTTTGCTTACAACGACGAAGGCGAATTGCTGTACGCTTTCGGCGGGAAGGGAACGCAGACGGGCCTGTTCAATACGCCGGTAGCCGTCGAGCGCGTCGGGGAGCGGCTGATTGTCCTGGACCGGGGCAAGCGCAATCTGGTCGTATTCGAGCCTACGCTGTTCGGCAAGACGGTTCACGCGGCGACGACCGAAAGGTACAACGGCAACGACGCGGAAGCGGTCGCTCTGTGGAGGGAAGTGCTTCGCATCAACTCCAACTACGATCTGGCTTATCTCGGCATCGGCAAATCATTGCTGATGGAACGTAAAAACAAGGAAGCGATGGAATATTTCAAGCTCGGCATGCAGCGGGATTACTATTCGCTCGCCTATAAACGGTACCGCCGAGAAGTGATGCAGGAGCATTTCGGCACGTTTATGTCCGCGGCAGCGATTGCCCTGGCCGGCCTGGCCGCATTCTTCATAGCGAAAAGACTAAGAGCGTTGAGGGGGGCCAAACGTGAAACCGGAGCATTATAAATTTCCGTTTTATATTATGCTGCATCCGTTCGACGGATTTTGGGACATGAAATACGACGAGAAGGGGAAAGTCCGGATCGCTTCGGCGATTTTGCTGCTGCTTGTGCTCAGCGTCGTCGTTCAGCGCCAGTTTGCCGGATTTTTGGTCAATTACAACGATCCCCGCTTTTTGAACAGCTTGGCCGATTTTATCTATACCGTGCTGCCGTTTCTTCTGTTTTGCATCGCCAACTGGTCCATTACGACGCTGATGGAAGGCGAAGGAAAGTTCAAGGAAATTTATATGGCCAGCGCTTACGCGCTGCTGCCGATCGTGCTGATCAATTTTCCGATGACGTTTATCAGCCGGTTCATGACGAACGAGGAGACGGCGTTTTATTACTTGGCCAACAGCATCGGGGTCATCTGGTTTCTTTATTTATTGTTTGTCGGCATTATGACCGTGCACCAGTATACGCCGGTCAAGACGGTCGTCACGCTCGTTCTGACCGTCATCACGATGGGGATCGTCGTCTTTCTCGGGACGCTGGTCGTCAGCTTGGGCAGCCAAATCTTCTATTTCTTCTACAACATTTACCGAGAACTTCTATTCCGGATGTAAGGAGGCCGACCCAATGTACAAAAAGATCAAACGTTATTTGGCGCCGGCCTGCGTTGCCGCCGTTGCGGTCGTCGTTCTGCTTGTTTATTGGCTGAACAAGGGAGCGCCGGCCATTGACGCCAGCGGCTATCTGGATGCATCGTCAAGCGGAATCCAGACGTCGGAGCTGTCGCTCAAGGGGGACGACGGGCGCGTTCCCGGCATGCAGCTGGCGGCTGAAACGAACGAGCTGGCGCTGTACTTCAACCCCGATACGACGGAATTTGCCGTGCGGAACAAACAGAGCGGCAAAGTATGGCGCAGCAATCCGGAAGCGAGGGAGGAAGACCCGATCGCATCGCCTTACGAGAAGGAGGTGATGGGCTCCCAGTTTACCATCACCTTCCGGGATACGATGGGTTATTCGACAACGTTCGCCAATTATACGGAAAGCGTCGCGCGCGAACAATTCAAGGCGGAAGCCGTCGAGAACGGCTTTAAGGTGACCTATACGCTTGGCAACATGGAGCTCGGCATCGACGCGCTGCCGAAGCGGATCAGCAAGGAGCGGATGGAGGAAAAGGTGCTGTCGAAGCTGGATGAAGCGAAGGCGAAGTACGTCAGCACCCGCTACATGGCGCCCAAGGACAATCCGGACGTGCTGGAGCGGCTGGACACGGCCGTAGCCCGCGAGCTCGTGCTCAAGCGGATGCTGGAGGCGTTCGCGGAGGCGGGATATACGCCGGAGGATCTGGCGTACGACAATGAAGCACACGGCATTTCCGGCGGAGCCGCCGGCAACAAGCCGAACTTCGTCGTGCCGCTGCTGGTGCAGCTGGAAGGCGACTCGCTCGTCGTGACCGTTCCGGCCGGCGAGCTGGAGGAGAGCGAGGGTTACCGCGTAAGGACGATCAATCTGCTCGCCTTTTTCGGGGCGGCGGGCACGGACGAGCAAGGCTACATGCTGGTGCCGGACGGATCCGGAAGCCTGATTTACTTGAACAACGGCAAGACGAATCAGGAAGTATATGCGCAGCGGATATACGGCGAGGACGAAAACGACAACCGCCGCCGCCGCGGCCAGGTTGCCCAGGCGGCCCGCTTGCCGGTATTCGGATTGAAATCGGGCGGCGAGGCTTGGTATGCGGCCATTACGAAAGGGGACGGCATCGCCGCGGTCAATGCGGACGTCAGCGGCCGCAACAACTCGTACAATCAGGTGTATGCCGGATTTGCCTTACGGGGCGAAGACACGCTGGAGCTGTACAAGGGCGACCGCGTCGAAGACATTCAGCTGCTGTCGGACCAACTGTACAAAGGAGATCTGCAGATCCGATACCAGTTTTTGTCAGGAACGGACGCGGATTATTCCGGCATGGCCAAGGATTATCGCGAGACGCTGGAGAGGCAAGGCGATCTGACTCCATTGACGGAGCAAGGCGACCTGCCGTTCTATGTCAGCGTGCTGGGAGCGGTCGACAAGCGAAAGACGTTTCTCGGCGTTCCTTACCAAGGCATCGTCCCGCTTACGACGTTCGAGCAAGCGGGAGAGATGGCGGACCGGCTCCGGCAGGACGGCGTCTCCAACGTGCGCATGAGATATTTGGGCTGGTTCAACGACGGGCTCAATCATGAAATTCCGTCCTCCGTGAAGGTCGAACGCAAGCTGGGCAGCGTCTCGGATTTGCGGGAATTGAGCGGCAAGCTCGAGCAAAGCGGCGGCAAGCTGTATCCGGACGTGGCGTTCCAGCATGTATTCCAGAAGGACGGTCCGTTCGCTCCGGCCTCCGACGCCGCAAGGTTCATTACGCGGGAGGAAGCGGCGAGAACGCCTTACAATCGGGCGTTCCATTCGATGGACACGATGCTGGGCACCTACTATTTGCTTTCGCCGGCGAAGCTCCCCCATTATGTCGACAAGTTTATGAACAGCTATGCCAAAGTGAACAACAACGGTTTGGCGCTGCGGGATCTGGGCGACAAGCTTCATGCCGACTATAGAGTGAATCGCGTCATCTTCCGTGAATCGGCCAAATCGATCGTGGAAGAGCAACTCGACAAGCTGAGCGGCCGATACGACGATTTGATGATCACGGGAGGCAACGCTTACGCATTGAAGCACGCGGATCATTTGATTAACGCGCCGCTCGGGGCCAGCGGTTTCGCCATTGCCGACGAGGAAGTTCCATTTTTCCAAATGGTGCTGCACGGTTATTTGGATTACGCCGGCGAACCGGTTAATTTGAGCGAGGAGCAGGACGCGGAATACCAGCTGCTCAAATCGATCGAGCTCGGTGCCGCGCCGCATTTCCTGTGGACGAACGAATCGTCCTCGAAGCTGAAGTTTACGCCTTACGACACGATGTATTCCACCGAATATTCGGCCTGGTACGACACCGCGGTCGAGATGTACCGGCAAGCCGGCGACGTGCTGTCGGAGCTGCGGACGGTGAAGATGGAGCGTCATGTCCGTCACGGGAAGGACGTTGCGGAAGTGCGGTATGAGAACGGCGTTACGCTGTACGTCAATTATTCGGACCAGCCGGTTACCGTGGGCGGAGTGCGCATTGAACCGAAAAACTTCACGGCGGGCGGTGGAAGCGAATGAATGCGAAAAAAATGACTTTGATGCAAAAAAGAGCGCTAATCGGCTTCAGTTTTATTTTGCCATGGCTGATCGGATTTATCTTTTTGTTCGCGGCGCCGCTCATCCAGTCGATCCAGTTCAGCTTCAGCAAGCTGAACGTCGCCCCCGGCGGTTACGAGCTGTCGTTTATCGCCTGGCAAAATTTCAAGGAAGCGTTGTACGTGGACGCGACGTTCAACCGCATCTTGACCGAATCGGTGGCGGAAATGTTATGGAACGTGCCGATGATCTTGTTTTTCAGCTTGTTTTCGGCGGTGATGCTCAACCAGAAGTTTAGAGGAAGGGCGATCGCCAGAGCGATCTTTTTCCTGCCGGTTATATTGGCGTCCGGCGCCATCGCCGCCGCGGAAACGGCCGGGCTCATCAGCCTGACCGGCAGCTCGCAGGTGGCGCAGGAGCTTGGGGAAGCGCAGAACGGGTTCGATACGATTTCGTTAATTTTTATGCTCGACAACGTCGGATTCCCGGAATGGTTTATTAACTATATCGTGGACGGCATCGCGCGCATTTACGAAATCGTCCGCAGCTCGGGCGTGCAAATACTCATTTTCCTTGCGGCGCTGCAATCGGTGCCCCCTGCCATGTACGAAGTGGCCAAGATGGAAGGGGCGACGGCCTACGAATCGTTCTGGAAAATTACGTTTCCGATGGTCAGCCCGCTTATTTTGACCAATATCATTTATTCGATCATCGATTCGTTTACGGACAGCCCGGTGACGCAAAAGATTTACGAGACGGCGTTCCAGGCGCAAAATTTCGGGTTGAGCGCGGCGATGTCCTGGCTGTACACGATCGTCATTTGTTTGATTCTCGTCGTGATCGGCATATTGGTATCCAAGAAGGTGTTCTATTATGAATGACCACAGTGAACGGAGGAGTGCAGCATGGACAAGGCCGCGGATTTAAAGAGCAACGAAATGCTCGTGTACCGCTTGCATAAAGCTCGCAACCGAACGGTTGAACTAGTGTGGAAAATATTGCTGTACGTGCTTGTCGCAGGCATCTCGTTCATCATATTGCTGCCGTTGTTCAGACGTATATCGATGGCCTTCAAGGACCCTGTGGACATCTATAATCCGACCATCTATATGGTGCCGATCCACTTTACGCTGGACAATATCAAGCAAGCGATAACCGTTCTCAACTATTGGCCGATGCTGGGCAATACGTTGTTGTTCGTCACATTGATGACGCTGCTGCAAGCCGCTTCCAGCGCTTTGGCGGGATACGGCTTCGCCCGATTCTCGTTTCCGGGCAGCAAGCTGCTGTTTGCGCTTGTCGTCCTGACGATCCTTATTCCGATGAATACGCTGATGGTGCCGATGTACCTGCATTTCCGCAGCTTTGACGTCATGGGACTCATCACGTTGTTCACCGGCAAGGAAGGCGTCAATTTGCTCAATACGTATTGGCCGTCCATCATTACGTCCGCCACGGCCAACGGATTGAAGTCGGGGCTGTACATTTATATTTTTGTACAATTTTTCAGGGGATTGCCCAAGGAGATCGAGGAAGCGTCGCTGATCGACGGAGCCGGCGCTTACCAAACGTTCTTCCGCATCATGCTGCCGAACGCGATTCCGGCCATAATGACCGTAATGCTGTTTGCGTTCGTATGGCAATACAACGATACGTTTTATACTTCGCTGTTTATGAGCAGCAGCGACCTTATTTCCGTAAAAGTGGCGTCGCTGCCGGCAAACGTCGGCCAGATGCTGCCGTCATTGCTCGGCATCGGAACGGGCTCGGACGTCAGGGCGGATCCGAACCATGTGGCGCTGATCGTCGATACCGGCATCCTGCTGGCAATCGCTCCGCTTGTCGTGATGTACCTGTTCGTGCAGCGCTACTTCGTCGAAAGCGTCGAGCGTACGGGCGTCGTCGGCTGACGGAACGAACCCGGTTCAAATGAGAGAATACCGTTCTATCGTTGTCGAATAATTCGTAATGGAGGAAGACCAATGACTACAAGACCCTTCTTCAAAGGGATGACCTACGGCTGGGAGTCGAAACGCGGTTCGTACAGACAACCCTATGCGGTCGACTCCTTGCGCAAGCTGAAGGAAACGGGCAGCGACTGGATTGCGCTCTCCTTCTGGACGTATCAGGAAGACATTCATTCCACTCAAATCTCGTTCGATTACGGCTATACGATGACGGACCGCGATATTGCGTTTGCGGTCAGTCAAGCGAAGGCTTTGGGGCTGAAAGTATGCTTGAAGCCCGTCGTCAATTCGCGGGACGGACAGTGGCGGGCCCACATCGGATTTCCTTACGATGAAAGCAGCGAACCGTATTGGGAAGCCTGGTTCAAATCGTACGGCAACTTTATGTGCCATTATGCCGAATTGGCCGAGGAACTCGGCTGCGAGATGCTGTGCATCGGATGCGAAATGGTCAAGACGGAGCGGCAGTCCAGCCGCTGGCGCGAGCTGATTGCCCGCATCCGCAAGCTGTACGGCGGTCCGATTACGTATAACGCCAATCATGGCAAGGAGGATGGGGTCGAGTGGTTCGACGCCGTCGACTATATCGGCACCAGCGCCTATTATCCGGTGGCCAAAAAGCCGGGGGACAGCGTCGAATCCATGCTCGAAGGCTGGGAGAAGCAGAAGCCGAGACTCGAAGCGTTGTCCCGTAAATTCGGCAAGCCCGTCATCTTTATGGAAATCGGCTGCCGAAGCGCGCATGGCTGCGCAACGATGCCGTGGGACTTCGAGCATAAGGAGCTGCCGTTCGACGAAGAGGAGCAGGCCCATTTTTACCGTTCCGCCCTCGAGGCTTTTTGGCGCGAGCCCTGGTTTTCCGGCTTTTTCTGGTGGGATTGGAGCGTCAAGCTTTACCCGCCGGGGGAGGCGTCGAGCAACAGAGGCTTTGACATTTACGGCAAAAAGGCATTCGCCGTACTGCAAGAATATTACAAGGAGAGCCGCGAGGCGAAAGCTTCGGTTTAGGAGACCCGCGCTTTGGCGCGAAGCTTCCCGGCAGCATTTTCCGCGTATACGATCGTTTATCCGCAGACGCCGTTCCGGTTCGGGACGGCGTCTGACCGTTTGGTTGAATCGGCAGAAACGCAAAACCTAACCAGCAGTGCGGTATAACCCTTCGGCCAGAGCGTTCGATCGGAAGATGATTGGTTTATTGCGGCGGCGCAGCTTTCGGAAAGATGGTATAATGTTGGAGACAAGTCCAAAATGGAAAGGATGAGCTTATATGGAAGTTTTATATCATGGCCACTCCTGCGTGCAGCTGACCTCGGGCAACCATTCGCTGATCATCGATCCGTTTATTTCCGGCAACGCGCTTGCCGTCACCAAACCGGAATCGATCAAGGTCGATTACGTGCTGCTGACGCACGGACACCCGGATCATATTCTCGACGCCGCCGCCATCGCCAAGAACAACGACGCGACCGTCATTGCGACCTTTGAATTGGCTACCTATATGAGCTGGCAAGGCGTCAAGACGTTTGCCGTCAACATCGGCGGCGGCACGTCGCTCGGTTTTGCGGAAGTGCAGATGGTACAAGCGTTCCACAGCTCGGGCATTATTTTGGAAGACGAACAAAAAATTATTTACGCGGGAATGCCGGGCGGGTTTGTCGTCACATGGGACGGCCGTACGGTGCTGCATTGCGGCGATACGTCGCTGTTTTCGGATATGAAGCTGATCGGCAAGCGGCACGACATCGATCTCGCGTTTATTCCGATGGGCGGCGTATTTACGATGGGACCGGAGGACGCCGTGCAGGCCGCCGAATGGCTGGGGGCGAAGAAGGTGGTCCCGATCCATTACGATACGTTCCCGCCGATCCGCCAGGATGCGCAGGCGTTCGTCGAGCGGCTGAAGGAAAAAGGCATCGAAGGAAAGGCGCTGCGGCCGGGCGAAGCGATAACTCTTTGAGCAGACGGCGCTCTTGTCCGCGGACAGGGCGCCGACAAGTCCTGGGAGATTCATATTCGTATTCCTCGGGTAACTATTGCTCTTGTTATGCGATTGCAGGCGCAGGCGGTGGGAACGCCGCAAAGCTGAGTTCGGCGCCGGACATCTATGTAGCTGCTGCAGTCTGCTGCGCGCGGACGGAGCGATGCCGGAGTAGAATGGCGTGTACGAGGAACATTCTTGTCCTATTACGCTCAAGCGTCGTGGCAAGGATGTTTTAATTTTTTTTGCAATGATTTCATAACAATGTTAACGGAATTGAGCGCCCTTATTTCGCGATTTTTAGCCTCCTTTCCGCGCTAATGGAACTGAGAGACCTATCCGCCCGTTGGCAGGCCATTCCTGTCGAAAAACAAGTAATAGCTTCGCTTAGTTCCGTTAAATTTCAAAAACGGCCCCCATTCATCGAATAGCGTCGCTCAGTTCCGTTAGCGCCGCCTGCCAGTCAGAGAGGCCGTCGTTCATCAAACTGAAACTTTCCGCGTAACCCGTCAATACCTGCTTGGAGCACCAAAAAGTAACCTGATACATGAAGCAAGCACCGCTTTTCAACTCGATTGCGCCTCCTTTCCGGCTGAAGCTGTAACCGCGAGAATGTTATCGATCAATATTCGCCATAACTTCCGTTTTGACTGGCACAGGCCAAATTTCGATAGGGGGCGGTTTGGTTCGACGAAAGGCATTTGAACACTATATATTTGTAAGCGCATACATTCTATAAGCAAGAAGGAGTATAATGTTGCATATAAGGAAGGAAAAGATGAGCGAGTGTGTGCTTGACCGTCATGAAGTGCGGTCTGGCCTGACTTTTTGGAAAAAACGTTCAGATCGAGAGCGGAGGCGATACCAGTTCAATGCTCATTTCTGGCGCCCATCGATAGCTGCCGTCTGCCGGTACGACGGTTCTGCTGGCAGCGCCTCAAGAGGCCAATACGCGCGGTGACAGATCCTGGGCGAGCGGCACGGACATGCAGGGGCTGTCCGGTCCGGCGTAACCGGCATGAAATACCATGCGATGGGCAAGAGTCTGACTGCCGGAAAGTCCTGATTCATGTACGACGGCGAAATCGTCGCTCTCGGAGCGGGCATTACAAGCGGCAACAGGGTTTCCGCCCGAAACGATCGTGAAGAACTGCAAGCTGAACAAAGCGGGAGACAACCTGTTTATCGTGAACGGCACGGCCAAGTAGGCTGCGCTCGGCTGGTCGGAGACGATGGATTCCGCCAACTGCGCGCATCTTGGAGGCAGCGTTGCCGGCTCGGATACCGGCTTTGCGCATAATAGATCATCATTATCCCGATATTGATCATCGACGCTGCGACGAACGGTCTATATAGTGAGGGTATGCTGGGCTTCATCTAACCTTATGACGCAAGGTGGGAACCGCTATGTTCAAGCTGCTCATTGTCGACGACGAACCTCGTGTGACCAAAGGGCTGAAAAATGTGCTGCTGCAGTCGGATTTAGGCATCGCTTCCGTGGAAACGGCATTAAACGGCTTCGAGGCGATCGACTGCTTGCGCATGGATACGTTCGATCTGGTCTTGACCGATATTCAAATGAGCCGCATGAGCGGCATTGAGCTGATGGAAACGATCTATTTGGAGCAGCCGCATTTGCCGGTCATTGTCATCTCCGCGCATGAGAAATTCGATTTTGCCAAAAAATCGCTCAGACTTGGCGCGAGGGATTATCTTGTCAAGCCGGTTGAAGTTGACGAGCTTCTGCGCATCGTCGGCAAGGTGCTGAGAGAGAAGGAGGAGCGGGCGGCGTCGCTGAAGCTGTCCGGGAGCGCCGCCGCCGATGGTCGTTCGGCGAAGGAACGTCGCGACGAGTGGCTGCTCGAGCTGGTAACCGAGAAGGATCTGTCGCGCAGCGAATACGAGTCGCTAAGCGCGGAGCTGGTCGGGCAAATGCAAGGGCAGTACTTCGGCGTTGCGGCTGTCCGTCTCGATCTCAGCCGCTGCGGCTTCAGCAGCCGCGGCATTACGCTTCGGGACCGCAAGCTGCTGAAGTACGCCGCGATCAATATCGTGGAGGAAAGTCTGTCGGACTGGAACGGCCTCGCCTTTGGAGGCTTTGGCAATTCGCTGATCGGCATCATCCGGCTATGTGACCAGGAGCTGTCCGGTCAGCGCGTGCATGCCGAGTCGCAGCATCATCTGATCGGCCAGATGCTTTATATGAACCTGAAGCAATATATGAACCTCGAATCGACGATCGGGATGAGTACGCTGAACGGCGACGTGCTGACGCTGCCGAAGCTGATGGACGAGGCGAATGCGGCCGCGGAGTGGAGACGCCTTCATCCGGCGCAAAAAGTGTTTTATTACGAGGATGTTCTTGAACGGGGAAATTGGAGCATCGTCGAATGGAATGCGCGCATCGACGAGTATATGGCGGAGCTGAAGGCCGGCATCGAAGAGCCGCGCTTGCCGGACCCGGCAGGCATTGTCGGCAGACTTGAAGCGATGGCGGGCTCGGAGGAACTGCTCGGCAGCTGCTTCGGCATGCTGGTTTATCGTCTGTACGGGATGCTGCTTGAATACGGGGCGGACAACGGAGCGCCGCTTCACCGCTATGATCCATCCGCCTATTTCCGTGGAATGGGGGGCGCCGACAAGCTGGCGAGGCTGCCCTCCTATATCCAGGAAACGGCGGAGCTGGCCCGCTTGCTTTCGAAGGAGCGGGATCAATCGCTGCTGGCGCAAATAACGGGGTATATTCGCGCGCATTTTCGCAATCCGGCGCTCAAGATTCAGGATATTGCCGGCGCTGTCCATTTTAGCACTGCATACTTGAGCTACCTGTTCAAGCGGGAGACGGGCAAAAATGTATGGGACTACGTCACCGAGCAGCGAATCGAAGAGGCAAAGCATCTTCTGGCTGCGACGGACAAGAAGCGCTACGAGGTCGCTTATGCGGTCGGCTATGAGTCGCCGGAGCATTTCAGCCGAATGTTCAAGCGATGCACCGGCGTCAGCCCCGCCGATTACCGGAAGGAAGAACGGGGGGAGCGGTCTGAAGCTCAAATATAAAGTCACTCTTGCGTTTATCCTGTTTGTCATCGGTCCGTTCCTCATTGTCGGCTGGTTATCCGCTTATATGGCGGCCAACGCCATGAAGGATGAGATAGGCCGAACTACGCTGCAGCTGGTCAAGCAAAACCACGCGACCATCGACAAGACTCTGGCGGCGGTCAATGACAAGACCATCACATTGCTTGACAATCACTTCTTCAGCGATATCGAGCAATACCGTTTCTGGACGGGCGTCGAGACGCTCGGCCAGATCCGGACGGCGGACGATATTCTCGAGCGCTGGTCGTCGGACGGCAGCTCCTATTCCCTTTATATGTACAACAGAGAGGGAAAGGATCCGCTTTTTAATATGACGGGGAAGAGGACCGGTTTCCAATATTTGAACGCCGATCCCTCGCGTCTGCCGGAATGGGCGGCCGATTCCGTTCGCGAGGGCGGAAAGGGCGTGCTGCGCTTCATCGTGCCGGAGGGCGGATCGGGTACGGTCAGCTTTATCAGGAGCATTCTGAATCCGAAAAACTACAACGAGTCGATCGGTTTTCTGGTGGTGTCCAATCTGGAGGTCTTCCTGAAGCGGGACATGATCTCGGTACAGCTTGCGGACCGTGCAGGAATCTATTTGTTCAACGACCAGGGTGGCTTGCTGATGCGCGAAGGTCCGGATGCTCCGGTCGGAGAGAATATGCTGGAGGAGGCACGCAGCCGGTCGGCCGGCTATACGTTTGTAAGCGAGGAGGGAGAGCAGTGGCTTTACGCCTATTCCCACAGTCCGGCTTTTGACACAAGGCTGGTATACAAAATTCCGCTAAAGTCGATAACGGGCGGGCAAACCGCTTTTCAGTGGATGTTGATGGCGCTGTCGGCCATCTATTTGGCGCTGGTGCTGCTCTTCGTGCTCTATTTGCTTCGCATGATCCTGAAGCCGCTCGTCCAGCTCGTATCCGTTACCAAGATCTACGAGCCCGGCAAAAAGCTGGAGCCGAACGAGAGGCTGCTGCGCGCCGACGAATTCGGCATTTTGTACGGCGCCTTTATGCGCATGACGCGCAGACTCGATCAATCCGTCGAGGAAAACTATGTGATGAAAATCAGGCAAAAAGAAGGCGAGCTGGCGGCGCTCCATTCGCAGATTACGCCGCACTTGCTGTACAATACGCTGGACTCGATCTACTGGTATGCGCTGGAGAGCGGCAATACGGGCGTCGGAGAGATGGTCAAGGATTTGTCCCGGCTGCTTCGCATCGGACTCAGCAAAGGAAAATCGATCATCACGATCAAGGAAGAGGTCGAGCATGTCCAGGCCTACAGCCGGCTGCAAATGAAACGATATCCCGGTCAGTTCGATGTCCGCTGGGAGGTGGACGAGTCGCTTGAGGCCTGCTTGACGCCCAAAGTGATTTTGCAGCCTCTTGTCGAAAATGCGATCTTTCACGGCGTCAGCGGCATGGACGGCGAAGGCGAAATTGCGATCAAGATCAGGCGGGATGGCGAGGAGCTGCGTCTTATCGTCGAGGACAACGGCTTCGTGCCGGTCGATATGGAGAGGCTGGCCAGCATTTTGGAAGGAGAAACGAGCGGCAAGGGCTACGGCATCCGCAACGTGCACAAGCGCATTCAGCTGCATTTCGGCGAGCCGTACGGCTTGCGCTTTATGGAGCGTCCAGGGGGAGGGTTGATCGCCGTTATTAACCTTCCGCTGCGCACAGCCGAGACGGCAATGGAATAAGAGACGGAAGCAGCGTCCGGCCGCAAGGCAAGGACGCTGCTTTGTCTATAAATACATCATCCTCGTACGGGAATAGATCATCGAAGCGCCGCCGCCGCTGCCTTATAATCGAGTCAAACGGAAAGGAGCAGACTCAATGAGAGAAACGGCTGCAAGCGCGATGGCGACTGCGACGGCAGGAACGAAGCAGCGATTGCTGAAATCGCTCAAGACGTTTTGGAAGTTCAAATATTTGACGCTGCTGCTGCTTCCCCCCGCGGCCGTCATCATTTTGAACAACTACTTGCCTATATTCGGCGTGTTCATCGCATTCAAGAACATCAATTTTATCGACGGCATATGGGGCAGCCCGTGGACGGGCTTCGACAACTTCAAATTTTTTTTCCAATCCGGATCGGTGTGGCGAATTACTAGAAATACGCTGGCGTACAGCCTCGTATTCATGATCGTCAATACGGTGCTGTCGGTGGCGATTGCCATCGCGATCAACGAGCTGCGGGGCCGGCTTTGGCCAAAGGCGTACCAGAGCTTTCTTATTCTGCCGCACTTTCTATCCATGGTTGTCGTCAGCTACCTGGTGTATGCGTTTCTGCATCCGACTCACGGCTTCATCAATTCGACCGTGCTGGATTTGTTCGGCAAGGATCCGATCTTCTGGTATACGCAGAAGGAATACTGGCCTTATATTTTGACGCTGGTCAATGCCTGGAAGGGAGTCGGCATCGGAGCGGTCATCTATATCGCCGCCATTGCCGGCATCGACCCGGAATATTACGAGGCCGCCGTCATTGACGGCGCGACCAAATGGCAGCAGACGATTCATATTACGCTGCCGACGATTCAGCCTATTATTATTATCTTTACCATCCTGTCCATGGGAAGCGTATTCAGCGCCGACTTCGGCCTGTTCTATCAAGTGACGCTGGATTCCGGCGCGTTGTATCCCGTGACGGATACGGTCGATACTTACGTGTATCGCGTGTTGCTCCGACTGAATGATATCGGCATGTCCTCGGCCGCTTCGCTGATCCAGGCCGTACTCGGATTTATTATGGTTATGGTGACGAACTGGACGGTTCGCCGAATCGATGACGAGCAAGCGCTCTTTTAAACGATGACACCGGAGGTGACGGCGATGAATCGTTCTCGTCCTATCTTTGCAAGCCGCCGGGAAAATGCGATTTCTCCATTCTCCGACGCGCTGTTGAATGCCGCCTTTATGCTGCTGTCGCTCGCTTGTCTGCTGCCCGTCGTGCTCGTAGTCGTCGTATCGGTCACGCACAACAGCTCGCTGATTCAGAACGGCTACAGCTTCTTCCCGGATCGGCTGTCCTTGATCGCCTACAAGAGCCTGTTTATGGATTACGGCACGATCGCGGGCGCTTATGCGGTCAGCATCGGCATAACGGTTCTGGGAACTGCGGCGAGCGTCCTGCTAATGGCGCTGTACGCCTACCCGATATCCCGGGCGGATTACCCGTATCGCAAGTTCTTCACGTTCTTTCTGTTCTTTACGATGCTCTTCAGCGGGGGCTTGGTCAGCAAATACATCATTTATACCAAAGTACTCGGCCTGACCGACACGTATATGTCGCTTGTTCTTCCGCTGCTCATTCTGCCGTTCAATGTATTTATTATGCGAACGTTCTTTCAGACGACGATCCATCCGGCACTGATCGAGTCTTCCCGCATAGACGGTGCCGGCGAGCTGCTCATCTTCATCCGTATCGTACTGCCGTTGTCGCTGCCGGTGCTGGCGACCATGGGATTGTTCAGCACGATCAATTATTGGAACGATTGGTTCAACGCGTTGCTGTTCATCCGCTCCGCCGACAAGTATCCGCTGCAATATTTGATGGTGAGGGTTATTAACGACATTCAGTTTCTGAGAGAGAATGTGGCGGTGGCGGCGCAAAATCCGCAGCTTATGGAAAATTTGCCGAACGAATCGCTGCAGATGGCGATGGCGGTCGTCGGCATGGGACCGATTCTGATCGTTTACCCGTTTTTCCAGAAGTATTTTGTCAAAGGCTTGACCGTCGGCTCGATCAAGGGCTGACTGCCGGGATAGATCCGGCTCCCGGCTTGCCGGAAGCCGCTCTATATACAATCACCAACTTTCATAGAGGAGGGTCAAACATGCAACGCAGAAAGTCGATATCGATCGTGATGTCCGCCTTAGCGCTGGCAGCGGCATTGCTGCTGCAAGCCTGCTCCGGCGGCGGAGGAAACGGCAATCCGCCTGCCGCGACGAACGGAAGCGGAGGAAGCTCGGCGACTTCGGGTCCGTCATCGGATACGTCTGCTTCGAGCGGACAGGAGCTGGAGCCTTACGAGGTGGTCATCACCTATTTCGGCGCTCCGCAGGAAGACGATGCGCTGGTCAACGAGGAACTGAACAAGTACTTCAAGGAAAAGATCAATGCGACGGTCAAGCTGGAGCCGATCGCCTCCAGCGACTTTAGGCAGCGGACGGAGCTGGCAATGAACACCGGAGAGAAGATGGATCTGATCTTCTCGGCATCGTGGCTCGGTTTCTTCAGCAATATTACAAAGGGCGCTTATGTGGAGCTGGACGATCTGCTCGAACAATACGGCCAGGGCATCAAGCAGACGCTGCACCCGTTGTATTTGGAAGCGCCCCGCATGGACGGCAAGCTGTACGCCATCCCGACCAACAAGGAAATTACGCAAGGCAAAGCGCTCACCTACCGCAAGGATATTGTTGACAAATACAATATTCCGATCGAGACCATTAACAACATGGCCGATCTGGAGCCTTGGCTGGAATTGATCAAGACTAACGAGCCGGATTTCATTCCGCTGTATGTATCGGGGGGCAAGGTGCCGTTCTTGATGTACGAAACGAACTCCGCCTTCCGGCCGGTTGGGCCGACGCCAAACTCCATGCCGATGTTCTTCGTCGATTCTTCGTCGAGCGATATGACGGTGAAGTCGCTGGTCGACGACGAGCTTGTCGCTATAGACAAAAAAGAACACGAGCTGTACCGGAGTTATTATGAGAAAGGATATATTAACGCCGATTCCGCTACTACAACGACGAATGTAGGCGATTTAAGAAAGCAAGGCAAGATCTGGGTTCAGCCAACCGTGTGGAAACCGGGGTATGACGAAATTCAGGCGGCGGCGGACAACTATCAATTCGAATATATCTCTCATGTCGTAGAAGAACCGATTGTTACGACGGAGCTGGCCACCGGTTCGCTGTTCGCTATCTCCAGAACGTCGAAGGATCCGGCGAGGGCGATGATGGTCTTGAACGATCTGCATACGGATCCGTATGTCGTGAATCTGTTGGTCAACGGGATCGAAGACAAGCATTACAAAAAAGTTGGAGATAACAGAATCGAGCAAATTCCGGATTCGGGTTACGGCAAGTCCGCTCTGAACTGGGTCATCGGCAACCAGCTGATCAACTATCTGCGTACGGGCGAGCCGGACGATCTGTATGAAAGCTGGGAGAAGTTCAATAACGAAGCCAAACGGTTCCCGCTGCTCGGCTTTGTATTCGACGACTCAAACGTCAAGAACGAGCTGACTCGGCTTACATCCGTGTCTCAAGAGTACAGCATGATCGGTTCCGGCGCGATCGCGAATCCGTCCGGCGTAATCGACGAAAGAAACGGCAAGCTGGTATCCGCCGGTATCGAGAAAGTTAGAGACGAGCTTCAGTCGCAGATCGACGCCTGGCTCGCGGCCAACCGCTAGCCGGCTGCGGCCAATCGGGCAGAAAGCCGCCTTCCTGCGGTTTTTCTGCCCTCATTTTTGGCAAAAGGAGAGAGGCGTTAAAGTGAAGCCTGAACGATTGGTTTATACCTTTGTCAGTTATGCCGCCCATTACGATACGCCGTGGGGGCGGGGCGTGGCGCTGGAAGGGATCGACCGGACGGCGGGACTGGCCCATAAGCACGGCATTCCGGTTACGTGGATTGTAAATGCGGGATCCGTGCTGGTGTTGGCGGAGCGAATCCGGGAGTGGCATGAGCGGTACGGCGATGACGTGATCTTGCAGACGCCGTTTTTTATCGAGGATTGCGGCGGGGACAAGGTACGATTCAAGGCAGCGGTGGAGGCGGCGTGGAGAACGGTGGAGGAAGCGTTCCCTTGGGTGACGACGAAGGTGGCGGCCCGGGGCAAAATATACAACGAAACGGTCCAAGCGCTGGAGGAGCTCGGCTTTCACGGGCTGTGGGGCTATTGCTGGGAGCAGGTGTGGTGGGACGGCATTACGCACAAGGGCATACCATGGGGCTCCTGGTATGCCGACGGTCGCCGCTTCAAGGCTCCGCATCCGGGCAAAGGGCAGATCGTCGCTTGCGAATGGACGGCGCGAGACTTGAATATGACGTTCCATTCCGGCAGCCCTTGCATCTATTCGACCGATCCGAACGACGTGCTGCGGGCGGGACTGTGCACGGGCCGCAACATCGATTATTGGAAAAACGTATTCGACGATTATTTGGCCAACACCGCCCATAACGATCGGGTTTATTTCCTCCAGCAGCAGGAGGCGCATGAGATGGAGCATTCGGAACGGTTCGCCGTGTTCCCGGCTTCGCACGCTGCCGAATGCGAGGGGATGCTGGACTTGTTTTTCGACTATATTACCGGGTATCCGATTGCGCTGACGACGCTGCCTGAAGCCGTTGCGGGTTATCATGCGGCGAACTCGGAGACGGCGCCCGTCTTCATGCTGACGCGGGATACGAAGATCAGGCCCGCCGTCAACGATTATACGATGACGATGGGCGGCGTCGGCGCCGGGCCTTGGCCGGACGCGCTTCTGTATTACGACCGGGAATGCCAAATGGGATTCGTGAAAGGGGAGTGCGCGCCGCGCCTGTATCGCAGCTATGTCGGGAAAGGCGATATGGGCGATACGTTTGAGGAACCGGTGCCGGGCATCTTCGTGACGGAGTATGCTAAGACGAAGGATCGCATCGAGCTGACTTACCGCATTGGCCATTGGAGGCCGATGCCGTTCGGGCTGGCTTATTGGGACGAGGATTTGGCAGACTATGAGGTGCGGGACGCGACAGGAGGAGCGAAGGCCAAGCTGATCGGCGGCGAGGTGGCCTTTGTCCGGTTGCAGCTGGACGGCGAGCCCCGGGAGGTTCGGTTGGCGTTTGCAAGAAAGCGATGAACGGGAGGAAGGGAGTCGGATGAACATGGGATGGACAAAAGAAAAGGCCGAGGCGGCGGTCCGGTTTGCGCTGGAACGGATCGACGCCAATCTGCCGCTGTACGGCAACGGGAAGTTTCCGGCGCCGGCCAGCGAGGGGCTTAAGTATCCCGCCATCGGCAACGTCGACTGGACGGCGAGCTTCTGGACCGGGATGCTGTGGCTCGCTTATGAGCTGTCGGGCGATCGCAAGTACCGGGAAGCGGCGGAACGGCAGCTGCCCGATTTCAAGCGGAGGGCGGAAGAGAGAATTGCCGTCGATACGCACGATCTCGGCTTCTTGTACAGTTTGTCGGCCGTGGCCGCGTACCGGCTGACGGGCAACGCGGAATCGAAAGCGACGGCGCTTCGGGCGGCCGGGCTGCTGGCGGAGCGTTACTTTCCCGAAGCAGGCATTATCCAGGCTTGGGGCGAGTTGAGCGATCCCGCCGAGCGGGGCCGAATGATTATCGACTGCCTGATGAATCTGCCGCTGCTGTTCTGGGCGTCGGAGGAGACGGGCGATGGGCGGTACGCGGCGATGGCGCGCTCCCACCTGCGCCAGTCGGCGGCTTATCTCGTTCGTCCGGACTATACCACTTATCATACGTATTATATGGACGTCGAGACCGGCGCGCCGAAATACGGCAGCACGCATCAGGGCTACGCGGACGACTCGTGCTGGGCGCGCGGGCAGGCATGGGGCATTTACGGCTTTATGCTTGGCTTCGTCTACACAGGGGACGAAGCGCTGGTTGACGCGGCGCGGTCGCTGGCCGATTATTTTTTGTCCCGGCTGCCGGACGACGGCATCGTCTATTGGGACTTGGTCTTTACGAAGGAAAAGGAGCAGGAGCGCGACAGCTCCGCCGCCGCCATTGCGGTTTGCGGCTTGCTGGAGCTGGCCAAGGCGCTTCCGTTGGCCGATCCCGGCCGGCGGAAATATGAGGATGCGGCGTTGGACATGCTTGAGTCGCTGACGGAACGCTATACGACCTTGGGAGAGCCGGGGGCGAACGGCCTGCTGAAGCACGCCGTATACAACAAGCCTAGGGGATGGGGTATTGACGAAAGCGTAATTTGGGGCGACTACTTTTATTTGGAGGCGCTGACCCGAACGCTGTGCCATTGGCGCTTATATTGGTAAAGAGCATCGTTTGTCTTATCGTTTATCCATTGCCGGCCTGGCGGCCGCAATGGATTTCTTTATTATTAAATGAAGGAATAAGGCGCGGGCCGGCGAATGGATTATGTTGTCAAGAAGCCATTATATGAACGGAAGGTGGCGTATGGAGCCGTATACGATCCCGGAAGCGGCCGCCCGCTTGAAGCAAGGAGACACGGCAGCCTTTGCGGCTATATATGAGGCGTACGAGAGAAGAGCGCTCGGGTGGGCGATGTCGATCGTGCGCGATCCGCATTTGGCGGAGGATGTCGTGCAGGAAGCGTTTGTGACGATGAACGGCAAGATCGGCAGCTTGCAGGAGCCGGACAAATTTCCCGGCTGGTTTCGTCATATTGTGCGGCGAACGGCGATGAACCATATTCGCGGGGCCGCCAACCGGACGATGCCGACGGATGCGATGCCGGAGACGGCGATTCGCGGCGGCGGGCCGGAAAGTGCCGAAACGGACGGGGACCCGCAGCGAATCGTGCAGCGGTCGGAAGGCGGACGGGAGCTTGTTGCGGCCGCGCTGCGGCCGCTTACCGGGCAAGCGAAACGATTGCTGATGGCGCACGCGGCGGAACAGTTGTCCCCCGAGGAGCTGGCGGAATGTTACCGCATGAAAAAAAGCAATGTTTACAATGTGTTGTCCCGTTCCCGCATGAAGGCGAACGAGGAGAGATACAGCGAAGAAATCCGGCGCCATATCGTCGACCGCCGGAGGCGGGGACTGCCGGCCTGCCGGCAGCTGGAGCCGCCGTACATGAGACGGCCGTACGCGTTAATGGCCGTGCCGCTGTGGGAGCTGTTAAGCTTGTCCGGGGAGAGCCATTGGACGCTGCCGGAGGTAATGGCGGCAACGCTGGATGCCTTCCGGTTGTCCGTTCCGCCCAGCTGCGATTGGAGAGGGATCTCCACCTTCGACTGGAGCTTTGCCGCTTACCGCGCGTTCGAGCAGCTGGGCTTCAGCGGCAGCTGCTTCGGCCGGCCCGGCCGGACAACGCTGTCGCCCGAGCAGCAAGCGGACGTCCTCGCATTCGTCCAAGATTCGGTCGATCGCGGCTTGCCGGCGATCGTATGGAATGTAGACAGGAACCAGTTCGGGTTCATTTACGGTTATGACGATAAGGAGCGGGTCTTTCATTATTCCAGCTACCCCGGCCGGGCGAGAACGGTTCGTTACGAGCAGCTCGGGCGTTCCGGCGAAGAGCCGGTAATCTTCGCGGCGGCGCTGCGGAGACGCGTAAGCAGGCCGTTGTCGGAGCTGGACTTGCTGCGAGCGGTCGTCCGGCATGCGCGCGGCGCGGAGCCGCCCGTCCCCGGCTTCGTCTTCGGCCTGCAAGGATATGAGAAATGGCTGGAAGCCGTCGAGCAAGACGGCCTGGATTTGCAGGGACACGCTTATATGGCAGCGATCTTGGCGGAAGCGCGGATGCAGGCGTCGCTGTACCTGCAAGGACTGTCGGCCAAGGCGGCCGAGGAAGGGAAGCGGACGCTGCTTTCCGAGGCGGCCGGCTGTTATGGACGGGCAGGTCAAGCGTTTGAACGGATGTACCCTTCGTTTCCGTTCGGATACGGCGGAGGCAGGACGGGAATGGACCGGGTCAGGGAACAATTGCTGGCGGCACAGGAGGCGGAAACGAAGGGCATCCGCCTGCTCGAAACTTTTTTGTCCCGGAATGATAGAAAGGAAAGCGTTGATGTGTCTACTTAACGAAACTATAGATTAGGGAGGAATAAGCCGCATGACTCATCCGAATGTGCCGTATGCGCCGGCCGTATTTATTCCCGTCAGTCATTTGAAGCGTTCCATCGAGTGGTACTCGGAGCTGCTGGAAATGCCGATCTCGCCAAGCCGGGACGGCGGAGGCATCTACTATTTCGATTTTGAGGGGACCGACATCATTTTGGACAGTAACGTCTGGGGATATCCGCCGACGATCATGTTCGATTCGAACGATATCGACAAGTCGCGGGCCTTTTGCGAGACGATGCCGCACAGCTTCATGACCGACATTGTTCGGACCGAAGAAGTTTCCTTTTTTAACATTAGCGCCAATATGCTGTGTCAAGGCCATCGATTGCCTGAACCTCGTTCGCCCCAGCCGGCGCACCCGCTCCTTCGCCGCATCAGCCGCGTCATCGTGCATGCGGACCGGTTGACGGAAAGCGCAGCGTGGTACGAGCGGTTCGTGGACCGCAAGGCGGGGACGGACAACTGGTTTGAGGGATTGCCGCTCATCCGGATGGACCGCGGCGCGCAGCTGCTAATCGACGACAATCGGCTTTGTCAGTCGCCCCGCGTCTATTACGAGCGGCTGCAGCTCGATTTCAGGGTTAATCCGGTTGCGGTTATCGAGACGGAAGATTTGGAGGCCGCGCTGGAACACGTCCGCGCCAAGGGAGGCCGAATCGAGAACGGGATCGGGGAACGGCTGGGCGTACGGTTGTTCACGTTTGCCGATCCGGACGGGAACGGGCTCATGGTGGCGGAGAAGAAATAACCCGCGGCGAGACGCGAACGGACGAAAGGAACGAACTCTTATGCAACGCCGACAAACAGAAAACGACTCGCTCCGAGTCGGCAAATGATCGACAAAGCTCCGGTTTCGGGGCTTTGTCTTTTTGTGTTCCCCTTTTAGTCGAAATCAGTCAAGCGAAAGGTCGAAATCCGGCTTGAGGCGGAGAGGGATTTCATTATAATAGAACGATCGGATAAATGTAAATGTTAGCAGCGAGTGACCGCGCGATTTCTTGTGATAAACTCGAAGGAGCAAGATGGCGGATAATGAATGCGCGCAAGAGGGGGATCGCACCATGCTCCAAGTACCGAAAGAAAGCCGATTGCAACACATGTCCTGGCGCTCTGTCCGGGTGAAGATGATGCTCGGATTGTTCCTTATTGTCGTGCCGCTGATCGTTTTTTTAATCTATTCCAACGTCTATGCGATCGAGGTCGTTCGCAATCAAGTGGCCGAATCGAACAAGGATCTGCTGTCGTTGTATCGGGAGCAGGTGGATGGAAGGTTAAAAGAAGCGGACAATTATATGTTCGGATTGATGTCCGATTCCGATCTGGAAGACTTGCAATATCTTACCGGCGCCGACGAGCGCACCTTTGCGGCCCATCGGATCTCGACGGAGCTTTCCAACGCCATTGTCCGCTTTCCCGTCCTGGACGGGCTGTTCGTTTATTTGTCCTCCGATGAGCAATATTTGTACGCGTTCAAAGAGCGCTCTACCATTACCGACCGGTCCTATATCCGGTCCCACGTGACGGAGGTGGTCAGCCGCCAGCCGGACCCGGCCAAACAAAATCGGCGCAAATGGTACATCGTCAAAAACGGCGATCAGGTTTACCTTGTCCGCACGCTCATTCAACGCGACGGCTCTGTCGTTGGGGCATGGATTAACGTCCATTCGTTTCAAACGCCGCTCGACCTGCTCGGCATCGGCGATGAAGGCGCGGCTGTGCTCGGCGACAACGGTGGAAACCCGATCGTCAATCAGCGCTTTGTGTACGATCACGGCGCAGAAATCCGGCCGGACGCGCCGTCCTATTATTTAACGGGAGAACACGACCGTTTTCTGGCCGTGGGCGAGCTTTCGCACGAAGGGGAGTTCGGGCTGTACGCCTTTATCCCGCAACAGAAAATTTTACAGCATTTGCCTACGTTAAAATCGATCTCTTATGTGCTTCCTTTCGCTTCCGTACTTATTTTGCTGATCGGTTTTATTATGCTGCGCAAGACGCTGCTCGTTCCGATCAACCGGCTGCTGCAAACGATGAACCGCATTCGGCAAGGCAATATCGATATGCAGATCCAGCAATATCCGACGTCGGTCGAGTTCCAAATTGTGAACGATACGTTCAACCGGATGATAAAGGAAATCAAACATTTGCGCATCAACGTGTATGAAGAGCAGTTAAACAAACAAAAGGCGGAGCTTCAGCATTTGCAGCTGCAGATCAAGCCGCATTTCTTTATTAATACGCTCAATATGATGCATACGCTCGCCCGCATGAAGGATGTGAAGCGAATGGAAGAAATGTCGCTCTGCCTCGTCCGTTACTTCCGTTACATGTTCCAGAGCAACCTGCATTTCGTGCCGCTGAAGGACGAGCTGCAGCATGTGCGCAATTATATTCGCATCCAGGAATTGCGGTTTCCCGAACAGATCGTCTTCGATATGGACGTCCCGGATTTTGTGCTGCGCACGCCGGTGCCGCCGCTGGTCATTCATACGTTTGTCGAAAATGCGGTCAAACACGGGGTAACGCTGGACGAACCGGTCCGCATCGAGATTCGGATCGAAATGATCGATTCGCCTTTTTCGGGTCTGCTTCTTCAAATCCGGGACACGGGTCCGGGCTTTAAGGCGGGGGTAATTGAGAATATCAAACAAGACAAGCGAATTATTGATGATGAAGGCGAGCATATCGGCATCCGAAACGTGAAGCGGCGTCTGTTGCTCATGTACGGCGATCAGGCGTCGGTCGAGCTGCACGATGCGGAGCCACGCGGCGCCGCGGTTGCCGTCAGGCTGCCTTTCGTTCCCGAGACTGGAGAAGCGCATCAGAACATCAAGGAGGGTTAACCCTATGCCGAGCCTGTTAATTGTAGACGACGAGCGGCTGCTGACGGACGCGTTGAAAGCGGAAATTGATTGGGAAGAGCTGGGGATCGGTCCGGTCTTCACGGCCTACAATGCGAGGCAAGCGAAGGAGGCGTTCGAGCGGGAGACGATCGATCTGATGCTTTGTGATATCGAGATGCCGCAGGAAAGCGGGCTGGAGCTGCTTGCCTGGGTAAGAGGACATTATCCGCGGACCGAATCGGTATTTATGACCTGCCATGCGGAATTCAGGCTGGCGCAGCGCGCCAT
Organism: uncultured Paenibacillus sp.; assembly: GCA_937895345.1. Lineage (GTDB taxonomy): Bacteria > Bacillota > Bacilli > Paenibacillales > Paenibacillaceae > Pristimantibacillus. The sequence goes on along the minus strand of CALAWP010000054.1, from coordinate 14,218 downwards.
GCAGCTGGGGAGCTTCGATTATTTGCTTAAGCCGGTCCCGTACGACGAGCTGAGCGGCGTGGTGAGGCGGGCGGTCGAGAAAATAAAGCGGGACAACGAACGGATGCAATACAGCCGGATCGGACAATACTGGTCCCGCCACCAGCCGCTGCTCGCCGAGCGGTTGTGGCGCGATATTATCGACCAGACGATACCGGCGAACCTGTCGTTAATTAAGAAGGAGGCGGAGGAGAGGAACATTCCGTTCGACGAGCGGATGCGGCTTCTTCCGGTGCTGCTGGCGGTGGACCGGTATCATAAGCCGCTGACGTTCCGGGACGAAAAAATTATGGAATACGCCCTGATCAACAGCGGGGAAGAGCTGCTTGGCCTGCAAGGCAACGGACTGCTGTTCAGCCTGACGGACCGCAAGCTGATTGCCCTTATTCCCGTGGAGCCCGATACCGTTTCGCCGCGGGAACCGTTGAGAGAGCGCTGCGAGACGTTTATCGCTTCTTCCGCTTCGTATTTCTATTGCGACTTGTCGATTTATATCGGGACGGAAGTGCCCGGTCATGAGCTGAGCGAAATGGTGCGGCAATTATTGGATTGGGACAAACGGAATGTGGCCGTCAGCAACCGGGTGCTCCTGTGGGAGAGCCGGCGGCTTATCCCGGAGGAAGTCGTCCTTCCGGACATGGATGTATGGTCCATCATGCTCAAGGAGGGGCGCGGCGATCAGGTGATCGCCGAAGCCGAAGCTTTCCTTGCGGGCTTTATCGGTTCGGCGAGCATGGACGCGGAATCGTTGTTCCGCTTCCACCACAACTTGCTTCAGACCATTTTTTATGTCTTGAAGCTGAAAGGAATCGAGGCGCGTCTGCTGTTCGACAACGAGGATTCCGCCGAGCGGTTTCAGCGGGCGGCGCTTTCGGTGGCGGACATGATCGACTGGGTGAAGCATACCGTTCACAAGGCGATGGAGTATATGGGCGCCGTTCAGCATTCGCCGTCCATCATGCACCGCGTGGAGCAGTTTATTGCGCAGCATTTGGAAGCGGAAAAGTTAACCCGGGAGGATGTCGCCAGCCATGTCTTTCTGAACCCGGACTATCTGGACCGGATATTGAAGAAGGAGGCCGGCTGCTCCGCTACGGAATTAATCGTCAGAAAACGGATGCAGCTCGCGCAGCATTTGCTTGAACGAACGGGCTTGCCGGTCGGAACGATAGCCGCCCAGGCTGGTTATTCGAATCTGGCCCACTTCTCCAGGCGATTCAAAAAATATGCCGGCGCGAGCCCGCTCGAATATCGGTTGAAGCACGGCGGCGGCCGATCGGACGAAAGTCGAATTGGTGCAACCGATAGGTCGAAACCTGAGTAGTGACCGGGAAGCGCGAACCGTACAATGAATTCAGGTTCGAATCAGGTTCGAACCCGACACTACAGATACGGGGGATGAAGGATGAACAAAAAGCTCGGCTGGATCAGTGTGCTGCTGGCGCTTATGCTTGTAATGACCGCCTGCGGTGGCAACGCTTCGAATGGAGGAAAGGGGAACGAGAGCAAAGACGGCAGCGGCGCATCCGGGACATCCGGAGATAAGCCTTATGAAATCGTCTACGCGTATCCGACGTTTGAGAACGTTCCGGCAGACCTCCAGTTGGTACAGGATGAAATCAACAAAATTACGAAAGAGAAAATCAATGCGACCGTAAAGCTGCTGCCGATCAGCAACAGCGCTTTCACCAATCAAATCAACTTGATGCTGTCGGGCGGGGAGAAGCTGGACATGTTCGCCATGCTCGGCAACTACAGCACGCAAGTGTCCCGCGGCGCGCTGTACCCGATCGGGAACATTATGGAAGAGAACGCGCAAGGCATTATCGACGTGCTCGGCGAGGATTATTACAATGCGACGAAAGTGAACGGCGTGAGCTACGGCATTCCGAGCATCCGGGATTTGGCGCAGGATTACGGCTTCGTCATGCGCAAGGATCTGGTCGAGAAGCATAATATCGATCTGAGCCAAATCCGCACCTTCGACGATTTTGAGATCATATTCAAAGCGATCAAAGACAATGAACCGGGCATGTTCGGCGCCGTCAACCTGTCGAACGGATCGATATTGAGCACGTACGCGATTCACGATCCGCTCGGCAACAATCTGGGCGTGCTGCTCAATAACGGCCTTGACGATTTGAAAGTCGTCAACCTGTTCGCATCGGAGGAATACGCGCACATTTTGCATAAGCTCAGAGAATGGTATTTGGCCGGTTATCTGGTGAAGGATGCCGCGACCAGTCCCGAATTCAACAATGTCGTCGTCAAATCCGGCAAGGCGGCCGGCTGGTTGTCCGCTATGAAACCAGGCTTCGAGGCGCAAGAAAGCCGGAACGTAGGTCTGGAAATGGCGGCCGCCCGTACGACGCCTCCGGTTGCGAAGACCGATACGGTGACGAACGTGGCGATCGGCGTTGCCGCCACTTCGCAAAATCCGGAAAAGACGCTCCAATTTATAAATCTGATGTATACCGATCAAGAGATTATTAACCTGATCGACTGGGGCATCGAAGGCAAGCATTACGTGAAGGTCGACGGCCAGGACAATATGATCAAATATCCGGAAGGCGTCACCAGCGACAATGTGGGCTACAAAAACTACAACTGGATGCACGGCAATCAATTTCTTTCCTACGTATTCGAAGGGGACGACCCCGACGTCTACAAGGAGATGGACGAATTCAACAAGTCGGCGGCCAAATCGAAAGCGCTTGGATTCTCGTTCGACGGGAACGCGCTGAAAAACGAAATCGCCGCTTGCAACGCCGTCCTCGACCAATACCGGAGAGTTCTGGAGAGCGGAACGGTTGACGTGGACAAGACGCTGCCGGAATTTCTGAAGAAGCTTGAGGATGCGGGCATCAACAAGATTATTGAAGAAAAGCAAAAGCAGCTTGACGCATGGGCTGCCGCCAACGGCGTGCAATAAGCGAGACAGAGCGATCCAATCGGTTGGCAACGACGGCCGGTTGGATCGCGTCTTTAAGCGAACGGAAGGGAAGGATGTCGGATGGGTCTGACCACGCGCGGACGATGGAACAAGATCGCGAAATATTGGCCGCTGATGCTGCTTATGGTTCCGGGTCTCGTCTATCTGCTGATCAATAATTATATGCCGATGCTCGGCATGTTTATCGCCTTTAAAAATATCAACTTTACGCAAGGGATATTCGGAAGCGAATGGGTCGGCTTCAAAAACTTCGAATATTTGTTCAAAACGAGCGACGCCTACATCATTACGAGAAACACCATTTTGTACAACGCGGTTTTTATTGTGCTGGGGACGATTCTGTCGATCGCGTTTGCGATTCTGCTAAATGAAATTCGAAAGAAAGTGCTGTCCCGTTTTTATCAAAGCGTCATTGTCCTGCCGCATCTTATATCGTTTGTCGTCGTCGGTTATTTGGCCTATGCCGCATTCAGCATGGATACGGGATTTATGAACAAGACGATTCTGCCGATGTTCGGGATCGAGCCGATATCCTGGTATACCGAACCGAAGTATTGGCCTTATATATTGACCGTCATTCATCTGTGGAAATCGGTCGGATTTTCCTGCATCGTCTATTTGGCGTCCATTATCAGCATCGATACGGAATATTACGAGGCGGCGACGCTGGACGGGGCGTCCAAGTGGATGCAAATTCGCACCATTACGATTCCGCTTATTACGCCGGTTATTGTCATGCTGACGCTGCTCAGCATCGGGCGCATTTTTTATTCCGACTTCGGATTGTTCTATCAGGTTCCGATGAATACCGGGGCCATCTCGGATGCGACGAACGTCATCGATACGTACGTATACAGAGGACTCATGGTGATGGGCGATATCGGCATGGCTTCCGCCGCAGGCGTCTATCAGTCCATCGTCGGCTTCGTCCTGGTTCTCGGAGCCAATTATATCGTGCGCAAGGTCAACCGCGAAAACGCGTTGTTCTAATTTGAGTAAAGGTGTGGAGGTGTAAAACGATGGCACTGGATCATAAAGGCATTCGAATCGTAGCGAATACGGTATTGTCTCTGTTTGCGGCGGTATGCTTGGTTCCATTCGCGCTGCTCATCATCTCTTCGTTGAGCAGCGAAGCGAGCATTATTCAGAACGGGTATTCCTTCTTTCCCAAGGAGTTCAGCCTGAAGGCGTACGATTATTTGTGGCTGCATCATTTGGAGCTGGGCCGAGCGTACGGCATTACGGTGCTGATTACCGTCGTCGGGACGGCCGTCAGTCTGGCCATTACGTCCATGCTCGCCTACCCGCTGTCGCGCAGAGACATGCCGCTGGCACGGTTTTGGACGTTTATCGTATTTTTCACTTTGCTGTTCAACGGCGGACTCGTTCCGACCTATTTGATTTATACGCAAATCTTCGATATCAAAAATACGCTGTTCGGGCTGCTGGTGCCCGGCCTGCTTATGAGCGGATTCAACGTGCTGCTGGTACGCACTTTCTTTCTTACGTCCATCCCGCCGGCGCTCATTGAGGCGGCCAGCATCGACGGCGCGGGCGAGATCAAAATTTTTTACCGTATCGTGCTTCCGCTGTCGCTGCCGATTATGGCGACGATCGGATTGTTTCAGGCGATTACGTATTGGAACGACTGGTTCAACGGCTTGATCTATTTGACCGACTCCCGATTGTTCGGCATTCAGACTATTTTGACGAAAATGATTATGGACATCCAGTTTCTGACCAGCAACAGCAATGCCGCAGGGTCGGGGGCCGGACAGGCGATTGCCCAGCTGCCGAGCACGTCCGTGCGGATGGCGATTGCAGCCATCGGCGTATTGCCGATTATGATTGCTTATCCGTTTTTCCAAAAATATTTTGTTAAAGGAATTACGATCGGCGCGGTGAAGTAATAAAGCAGGCAATCGACAACGTACCGAAAGGAGCGGCGCAGTCTGATGACGACTTATCGCAATCCGGTTATAAGCGGCTTTCATCCCGATCCCAGCGTATGCCGGGCGGGCGGCGATTATTATTTGGTGACCAGCTCGTTTGAGTATTTTCCGGGCGTGCCGCTGTTTCACAGCAAGGATCTCGTCCATTGGCGGCAGATTGGCCATTGCTTGACAAGGGAGACGCAGCTGAATTTGCAGGCGGCCGGGAGCTCCGGCGGCGTTTATGCGCCTTCGCTTCGGCATTATGACGGGACATTCTACATGACGACTACAAACGTCTCGGAGCGCGGCAACTTTTATGTGACGGCGGACGATCCGGCCGGCGAGTGGTCGGATCCGGTCTTCGTCGATCATCCCGGCATCGATCCCGATCTGTTCATCGATGAAGACGGCACGGTCTATTACACGACATCGTACAATCAAGGCATTTACCAGAGCCGGATCGACCTGAAGACGGGCCGGCGGCTGACGGAGCCCCGGCTCATCTGGAGCGGGACCGGCGGCCAATATCCGGAGTCGCCGCACATCTATCGGATCGGGGACTGGTATTATCTCTTTATAGCGGAAGGGGGGACGGAATACGGCCATATGGAGACCGTGGCGCGAAGCTCGCGGCCGGACGGTCCTTACGAGAGCTGCCCCGGCAATCCGATTCTGACCCATCGCAGCCTTCTGTCGCCGATTCAGGCCACGGGACACGCCGACCTCGTCCAGACGCCGGACGGCGATTGGTGGGCCGTATTTCTGGGCATTCGGCCGGTCGGCTATCCGAACCGCCACCATCTGGGCCGAGAAACGTTCCTCGCCCCGGTTCATTGGGGCGATAACGGCTGGCCGGTCATCGGCGACAACGGACGCATCGCCGAGACGATGCCTTCCGGCAATCTGCCGCTGCAGCCGCCGCCGGCCGCGCCTCCAGCACGGGACGACTTCGACGGCGCGACTCTCGCTCCGGTCTGGAACTTCTTGCGGACGCCGGACCGGGCACGGTGGTCGCTTGACGAGAGAGAAAGCTGCCTCACGCTGCGCGGCACGCCGGTTACGTTGAACGACGGAGGCGCCCCCGCTTTTGTCGGCAGAAGACAGCAGCATTTCAACTGTGAAGCTTCGGCCCATCTGTCGTTCGCGCCGGACCGCGACGGCGAAGAAGCCGGGCTTACCGTCTATATGAACGAGAAATTTCATTACGAAATTGCGGTCACGCAAACGATGAACGAGCGCAAGCTGATTTTTCGCAGAAGGATCGGCACGTTGTGGAAGGTCGAAAACGAGCTGCCCTGGTCTGCGGATTCGGTCGTTCTGACCGTCCAAGCGGACAAAGACGAATACCGGTTCGGGTTTGCCGCCGGCATGGAACAACCGTTCGTCCCGCTCGGCCGCGGGGAATGCGCGCTCCTGGCCACGGAAGTGGCGGGCGGCTTTACCGGCGTCATGATCGCCATGTACGCCACCGGCAACGGCGCCCCGTCGGCATCTCCGGCGCATTTCGACTGGTTCGAGTATAGGGGGAACGACGCTCAGGCGTGATTTTGGCAGGACAATGGAATACGGCGGGAAGGAAGAGACGACCGAGTTTTCGGTCGTTTCTTTTTTTGTAGGATAACTTTAAAACTTGTAATACCAAAAGATTGCGATTTCATTTTTGGCGGCAGGAAGATTGGAATAAAGCATACGGTCAACTCCGCCGATGATGAAGTTATTTCTTGCATAAAAGCGGCACGCCGGCACATTGACATCTTGCGTTTCCAGCATCAGACCCGCAAGATTATTTTGCTTTGCCCATTGCACCGCTTTTTCTAATAACTTTGTTCCGATACCTTTATTTCTCCAGTTGCCGGATACGCTAATATCTTCGATAAGGGCATATCCATTCCAATTCGCGCAAAGCTTAATCTGTCCAACGCTCCTATGATTAACGTAATACAAAAAAACAGCTTTATCTTTGTCTTCAATATAAGCGGAGTCGATATCTTCATCCTCATATTGTTTCATGTAAGACTCAGACCATTTCTCCTCCGTATAGGTCCATTGGTCGTGTTCATATTTGGGAACAATCCGTCCTGAAACGAGGAATCCCTCATTCGATGCGTTATAATCAGATCGATTTGAGTGAGTCATTTTAATAATCATTTCGTCATCCCTCGGTTTTTTTGTGGTCTAATCTAGTCTTGTATACGATATGGCGTCTTCCTAATCCAAGCGGATGAATTGAAATAAACTTAAACCCGATCGTTTAATGTTCATAATTGACCCTCTTCCATTGTTTTAAAGTGGAACTGAATGCCGAAGCTTCGTCATCGTGTCGGTCACGGGGTAAACAGGCGCAAGTTTGCCTATTCGATGTGATTAATACGAAACCATGCCAAATAATGTTGCAAATATTTGGTTGCAACACCTTTGAAGCGGTCCATCTATTTCTTCAAGCGGCTGTGATAACCGTTCAAGTGTTGGATGCGGCATTTGCAGTAGTGAATGACGAATATGACATTAGGTGACGTATTTGAGGATTATACTGGTGGCAGATCAACGAAAGGAGCAGCAAATGATGAAACGAAAAATCATGTTGGATTTGGCGGTCACTTTAGACGGATTTATTGAGGGGAAAAATGGCGAGGTGGATTGGTGCATAATGGATGATGAGATGGGGTTTGATGAATTTTTAAACCAAATCGATACGATTTTTTATGGAAGAAAAAGCTATGATTTGTGGGTACAATTTACTCCGGATAATATAGACAGCGATGCGTCGAAAGGACTTTGGGAAATCGTCCATTGCAAACAAAAATATGTGTTTTCCAGGACCCAAAAAGGAACTGACCATAAAGCAATATTCATTAACGATAATGTTCTTGAAGAAGTAAATAGAATAAGGAACAAGCCCGGTAAAAACATCTGGTTATACGGCGGAGCAAGTCTGATTACAACTTTTATTCGTTTAGGACTTGTTGATGAGTTTAGGTTATCGGTTCACCCTGTTGTTTTGGGAGAAGGGAAACCTTTGTTTGCCGACATCAAACAAAGGTTGAATTTAAAACTGGTGAATACAAGAACGTTCTCCTCCGGCGTCGTCCAACTCATTTATCATTAGAAAATAGAATCCGAGGTGGAGTCTATGAACGACTATGATATCGTAATTGAAGGAGCACGCGAAAATAACCTGAAAAATGTGAATGTCCGCATCCCGAAGCGAAAGATTACGATCTTCACCGGCGTCTCGGGCTCGGGCAAATCTTCCTTGGTCTTCGACACGATCAGCGCCGAAGCTCAGCGGCAGCTTAACGAGACGTTCTCCGCATACATCCGCAATCGGCTGCCCCGGTTTAGTCAGCCGGACACCGATCGCATCGAGAACTTGTCTACGGCGGTGGTGATCGATCAGAAAAGGCTCGGCGGCAACTCCCGTTCGACGGTCGGCACGATTACGGATATTTATGCGATGCTCCGGCTGCTGTTCTCCAGAATCGGTAAACCTTCTGCCGGCAATTCGCATGTTTTTTCGTTTAACGATCCGGCCGGTATGTGCCCGGAATGCTCCGGAGTCGGACAGGTGGTGCAGTTCGACGTGGACAAGCTGCTAGATAAGTCCAGGTCGCTGAATGAAGGCGCAGTCCTGTTCCCCGTATTTAAAGTGGGAAGCTGGTACTTGAATACGTTTACCAATTCCGGCTTGTTCGATAACGACAAGCGGCTTGCCGACTATACGCCGGCAGAGTGGGATACACTCCTCCACGGCAAATTAAGCAAGATTGTATACCGAACCAAAGGCGGCGATATCGAATCGGATTATGAAGGGCTGCTGACCAAGCTCACCCGACTGTATTTGAAGCGGGACAGCAGCGAGATGTCGGAAGCCAAACGCGAAACGCTTAACCGCTTTCTAACCTATCGCGAGTGCGGCCTTTGCGGGGGAAGCCGGCTGAATCAAGCGGCTTTGAGCTGCCGCATTAACGGTTACAACATTGCCCAATGCGCGGCGATGGAGATCGGCGATCTGATACGGATGCTTGAAGCCATTCAAGATCCCGTTGCAGGCCCGATAATGGACGGGCTTCTTACCCGGCTGAATCATCTGGTCTCCATCGGACTGGACTACTTGAGTCTGGACCGGCAGACCGCAACGTTGTCGGGCGGGGAGTCGCAGCGTATCAAGATGGTCCGCCATTTGAGCAGCAGCCTAACCGACATGATTTATATTTTCGACGAACCGAGCGTCGGGCTGCATCCGCGGGATGTCCATCGTCTGAACGGCATGCTGCGCCAGCTCCAGGACAAGGGGAATACCGTGCTTGTCGTCGAACACGATCGAGAAGTGATGGAGATCGCCGATTACATCATCGATGTCGGACCTCATGCGGGAACCCGCGGCGGAGAAATCGTTTACGAAGGCGACTTTGCGGGCTTGCTCCGCGCGGATACTTTGACCGGACGATACTTGAAGCAAGGTTTGCCCTTGAAAACTTCAACCAGGGAGCCCAAGGGTTGGATGACCGCAGCCGGTGCCAGCCTGCATAATTTGAAGGAGGTAACCGTCAATATCCCCGTCGGTGTGCTGACCGTGGTAACGGGGGTAGCCGGCTCAGGCAAAAGCACGTTAATTAACGGAGCATTCCTGCCGGCGCATCCGGAAGCGATCGTTATCGACCAGTCGGCCGCAGGCACGTCGATTCGCTCCAATCCGGCTACGTATACGGGGATAATGGACGAGATCCGCCGGCTGTTCGCAGCCGCCAACAAGGTGAGCGCATCGTTGTTCAGCTTCAACTCCAAGGGAGCGTGCTCCAATTGCCAGGGTCTTGGGGTGATTTACATGGATTTGGCTTTTCTCGAGCCGGTAAGGACGATTTGCGAAAGATGCGAGGGCAAGCGGTTCAGCGACGAAGTGCTGCAGTATAAACTGAACGGAAAATCGATCAGCGACGTCCTCGCCATGACGGTACGGGAAGCTTCGGAGTTCTTTACTAGGAAGGAGCCGCTTCGCCAATTGCAGACGCTGGAGGATGTGGGGCTCGGATACGTAACGCTGGGCCAGCCTCTAAGCACCTTGTCGGGCGGAGAGTGCCAGCGCATCAAATTGGCCGGAGAACTTCACAAGGAAGGCAGTCTTTATGTGATGGACGAGCCGACAACCGGACTGCATATGTCCGATATTTCCCGACTGATGGACATTATGAACCGCTTGGTCGACGGGGGCAATACGGTGGTGGTCATCGAGCATAATCTGGATGTGATCAAGAGCGCGGACTGGATTATTGACATGGGTCCCGAGGGCGGCCACCGGGGCGGACGAATTATATTCGAAGGCACTCCCGTCCAGCTTGCCGCTGCCGAGCATTCGATAACGGGGGCGTATTTGCGCAGGGCAGCAGGGGGTTAGATTGCAAAAAACGCTGTTGTATAAGCTCCGGTTTTGGAGGCGGATTTTGAGATGTGAATTTGGAGTCAGGGGAAGTATAATTTCCATATAGCGATGCAGCGCGTTAGCAGCTGCTGGATTTTCCTATTAGAGAGCGAAGTGAGAGCTTGATAGCCGAAATTCACAATAAAATATCCCGGTCCGGGAGCAACTTGTCCGACCGGCTGGAGGATCAGCTGACCGGCGATTTCTTCGGCACGATTCGTTATTTGCCGTTCGAGCAGGGGTTAAGGCGAGTGCTCGCTGCCGTACATTTTCAGGACGGCTCGCATCCGCCGGCTTCCATGTGGCCGCAGCTGCTGGATTCCATCCGCGGGTATGACTGCAGGATGGAGTTCTGGTTCCGCCATGCCGAAGGGGAAATCGATTTGATTCTGAATCACCCGAATGTCTTGATCGGTATCGAGGTCAAATATTACAGCGGCATCTCGTCGGATGACGACAATTCGGAAGACGTGTCGCCCGAGGAGAGCGGCCATCAATTGGCCCGCTATTCCAGGCTGCTGGACGATATGCGGGGCGGGCGCCTCGCATATCTGATCTTCCTGGCTCCGTTGCAGCAGCTGCTGCCTGTGGAACGGGAGATGGCGCGGCGGCCGCGAATGACGTCCGGCATAACGTTAGGCTTTCTGGCCTGGCAGCAAGTATTGGAGCAGCTGCAATCGGTTGACGTTACGTCGCTGGATCAGGCATCGCAGTTGATCGTAAACGATCTGCAGGCGCTTTTGCTCAAAAAAGGGTTCGCGCGATTTAACGGCTTCACTGCCGCGATTCAGCATCTGACCATCGAACGTCATGCCTACCGCTTCAAAGCCGCTTCTACTAGAAATCACACATTGAATTGGTCGGTGAACGCATCGATCGGGGAGGAACATTATGTCTACAATCCATGACGCCGGCCGGAACATCAGCTTGTCCGTCAAAGTGCTGCGGGAAACGTACAAAAACTTGTCGCTGCTGTTTAACGAAATGGATGCGATCGGACAGGAGCAAGGCTTTATACCGCTGCTTCCCAAATTTCTGAGGTGGAAGTCGGACAACTATGAGGACGCCTGGCTGCTTCGCAATATGATCAAGCTGTATCAAATGGAGGGCGAATCCGCCGGAAACGACAACCTTCCGGATTTGAAAGACGGGGATATATTCGCTGTAGAGATTGACCTCGAAGGCGAAGAGGAATATCCGGAGATGACCGTATCGCGATTTCGGTTCGATCTGACCAAGTGGAACCGGCTGCCGTCGATTGCCGACCATTGGCTGTTCTGGGAGCCGTACCGGTACGATAATCACTTCGTAATCGAGCAAGACGCCGATGGGTTATGGAGGAGCCGCACGAAAGAGAAGTCCGTTCCCCGATACTGGGGATTGAAGGAGGCTGTCGGCGTTACGTTTCCGCTGACCTCCGTCTATAACGCCGACACGATTCGGACCGAACTATTCGGGTCGATGCTGCGGCTGCCGGATCTTCGGAGCTTTAACGAACCAGACCATCGCTAACTAACCGTCCCGGCCGCATCGTGAGCTTGTTGAATTTATCAAACATACACATATAGGCCCCCGCCTACATACAATGTAGAACCGACGCATGAAACTGCTGAGGCTTTCCTTATACGGGCCTCTCATTACAGCCTGGGGGTGTATGCTGCATGGGATTTTTTACGGGGATCGCCTTGTTTATCAAACAGCTCGCTTTGCTGGTGTCTTATGTCAAAAACAACGCGTTTCCGCAGCCGCTGAAGGAAGAAGAGGAAGCGAAGCATTTGGCGTTGATGGCGGAGGGCAATGCGCATTCGCGCAATATTTTGATCGAACATAATTTGCGGCTGGTCGCTCATATCGTCAACACGTTGTGAACACGAAACGACGTCAGGAGGATGTGGCGCGGTTTTTGTGCAGCGGGCGGTTTGTGCGGTGAGGGTGGACGAGCTATATGGAGCCTGAATCAACTGGTCCGAGGGGGCCGGTTTTCTGCTTCTTCTGGAGTTAATACCGATACTTGAGAGCCTTGTACGGCAAGTATTCCGTATACCAACGGAGCTTGCCATTAAGATTGAAGGGAATAGCCGTATTCTACCATACTTCATATCTTCCAAATCTAGTATAATAAAGTATCGACATTTTTCTCCGAAAGGGTATGCGCGCGGTATGATGAACTTGTTTGATGTAGTACCGGAAGGATTATTTCATCTTCTGACGGGTTCCAATCGGAAGGTATTGTGGAATTGGATTAAAGAAGAAAACAATGGACATTAACTTTCTGACTTTTTGTTATGGAGGAAAACCAGACCACTCATCTTTGACGAGGGGTTCAGGTAACGTTCTTGTATTCACGAATCCGAGAACCTTAAGGCAGCGCAGCTGCCGGCCGCGACGCGGTTAGGTTCGCAGGGTTGTCTGCATGAATCTTCTCCCCCGAAATGCCTCGGGCAGACCAAGGGCCGTATGGCCCGAAGCGTGAATACGGTGTTAGCTGATGTTGCTGACTACCTTGAAATAGCCCGTACGATCTTTATGAAATTTCATTAAGTACGTGTTATAATAAAATTAATTTAGCCTTTCTAGATAGGGGTTGATCGAATGGCAGTTTCAAAAGATCATTTGAACAAATTAATTCAACAATTACCTGAAGAAGCCCTTCCAATCGCTGCTGATTTCTTGGAAAAATTAGTCACAAATAAAGAGTATCGTCATATCCCTTGGGATGATGAGCCAACTACTCAAGATGATATTGAAGCAATTAAAAAAGCTAAAGAATCCTTTAGACGTGGCGAGAGTATTAAACTTAAGGATGTTATCGATGACTTACTCAATTGAGTTCTATAAAGATGCTCTTAAGTATTTACAAAAATTAGATAGGACGAATCGTATTCGAATTACTCAACATCTACAAATTCTCTGTGAAGACCCTTATCATCCAGAGCTCGATATCAAAAGGATGCAAGGAACAATGGACGAATATCGATTACGAGTGGGTTCTTATCGAATTATTTATTCAGTTGAGAATGATAAGTTACTTATCCAAGTAATTAAAATTGGCTCTCGTGGTGATGTATATAAATCTTAACTTCTAGGTCTATTCTTACAGGGTAGGCCTTTTTACTTTTCTTCAGATCTTCAGCAATTTCAGCTAACGGCGCGGTTTGAGAAGTAAGGGTGGACGAGCTACATGGGCGATATGCCGGTCCGTGGGGACCGGTTTTCTGCTTCTACAGGATTCGGGGCGGTTTATGTTATACTGGTGATAAAAGAGCGGAAAAGCTTATGACATGGGGTGACATCGAATGGAAAAGGTCAATTCACCGGAAGAGTTGATGGAGAACATATCGAATATGAGCCGCGACAACTCCGTGTATCACTTTCATATTCCAGGAAAGGGAAAGTTCACTCTCGTCTTGCAAGAGGAAGAGCAGCGGTCCATTCAAGCTGACGTTGAGTCTAATCCGGAATTGAAGGTCATGATTGAACAAAGCAGGAAGGAATTCAAGCTTGGCAAAGCCTTGAGCACATCGGAGTTACTGAAATCCTTATCTCCCGAGGACTTTCGATCATGAACCGCGTAGTTTTATGGTCTCCGGCAGTAAGCTCTCCCAGTTTCGCAGCGAGTGATTTTCTCCCGAGAAAACGTATGATTTCATATAATTATTCATTCTTGAAACAGAAGCTATACTCACCAATCCCATTATAGGCAAAGCTTATACTGAGGAAGACAGACCTATGCGGGACTGTCGCGTATCATTGTGAAGAGGTCTAGGATTTCTTTTGAACAGCAGGAGAATGAAGTTTAGAATGTTCCTGTTTTGTTTCCCTTAGAAGTGTGGTGAAAAAGTCGTCGAAATCGCAGAACCAGGACTCAATCCATGG
>CALAWP010000053.1 GCA_937895345.1 uncultured Paenibacillus sp. | reverse complement strand
CTTGCCCAGCTTCCGGGCAGCCGCCATAATCGCCTCGACATTGCCCGGCAAAGCGGCATCGACAAGGGTCAGGCTCTCATCCTCCTCGACCAAATAACAGTTAACCGGAAACAACCGCGGCATATACGTCAGCTGAACGACCGACTCCCAACGTCTCATCCTCATTCGTAACCCCTCCATAAACTAATCCTATTAGTTTTAAGATAAACTAATGTCATTAGTTTTGTCAACCGTTTTTCGCCCAATAAGCAAAAAAATCAGGGAGGAGGAATGCTGCCTCTTCCCTGATTTCGTTATTTTGCGCTTTTTCGGCCGTAAGATTCGGCAAACGACTTCATCCGCTCGTACGCCCGCCGGTCAATCTGCTTAAGCGGATGAAATTGCGGATGGTTGGAGTTGACCTCCAGCACCCAAAGGCGTCCGTCCTTGTCGTAGGCAAAATCGATGCCCATCTCGTGCATGCCCGCTCTTCTTTCGCTCAATGCGCCTGCGATGCGAAGAGCCGCCTTCGAAAGCTTGCGGATGCGTTCGCGCCTTTCGGAACCCGACAAACCAAGCGCGCCGCATAAATCCCGCATCGTATAAATTTCTCCGCCCTGAAAATAATTGGTGACGATCTTGCCCGCTTTGCCGACCTTCGCCATAAAACCGGTGCAAACCCAGCGGCCGCCCGGCTTGCGCTGCACCATGGCGCGAATGTCGTACGGTCTCCCGTCCAACCGGTCCAGCGCGATGCCTTGCTGAATGATCAGTCTTCGGCCGCTGTTCCCGGCGATCTGCTCGTATACGCCGCTCAAACGGCCGAACCGCCGGGAGCGCTGCTTGCTGCCGGATGTCCACTTCAGCTCGCAGCCGTCATCCCCGCAGATTACCTTATAGATGCCTTTGCCATGCGAGCCGACATCCGGCTTGATATACAACGTCTCATACTTTTCGGCCATACGAACCAGATTCGCCCAATTAAACCGGACGGTCTTCGGCACATATTTTTTAAGCTTTTCTTCCGCTTCCAAATACTTGCATACGCGAAGCTTTCCTCTAATATTCCGGCTCGCGTAACCTTTCCTGTACAATGGCCCCACCTCTCTATACTCTATGAGAAGGATGGGAGCAAGAATTGTATAGATAACTATAGTTACTTGCGTATTTTACAGGAACGGCGGGACTTCTGCGTCTATCGTCATTCTCCCAACAATATTTTCGCGTAAGGAGATTCGATCGGAATCATAATGACGGGTTCGTTCCGCAGCGTAACGACATAGCTTTCCAGCGTGCGGTACAGTTGATAAAACTGCGGATCTTTGCCGTAGGCTTCGTTATAAATTTTGGCCGCTTCCTGCTCGCCTTCGGCTACGATCTTTTTGGCGTCGGCCTCCGCTTGGGCGAGCAGCTCCGTAGCAGTTCTGTCCGCTTTGGACGTAATTTTGCGGGACTCCTCGTCCCCCTCGGACAAATAACGGGCGGCGATCGACTGCCGGTCCGATATCATCCGGTTGTAGACGCTTTGCTTGTTGCTTTCCGGCAAGTCGGTGCGCTTGATGCGGACGTCGATAATTTCGATGCCGTAGTCGTCGCGCTGCATGGCAATCGCCACGTCTTGCGTAATATCGTCGTTAATGTTGCCCCTTGCCGTATTTTCGCTGATGATATTGTCGTAATCGACTTCCGACAGCTTCCGGCGCACGGAGTTGTACACCGCCTCGTCGATCCGCTGCACGCCGCCGCTGACCGTATGCAGCTTCTGAATAAACTTTGCCGGGCTCGTAATGCGCCAGATCGTGTAGTTGTCGACGATGATCGGCTTTTTGTCTTTGGTCAAAATTTGCGTCGGGTTGCTTTCGAAAGTCATCTGATATTTCGGAAGCGTCGTCGTATTCTCAATAAACGGAACCTTGAAGTTCAAGCCCGGCTCCGTCACCGTCCGCACCGCTTCCCCGAACCGAAGCACGACCTTGTATTCGCCTTCCTTGACGATGAACATCGAGCTGGTGCCTATAATGAGCAGCAGGACAACCGCCGCGATGCCTAAACCGAATTTGTATTTCATTGTCCGTTACCCCCTTGCGATGCCTGCTGCTGCGCCGCATCCTGTTGAGGAGCGGCTTCCGTGCGCGCGGGCGCGCCGGCCGAGCCCGTTGCGCCTCTGTCCCGAAGCAGCTCGTTCAGAGGCAAATAGTTGACGGTGTCGCTGCCCGAATTCGTAATGAAAATTTGCGCGTCCGGCAATATTTTTTCCAGCGTCTCCAAGATGAGACGGCTTTGCGTTACGTTCGGATTTTTCGCGTATTCGGAGTAGATCGCGTTAAACTTGGCGACGTCGCCTTCCGCGTTCAATATGCGCGATTTTTTCTCGGCTTCCGCATTTTCGATAAGCGCCTGCGCTTCGCCGCGCGCCTTCGGAATGCGGTCGTTCTCGTATTTGGCCGCGTTGTTGATCTTCGTATTTTTTTCCTCGCGGGCGTTCGTAACGGCGCGGAACGCTTCTTCCACTTCGCCGCCCGGCGGCTCGATATCCTGGAACTTCAAGTCGATAATTTGAATGCCCGTCTCATATTTGTTCATCAGCTCCAACAGCCGCTCGCGGACCATGTCCTGTATGGCCGTCTTCCCGTCCGTAATGGCGTAGTCCAGCTTCTGGGAGCCGATAACGGAGCGGATGGACGCGCTGGTGGCGTTGCGGAGGAAATGCTCCGGATCGCTGATATTATGCAAATAATTGCGGATATTGCTGATCTTCCAGGTGACGACGGCGTCGGCCGAAACAATGTTTTCGTCTCCTGTAATCATCATCGCTTCGTCCTCAATCGGAATGGTCTGACCGCCCTGCTCGCGATAACCGATCGTAATGTACTGCGTCAGCTCCGCCGGCACGATTTTCACTTCCTGTATCGGGTACGGCCACTTGAAATGAAGGCCGGAACCCGTTTCATGCGTATACTTTCCGAATGTCAATACGGCGGCGCGCTCCTGTTCCTGCACCGTATAAAACGATGTCGACGCCAAGTAAATCAACACGATCGCGGCGGCAATGCCGATCACAAACTTCTTGACCGTTCCAGGCTTGAGCTCCGGCGGCTTGCGGTTCGCAACGCCGGCTTGGCTGTTCGGCCCGTTAGGCTCTTGTCCCATAAAATTCAAAACCATCTCTCCCCTCGAGCTGCTGTTTATGTCATACCTGTAATACGCGCCATTCATCAATTGGTCACATTTTTTTAAGCTTCGTTTAAGGAAATATGAAATAACACGCCGGCCGGCGCCGAATCGGAGCAAAAAAAGCCGGCCGGCCCTCACCTGAGGCGAGAAGCGGCACCGGCTTCCTCCGTTCGTTCCGGTTCCGGCTTATAGACGCCGTAACCGTTTTTGCCGTTTCGTTTCACTTCATACATGGCGGAGTCGGCATTGCGAAGCAGCTCCGCGGCGTCATGCCCGTGATCCGGATAATAGGCGATGCCGATACTCGCCTCGGCCTGAATTTTCCGGTCGCCGAGACTGAGCGGAAATTGGAGCGCGCTGACGATCTGCTGCGCCGTCTCCGCCGCCGCTCCGGCGGCTTCCTCCCCGTCCAATACGAGCACAAACTCATCGCCCCCGTAACGCGCCAGCGCCGCCCGGCGGTGCTCGGCCGCCTTGCGGATGCGTTCGCTGATTTCCCGGAGGAACCGGTCTCCGCAATCATGCCCGTACGTATCGTTTATCCCTTTGAACTGGTCGATGTCGAGCATCATAACCGCAAAGCGCTCCATCTCAGGCTCCTGGCGGTTCACCCGGTCTTCCAGCCACTCGTGCAGCTTGCGCCGGATGGGCAGCCCCGTCAGCTCGTCCTTGCAGGCCAGCTCTTTGGCGCGTTCCAGCTCCCGCTTCGTTTCCGTTATATCTTTAAG
This sequence comes from uncultured Paenibacillus sp., assembly GCA_937895345.1. Lineage (GTDB taxonomy): Bacteria > Bacillota > Bacilli > Paenibacillales > Paenibacillaceae > Pristimantibacillus. The sequence continues at coordinate 12,431 of CALAWP010000053.1, read as the reverse complement.
CAGCATGTAGCAGCCGATTTGCTCGCCGTCGTTCTTGATCGAAACGACAGTAAATTCGATATGGGCCCGATATCCCTTCGGGTGGACGATGACCCCTTCGAAGCTGCCGCTGCCGCTGAGCAACGTATATTGCAGCTGCTTGCACATGTTCTCCCGGCGCTCTTCGGGAAACATCTCCGCCAGCTTTTCCATCGGCCGCTTGTACAACGCTTTGCCGTTCAATCCGGTAATGACCGAGGCCGCATCGTTGCAGCCGGCAATGGTCAGCGTCCCGTCAAACATAATGATGCCGTCCCGATGATTGTCGTACAACGACCGGTACCATTGCTCCCGGCGTTCCGACTCCGCCGCCAGCCGTTTCAACCGATTGGACATATAGCTGCTGAACATCAGCCAGCCCGCCACCGCCGCTATGCCTCCCGCCGCCGCATAACCAATATCCGATACATCCATAGCTGTCTAACCTCGCTTCTGCAAACTTCCGACTAACGTATCTAGTATACAGAAGCGAATTGAAACTTTTTTGAAACTCCTTTAGCCGTTCCTTTGCTTGTACATAAATTCGCCGATCGCCTCGCTTTTGAACAGCAGCACGCAGGCGGCGGCGGAATAGATCATATGTCCGATCGTAACGACGGTCCAGGCCGCCGGAATGTCGGCCGCATAATTGAACAGCAGCGCGGCGTTCAACAAGACGGACAAGGCGGCCCCCACGGCAAACAAATACCGCACCCAAGATACGCCCGCCAGCAGGGCGATGGATAATGCCGTCTGAATGATAAGGGAAAACAGATCGAACTGAACGACGCTGCCCAGCAGCTCCATCGCTATATTCAGCGAAGCAATCGTCACGATATATATTTTCCCCAGACGGTATTGTCTCGCCTGCCGTTCCGCGAACCGCTCGTACTCCCGCTCCCTGTCCGCTTTCGTGCCGCTCTCAAACCGTCCGAAGTTGGGATGGATATCCCTCTGGGGCAGCGGCAGCCCGTCGGCCAGCCTCTTCAGCCTGTCGGCGACCATGCCGGCGTCGCGAAGCTCGCGGATGTCGATCTCGTCCAGAGCCGCCACGATCGCCGCCTTCGCCTTGGCGTCGCTCGCCAGCTTAAGCTTGTAAGCGGCCAGCACCTCGCCGATCTTCTCCGGCTCGCGGCGCATATCCTTAATTTCGTCGATCGTAAAAAACAGCTTCCGCAAGCCCGCGATCGCATGCAAATCTTGCACGTCCTTCTCCGAATAATCCCGGTACTCCCGGCCGCCCGACACCGTCGTATGAGGCTCGATCAAGCCCTCCTCCACATAATAGCGGATCGTCCGCTCCGTCAAGCCGGTACGCTTGCAAACCTCTTTCATTTTCATCGAATATCAGCCCCTTCCGCCGCTACTATACAATCTTACGTTACGTAAGTGTCAACGAAAAGATCATTTTTCGAAGCGAAAAGCGGCAGATGGCGACGTTTAAATTAGCAGCTTGCGCAAATCGGCCAACTCGATCCGGGTTTGCGGCTTCATGGAACCGGATTTGGCATAACGAATGATGCTCGACAGCAGCTGCTTTCCTTCCGGCGTATCCGCCGCGCTGCCGGCGTCCAGCGAGCAGACGAGCAAACTTCCGTTCAGAACGCGGCATTCGAACATAAGCCCGAGCTTGTGATTCCGTTCGACATTGTCGATCGTTTGCACGATTGGGCCGAGCGTCGGCGGCATGTCGTCCAGTATAAGCGAGCGCGAACGGGACACGATATTCCACCACGGATAAGTCGAATGCGGTTCGCATGGAAAATCGGCGAATACCGGGTGCTCATGGTCGATCAGCAAGCCCAAGGTACCGACGGGAACGGGCTTGTTCATGCTTTCGGATATCGAGCGGAACATCGGATAATTCCAGAAATCGGTGCAATACGTGCCTTCAATAGCGTTCGAAAGCCGGTCCGGCTTGGGCAGCAGCACGACGTTTGCGCCTAGCTCGAGCAGAGAGACGGCTTCCTCCGACAGCTCCTCGAACAGATGGACGCCCTCCGGATCCACAACGGTATCGCTTGGATATATCCATAAATCGTACGTTTTCCTGACATCCGTGTCCGGAATGCGCAGCTGAAGCGACGCTTTTGTCATCTTGTCCGCATACGGCAATACCGCCTCGAGCTCTCCGACATCGATGTAATGGTCCGCATCGCCCGCTTCCGCGTTCAGCCGTCCGCCGGCCAGAACGTCCGTCCCGTCCGTCAGCTCCCAATGCACCGTTACCCGGCGCAGCGGCTCCGGCTTGAACCAGGCCAGCTCCACCCGGGCACGGAAACGTTCCTCCGACACCCAGTTGTACGTTTCAAACCGGGCCAACAGCACGGCGTCCGAGCAGAAGCTGCGCCATTCCTCCGGCTCGATCAGCCCTTTGGCATCCATGAAGGCATCCAAAATGCCGACCAATGCGGTTCCCTGACCGCTGAAATCCTGCAAATCGAGTAGCTGAAAGCCCGCAAGCCGCCGGGAACGGAAGGCCGCCTCCAATTCTTCCTTGTAGCAGGCGACGGCCAGCTTTCCGGAGCTTTCAAAAAAGTTGCCGGCCAAATGTCCCATGCCCTTCGCTTCCAGCCGTTCGCGGAAAATTTCGAAATTGCGCGCTTTCAGCGGACCGGTATATTTGTCGATTTCCCGGTAATTCGGATACATGGCGTATTGCCCGATCTCGTGGGATACGACCGGTATGGCGGGCACAAGCTCGTCCGCGGCTTCCGCCTTCACCGTCACCGCTTCCGTCCCGTATTGAATTTGCAGCTCTCCGCCCTCCGTCCCCGCTTCTGCGGAACGGGCCCGTGTCGGAACAATCTGCTCGTCGTAATCCTTCATCGTGCCGGGCGGGTCCGTCTGCACATGGCCGAGCGGCGCGTCGCACATCGCATAGGAGCCCCTGAACAGCCGGTCTTTCGAAAACCGGACCCCGCAATAAAAGTCGTCCTCTTCCAAAATGACCGGAACAAATTGAAAATTGTTGGAGCCCTGCGTATAAAGCCGGCGGTTGTCGTGCGCCTTGTACGCCTGCAATATTTCCGAAAGACGCCGCTTGCTGCCCCACAGCTCGTTGCCGAGCGACATCATGACGAACGACGGATGATTGCCGAACGTCCGCAGCATGGAGAAGCCCTCTTCGATTAAATAGTTTTGCTCTTCCTCCTTGTGATTGGCGTCGTTCTCGTCCGTCACGGTGCCCCAGAACGGCAGCTCCGGCTCCATGTATATGCCCAGCCGGTCCGCCGCCTCGAAAGCCGCCGCCGGCGGGCAGCACGTATGAAAGCGGTAATGATTGATGCCGTACGATTTCGCGATGCGCAGCACGCGCAGCCACTCGTCGAGCGTGGTCGGCGCATAACCGGTCAACGGGAAAAGGAGGCCGTCATGCTTGCCGCGCAAAAACGTCTTAGCGCCGTTGACGGCGAATTTGTCGCCGACCGCTCGGAAATCGCGCAAGCCGGTTACGACGCGATGCTCGTCCAGCAGACGGCCGTCTTCGCCGGTCAAGGTCAGCGTCACCTTGTACAGGTTCGGGTCGGCATCGCTCCACAGCCGCGCGTCTTCCCCCAGCTCGTAACGGACCGCGATCTCGGCTTCCGACACCGCAACGGCCATCGGCTCGGCTTGATGCCGGTCCGCCTCCGGTCCTTCCGACGCCGCCGATATCGCCAGCGTTCCTTGCGGCTTCCCGATCACCTTCGCGCGGATCGTCAGCGTCCGGCTCATTGCATCGGGGTACAGCTGAACGTCGCTTAGATGCGTGTCTCCGTAAAATTGCAGCTCGATCCTTCCCGTGATGCCATTCCAGTTCGTCTGCGTATCGGCCGAGGTCATATGGCCGCCTTTGGTCGGATAGCCGGTATTGTCGACGCGGATCGTAATTCGGCGCCTCCCCGCCGTCAGCCGGCCGAGATCGTACACATGAGGCGTACAAAGACTGTTGCGGGAGCCGATCTGCCGACCGTCGACCCACACGGTCGTAATCCGGGTTCTTTCCAAATAGAGCATGGCCGTTAATCCCGCCAGCGTCTCGGGGATGTCGACCTCGCGGGAAAACCAGGCATAACCTTCGAACGCATATTCGTCCGTCAGCGATCCCGCCAGCGCCGCCGTATTTTTCGTTCCCTTGCGGGCGTGCGACGTCGTGCCGGGAAGCTCCATCGCATCGTCGTAAGGCATTTCCGTTTCTCGTTTGTCCGGGTCGAGCCGCAGCCCCCACTCGCCCTCCAGTCCGATTGTCGCCAACATATCGTTCTTCACGTCCCCTCTTCGGTATTAATGGTAATGGTAATCTCTGTATTCCTGAGGAGTGTACCCCGTCGTTTTTTTGAACAGATACGTAAAATAAGCCGCTGTCTGGAAGCCGACCCTTTCCGCGACCTCGTACACCCGGATATGCGGATCGCGAAGCAGCTCCATCGCCTTGTTCATCCGCGTTTCCTGCACGAATTCGGATACCGTTTTGCCGGTCGTTTTTTTGAACAGCACGCTTAAATAGCTTGCATTCAGATGATGCAGCTCCGCCAGCTGCTTGACGGTGACGTTGTCATGGATGTGCGCCTCGATATAATACGCGACGCGCTGAATCAAGTTATGCTGGTGAGAGCTCATCTTCTTCCGCTCCGCTTCCGCATACCGCGTCACTTCATCCATGACGGCCTCGCGAATTTGTGCCGACGTCGAGCAGTCGGCCAGCCTCTGCCATGCGGGCATATTCATCTCGGCCGCCGTATCGTCCTGCGGCTTGTGACGGCGGGCCAGCTCGCTGAGCAAGCCGAAGCCGAACGCTTGAATGTACGGAAACGTATGCTGGGCGATAAGCATGTCGAGCACGCTGCCTGCATAGGAGACGGCCTTGTCCGTTTCGTCCGCTTTCTCCAGCATCCGGACGATTTCCGGAATATACTCCTCCCTGACGCGATATTCCAAAAATTCCGTCTCGTCCAGCCTGTCCTCGTACAGCACTTGCCCGCCTTCGAGCAGACGCGACCGCGCCATCATAAACTTTACCTTTTTGTATGCGAGCGGAACTTCGTTCCAAGCTTTGCAAATTCGGCTGATGCCGACGGTTACCGTGGAGCCGTACTGCTCCCGAACCCATTGCTGGACGAAGGCGATCTGCTTCTCCATCTTCGCCTGCTCCTCGGGGGCGGGGTTGATATGAACCGCCGCAACCTCCTCCGGTCCGAGCTTGGCCGCGATCGCACCCGGAAGATCCGACAGGCTGACCTTTACCGCCTTCCAGAACCCGCCGCCGCGCACGACCCGGCTTCTTGCGTCCCCGCCGTCCATAAACCGGTCATAGCCGAAGCTGACGACTCTCACTCCGCGAGTCAAGTCCGGAAGCTCCAGAAGCCTGGTCCAGGAAGCCTCCATCTCCTTGTCCATCAATCCGTCCGCGATCAAATCTTGAACGAACCGCTCCTTGGCGGCGTCGAGGCTTCCGGATACTTTCTCCTGAAGCTCGTTCGTCTCCGCCTCGATACGCCGCAGCTTCTCGATCGCGGCGCGAAAGGCTTCCAGCTTCGCCTCCACCTCCTCGGTCTTGATCGGCTTCAATACATAACCTTGCGCGCCTACATGAATGGCTTCCTGCACAAATTCGAATTCGTTGTAGCCGCTGATCATGAGCACTTGAAGCCGATAACCGAGCGCTTTGCAGCGAGATACGAGCTCGATGCCCGTCATAACGGGCATCGACACGTCCGTAATCAAGACGTCGACGGCGCGTCTTTGGATCGTTTCCAGAGCCGCCTCGCCGGAATCCGCGCTGAGCGGAGGCGCATAGCCGAGCGCCTCCCACCGGACATGCCGGATTAACCCTTGAATATGCGTCGGCTCGTCGTCCACGATTAACGCCTGTATCATACGTGATCTCCTTTCTTGATTTCGGGCCGTTCGATATAAGCGGGGATGTCGATCGACACGTTCGTCCATTCGCCTTCCCGGCTCTCGATCGTCATGCGGCTGCCGGAGCCGAAATAGAGCCAGAGCCGCTCGCGTATATTCGCCGTGCCGAAGCCGTTGCCGGCGCCCGTCCGCTTGCCTTCGTTCAGCAGCGCCAGCGCGTCCCCGGGGATGCCGAGCCCGTTATCGTAAATGTCGAACCGGATGCGGTCCTTGTCCCGCTTCGCCGAGATGCGGATAACCGCGCCTTCCTTGCGCGTAATGGCGCCGTGCACGTAGCAGTTCTCGACAATCGGCTGCAGCAGCATTTTGATCGTATAACAGGCCTTCGTCTCGGGATCGACGTCCCACTCGATGCGAACCCGGTCCGGATAACGAAGCTGCTGGATGTCCAGGTACGCCTCCACGTGCTGCAGCTCGGTTTCGATGCGCGTCACGTTGACCCGGTTGTCCAGCGCCAGCCGGTAAAACGTCGTCAGGGCGTCGATGGCCCGAATTTGCGTCTGGTCGTCCAAATCCATCGCCCGCCATCGGATCAGACTTAACGAATTGTAAATGAAATGCGGATTGATCTGCGCCTGCAGCGCCCGAAACGACTGCTCCCGCTCCTTAAGCCTCGATTTCGTGATGTCGTTGACGAGCGCTCCCAGCTTGCCGGTCATCGAGTTGAACAGCAGCTCCAGCTCCCCGAGCTCGTCCTTGTCTCTGCTGAGAACGGTTACATCAAACTCGCCTTTGGCGATATCGTTCATCCGATTGCCCAGCTTGCGGATACGCCACACGATGTTTTTGAGCACCGTCAGCACCATAAACGTCGACAGCAGCAAAAAGAAGGCGATGCCGCCGATAATGCCGTACACAATCCTCTTCGACTGCCTTTCCAATTGATCCATGTGGATGACGGCGGCTACGCTCCAGCCGGATTCCATCGTCTGCACGAGAATTTGCTTCCCGTCCGCCGCGTTAACCCCCGACAGGCCCGCCTCGCCTCCAAGCCGTTCAAGATCCGGAGCCCGGATGAGCTCGCCGATCCGCTCTTCCATGGACGAGGCGAGCACCCGCTTGTTATGGTCGACGATATATATATCGCCCGCTCCGCTAAACGGACGGTCGAACAAATCTCCGAACACCGTATCGTAATTCAGCAGCATATAGATCGCGCCGACGACGTCGCCGTTTGCGTTCATCACTTTATGGGACACCATCAGATGCTCCGGCTCGCCGGGCACGTTGATCCACCGCAGCGATTCCGCGGCGGCCACCGTTTCCTCGTACCACTCCGCTTCCGTCCTCCCGGCGAACGGCCGATCCTCCGGCTTCCACAGCAGCCGGCCGTCCTGCACCAGCGTGGCGTTCGTATGATAGATGCGGAATTGCTCGATCCCCGGCATATATTTGCTGGTCGACAGAAAAGAACGGTCGACGTATTCCACCGTACGGAGCTGGTCGGACATATCCTCGTGCTCTCTCGACAATCGGACGGAAAGTTCTCCGTCGGTCGCCGTTCGAACGGCGAGCAAATCGTACGCTTGCTTGCGGAATTCGATGTTTTGCGAAGTTTGGCGCACCGCTTCCTTGATCGTGACCATATAATTGTCGCGGACGCTGTGCAGCGCAAAGTAGCCGGCCGCGATGCCCAGAACGACGGTCGGGACCAGCACGATCAATCCGTACAGCAGCAAAATTTTCCCCCGCAAGTTCAATCCGCGCGTAATCCGGATGACGCTTTTTTCGATCAACCGCAGCAGCATCCCCCATCACCTCCGGCCGTCCCGTGTAAGTAAAATGGCAAACGGAGCAACCCCTTGAAGGGGATTGCTCCAGCCATGCGTCTATTGTCCGCCGACCATCGCATCGTAAGACTCGCGCCATTCCCGCTTGAGCTCGCTCCAGTGCGCGCGCTTCTCCAGCGCGTCGCGGAACGCCTCCCAATTCGCTTCGAATTGCGCCGTATCCTTGGACATGATCAGCTTGGCTCTATACTCCTTGCGAACGGTTTCCAGCTCCGGCCCGTATTTCTCCCACAGGCCGCCCGGCTTCGCCTTCACCATGTCGTAAGGCTCCGCTCCGCGCACGCCGCCCATTTCGCCGACTTGCGCGGTAAATTCGCTCGTCCGCTTCGCCCCGGCCTTGTCCGACTCGCCGTAGTTCCACCACGGATACCAGTCGTTGTTGAAGGAGGACGTCATATACAGCTCCGGCGTCACCTTCGACTTTTGGGCGGCGTCGCCGCTGTTGCGGGCGGCTTTGTACTCCTCGTCGATATATTTCCATTCGCCGAGCGGCTGGTCGACCCAATCCCAATACAGCCCGGCCGGACCTTCGTTGATCACTTGCTGCTGCTCCGCCTTCGGCTGCAGCGTGTAATCGAAAAACTTCAAAATCGCCTCAAGGTTTTTCGTTTCCTTGCTGATATAAACGTCGTAACCGGGGTATGGATTGACGACCTGATTCGTGCCGACCCGCTCTACTCCATCCACTTTCGGGAAAGGAATCACTTGATAATACCAGCCCGGCTCCGTCGGTCCGTCCAGCGTTTCCCACAGCGTGGAGTCGACATTGAAGAAGCTTCCCGCATTCAAGGCGGTGCGTCCGGATTTGTTTTTCTCCTTGTAGCGCTCCTTCTTGTCCGTCACGACCTCGGGGTCGATCAGCTTCGCTTGGTACATCTTGTTTATCCATTGATAGGCCGCCTTATATTGCGGATCGTCGAACAGCAGGACGAATTCGCCGTTTCGCTCGGAGACGGGAATGACGCCGCCGGCGCTGCCGGTCGTAACGCCGAACGCGCTCAGAATGGCGTTCTCGTCGTTCCAGCCGATCGTATCGTTCGGGTCCATCAGGAAGCCCATCGGATTGAGCGGCTTGCCGGAATCGTCCGCAATGCCCGCCGCCTTGGCGAGAAACTGCTCTACCCCTTCGAGCGTGCTCAAATCTTCCAGCGTCATGCCGGCCTTCTCCAGCACGTCCGTGCGAACGAGCCACGTTTGCGAAGCCCAGCCCGGCCACGGATTGTCCGGATTTTGATCGAACCAGGTCGGGATCGACCAAATATGGCCGTCTTCGTCCTTCATTTCTTCCAGGTACGGCTTCGGAATGGACGCCAGCCCCGGATATTGGCCGGGCATGTCGAAATATTGCTCCAGCGGCATAATCTTGTTCGAGCGCTTCATCGCGTTGTCCACCGTCTCGCTGCGGTTGAAAATCGCCGCATCCTTGAACCCGCCGGTGTTCAGCTTCAGATTGAGCGCCGTCGTCGCGTCCCCTTGGGTCGCCTCCAGCTTCACCTCGACGCCGGGCTCCTGCTCCTTCCAATACTTTTGCACCAGGCTGTCGTTATTGATCGTCGCCGACCAGCCCAGCCATAGATCGAAGGCGGAGCCGCTGCCCGATCCCGCGTCGCCGCCCGTGCCGGACGGCTCTTCGGAACCTCCGCCCGAGCAGCCCGCCAGAACGATCAGCACGGCCGCCATCGATGCGGCGAGCATGCCTTGGCTTTTCTTTCTCCATTTCATGTTACTGCCTCCCCCATGCGTTTGTATAGCGGTATATGGATGTTTCATTATACCCGTTGCGGAACAAGCCGTTTCACTAACCTTTCACGGAACCGATGAGCACGCCCTTCACAAAATATTTCTGCAAGAAAGGATAGACGCACAAGATCGGAAGCGCGCTCACCATGACGACCGCCATCTTGATCGACATGAGCGTAATATTCTGCTGCGAGCCCCTCGCCAGCGCCTCCTGGTTCGTATTGGAGCCCATCACGGCCGACAGGTCGGAAGCGTTCAGCAGCTGCTGCAAATAGGTTTGCACCGGTATAAGCGATTGATCGGTGACGTAGAAGGCGCCGGCAAACCAGTCGTTCCAGTGGCCGACCGCGGTAAACAGGCCGAGCGCGGCCAGCATCGGCTTCGACAGCGGCACGATAATGCGGAACAGAATGCGGACCGGGCCGGCGCCGTCCAGCTCCGCCGATTCGACTAGCGCTTCCGGGATGCCTTGCAAAAACTTCAGCATGACGAACATATTCCAGGCCGAGAACATTCTCGGAATAATGTAGACGAGAAAATGGTTCGTCAGGCCAAGATTGTGCAGCTGGATATAAATCGGGACCAGCCCGCCGCTGAACAGCATCGTGATCAAAATATAGCCGAGAATCCCTTTGCGGAATGGCAAGCCCCGGTAGGACAAGCCGAAGGCGGCGACAAGCGTGACAAGCATGCCGCATACCGTTCCGACGACCGTTCTGGCAATTGTAATCCAGTAGGAATTGCGAATGACCTCGTTCCCCAGCACAATTTCGTAGTTGATCAGCGTGAACGAGCGCGGCCACAAATAGACGCCGCCTCTGGCGGCATCCGCCCCTTCGTTGAGCGAGATGGCCAGCATATACAGAAACGGATACAGAACCGATAAACAAAGCAGCGATAGCAGCGCGACGATGGCGGTTTGTCCCGCTTTTTCCCCTAATGTCAGTTTCATCGATTACCAAAGCCCTTCGCCGTTAATTTTGCGGGATGTCTGATTCGTCAGCAGCACCAGGAACAAAGCGATGACAGACGATATCAGCCCGACGGCCGTCGCCATGCCGAAGTACCCTTGCTGCAGCCCGCTTCGGAGCACGTACGTATCCAGTACGTCCGATACCTCCATATTGGCCGAGTTCATCATCGGATAAATTTGATCCATGCCGACCGTAATCAGGCTCGGAATGCTGAGGATCAGCACGATCGATATCGTCGGCAATATGCCCGGGAACGTAATGTGGCGGATTTGCGCCCATTTGCCCGCGCCTTCGACCTTCGCCGCTTCATAAAGCTGAGGATCGATGGCGGTGATGGCCGCCAGATACAGAATCGTATTCCAGCCGACTTCCTTCCACAGCCCGCTGGCGACGATCATCGGACGGAACCATTCGGTCGATCCGAGGAAAAAGATAGGCTCGCCGCCGGCCTTCCCGATCAGCTCGTTCACGAGCCCTCCGTCAAGCGTCAGCAGCGACTGCAAAATGTAGGCAACGACGATCCACGAAAAAAAGTGCGGCAAATAGCTGACGGACTGCACGAATCGCTTGAATCCCCCGTGCATGACCTCATTAATCATGAGCGCCAGCAAAATGGGGGCCGGAAAACCAAAAACGAATTTCAGCACCGAAATATACAGCGTGTTTTGGACGACGACCCAAAAATGCGGCTCCTGCAAAAACGCGAAGTTATCCAGCCCGACCCACGGACTGCTCCATATCGACGACCCGATCTGAAAATCCCGAAATGCGATCTGAATGCCCGCCATCGGAATATAGTTGAACAGAAACAACAGCAGCACGGCCGGCAATATCATCAAATATTGCCATCGGTATTTATATAGTCTTCCCATCGAGCTCCCCTCCTGTCTTCCATCATAAGGGCTGGGGGAGGCCGGGGCCATACGACAACGATTGGATATCTATCGGAACGATTAGTTGTTTGGCGCGAATACCGGCAGATCGTTAATTTACCCGCACCGATCGATGTAGCGGAAAATAAAATGCGGTATACCTATTGGAGGAGGAACTACGTATGCCATCGCATCGAATTCATAGAAACGCCGTCCGTCGGGGGACGGGCAGGCACAACCGCGACGGTTATGCGGTCAGCATCAGACGCAACGGCGGCACTGGAGGGGGGAGCGGCTCCGGAGGAAACGGAGGCAATGGAGGCAACGGACTCCTCGTCCGTCGGTTCGGGATCAGCGCCAGACGGAACGTCCCGCTGTTTCGGCGCATCGTCGCCAGCCGCGTCTATGCGGCACGGATCGTGCGCGCCATTGAAGCGAGAAATTACGAGCAATTGAGCCGGATCATCCGGGAGGCGGCGCCCGGCGCGTCCGTCGGCCTCGGGGCCGGTTTCGACTCCAACTTCGACTTCAGCAATCCGGGACAAACGTACGGCTTCGGCATTTTCCGGCCCGGCCGGACGGTAACGACGGCCGGCATTCGAGGAGTCGCCCGGGTTATGCTGCCGGTCATCCGCCGTCTGGCGGCCAGTCTCTCTTTCCGAAGGGAAGTCGTCCGCCTGTTCCGGGCTAACAACGAAGCGGAGCTGCTGCGGCTTCTGCGCAGAGCTGCCGGCACCTCCCGATTCGTCTCGCTGTCGATTGATCAGTTCGGCTTTGCCGCCGTCGTCCGGCTGCCCGGCGGAGCGAGGTACAATGCGATTTTTTCGATCATGGTGTAACCTGCAGCCTGTAGCTGCAATGCCGAACGGCCGGCCAACCTCGTACAAAGGGTGCTAAAAAGGAAAAAGTCCTTGCTGCTTAAGCAAGGACTTTCGTTCGTATGCGGTAGAGAGGACTCGAACCTCCACGGGCGTACGCCCACTACCCCCTCAAGATAGCGTGTCTGCCATTCCACCACTACCGCATATAGGCAATTGCATCATCCTTCTGGCCAGCCGTACCCTTCGAGGTTGAAAGGAACAACTGGTGAGCCATGAAGGACTCGAACCTTCGACACCCTGATTAAAAGTCAGGTG
>CALAWP010000052.1 GCA_937895345.1 uncultured Paenibacillus sp. | reverse complement strand
ACGTTGCCAAGCACAAATGACCTGCCGTATGATTACGGCAGGTTTTTTGTTGTGTTTGGCAACGTAACTCTCCCCGGAGAGTGTCTGAACCTTGATCGAAGCCATGCAACTTGCAGTGAAGAGCCGGCCTTCACTTTTCTAACGGAAATGACAGGCGTTATTCCCCTCAAAATTCGGGTTTTTAGATTCTAACGGAACTCAGCGCGCTTATATAGGCAGTTTTGGGCAAAAAGTGGGCTGAGGAGAGCGAATAAGTGCAGCTAGATCCGTTAGAATTCCTGCACCGCCTGTACAAGCCGAATAACGGCTCTGGGTTCCGTTAGAATTACATGTGGCCGCCCCGACCGCCGTTATGCAGCGAAACACCGCGAGCTGGCTGGGAGCTGCGCGCCGCGGCGCGAAGAGAGATTAACCGCTCTTGGTTCGGTTACGTCACCGATGATAATAGGACGCCTCTTTCGACTGCAGGCGCAAGACGCCGTCCTTGCGTTGGCCCCGAAAGTGCAGCGACAGCAGCATGCGCGGGACAAGCAGCCATAGATGCCAACAGAGCAGGCTGATCATAAGCGATGGACGGAGCCAAGGATACAAGGCGCCGATGACGCATAAGCCGATCCAGAACAAATGGCGATGCACGCGCCGGAAGATGAGCAAGGTAATATCGTTGGCCGGCTTGAAGCCGATCCACGGCGGATTGATGCGCCAAATCCATTGCCTTTCGGCAGCTTCGCCTACACGGATAAACGTCACGAGCAATATAATTAGATGAAGCAGCTGGATAACGGCAAAGCCGAACAGCCACGTAAACAGTCCTTCCATCCGGTAAAATAACATTTGAAAAGCTAAAAAGATCGCCGCAATCAATAGATGGCTGTAGATGAGCTCAGTCTGAATCACTTTTCTTTTGACTAAACGGTATTGGTAAATGGTCGCGTTCAGTTGCTCCTTTAACGCTTGCTTCATTGCAGCAGATCCCTCCGAAATGGCTTCCTCTTTATATATATCGGTCATGCAGCCGGGAACTTCCAGTCGTCGATTTCGCATTTTCCGCATTTGGTTAATCACACTGGGCTATTGTTCCGCATACGATATATAAATATTTGAAAGCCGTTATGAAACAAGTATATTCCGCTAGAATAAATGGCATAATGATAGGTAAAGAAGCAAGGAAAGCGGGGATTGCGATGACCGATGGCCGCATACACCAATGCGTCATCTGCGGCGAGCGGAAGGCGGAAGGCGAAGGCATTCGGATTGTAGCCGGTTTTATATGCGAGGAATGCGAGTTCGAGATGGTAAGAACAGATGTGAAGGATGAGAAATACCCTTTTTTTATCCATCAGATGAAGCAAATTTTTATGGAGAAAAATGCATGAAGCGGCTGCTCTGCAAAGGGCAGTCGTTTTTTATTTGTCAGGGCTGCATTAGCCTGCCTTCGCCCGGCTTCGGGTTTCGTTCACCCGCTTGTTTCGCTACAATGAAGGTATCGCATTCATTGTATTCGAACGACTCCTCATCATTGAAAGGCTGGTAGGTCCGATATGAAACCTTTTTATGCTCCTTTATACGAAGCGTTGGCCCGGCATGCGCGCAGCCGGCCGGCAAGTTTTCATGTGCCGGGCCATCATAACGGCAATGTGCTGCGACATGCTGCCGCAATGAATCCGGAACTGAGAGAGACACTACCCGAATTTGCGTCTGTGATGCGGTTAGATGTGACCGAGTTGTCTTCGACGGACGATCTTCATCATCCTGAAGGTCCAATATTGGAGGCGCAGCGGCTTGCGGCCGCTTTTTTTGGCGCGGAGCAGACGTTTATGCTGGCAGGCGGAAGCACGGCCGGCAATCTGGCTATGATTCTGACCGTATGCGAGCCCGGCGATCTGCTGATCGTCCAGCGAAATGTACATAAGTCTGTATTAAACGGTTTAATGCTCGCCGGAGCGTCGGCCGTCTTTGTCTCGCCGGAACGGGAGGAAACAACCGGACTCGCGACCGTGCCTGCGTTGGACCACATCGATACGGCGCTTCGCTTGTATCCGGAAGCGAAGGCCGTACTGCTGACCAATCCGAATTATTACGGGATGGCCGTGCCATTGAACCGATACGCAGATCTGGTACATCGTTACGGCAAACCGCTGTTGGTGGACGAAGCCCATGGCGCCCATTTCAGCCTGCATCCGGAATTGCCCCGATCGGCGCTAGCGGCAGGAGCGGATGCGGTGGTGCAGTCGACGCACAAGACGCTTCCGGCACTGACGATGAGCGCCATGCTCCATGTTCAAGGCAGACGGATCGATCGCAATGTGCTGGCTCAATCGTTGGCCGTCATTCAAAGCTCGAGCCCGTCGTTTCCGATCATCGCGTCGTTGGATCTATCCCGGGCTATCATGGAAACGTTCGGTTTGCAGCTGTTGGAGGACGGCATGGCGAAGGCGAAGGAAGTGCGTCAGTGGATCAATGGGCAGGAGCCGGGGACGATTCGGGCGGTCGCACCGGAACAACTGACACATTCTGCCGGGGAACGGGAAGCAGAAGTGCAGTTCGACCCGTTCAGGCTCCTTCTATACAGCACGGACGATCAAATAACGGGTTTTAAGCTGCAACGCGAGCTTGAAGCCCATGGATGCTGGATCGAAATGTCGGATCCGCGTTATGCAGTGCTTGTCTTGGGCATTTATACTCCGGACGATGAACTGAATAAATTAAAAAACGCCCTTCTATCCATCGACCTTCACTTAAAGGAGCTGCCAACAGGAATCGAGCGGCAGACGGCAGCGTCCCTATCGTATGAGTCAGAGCAAGAGGAAGCTTTGACGGCGGTCGGGCTTCCGGTATCGTTCGCCAGGGGCGGCTTGAAGGGCAAAACGACGGCAAGGGTGGGACTGCATGATGCCGAAGGTCTTCAAGCGGCGGAAATGGTCGTGCCGTATCCGCCCGGCATCCCGATCGTTTACCGCGGCGAAACGCTGACGAAAGCCATAATTGGCCATATTGAGCGCCTTGCCGCCGCCGGGGCGAAATTTCAAGGCGCGGAGGATGGACGCATGAACACGATAGCGGTCTTTAGGGATGAATCCGTCCCCGCCGAGCATAAGACGGATTGAGATCATTACTCAATCGGCTGTATGCATATTCCGAAATTGTTTGGGAGACATGCCTACGAACCTTTTGAACGCTTTGCTGAAATATTTTTCGTCCTGATACCCGATGCTGCTGGCGATGCTCGAAATTTTGATGTCCGGATCGGCAAGCAGCATTTTGGCCTTTTCAATGCGCAGGCGCGACACATAATCGGACAAGTTCGCTCCGAATTGCTGCTTGAAGGTGCGCGAGATATGGCTGGGGCTTAAATAAAATCGTTCGGACAGCATTTGCAGATTAATGTCTTCATAATAAAAGGCCCTCAAATATTGCTCGATTTCGTGGATTGTGCGGCCGGTTGACGGAAGATCGGCGGCAGAGGCGAAGTCCGACAGCAGGCCGGACATGCGGCGAACAAGCAATTCGATCGACAGCTCTCCGCTTTCGTTCAATGGCAGCTCAAATGTTAATCCGGTCTCGGAAGAGACTGCGGCAGACGCGTCCCCGGCCGGCAGCGCGGACGCATCGGCGTTCCATCGGGATACGAGCAGGACGAACTCTTGCCACCACAGCTCCAGATCCGATATCCGGATGCAAGACAACTCGCTGACCTCACATCCCCATTCGGACAGCAGGCCATGGATCGCGTCACGATCATTCCTTTTCATCGCCAGAAACAACCGGTCCTCGTAAGCAGTCAACGGGCAGCACAATCCTCCCGGCTTCCGGTCCTCATAATAATGCTCCCATACATGAGGCTCCAGCAAGTTTCGTTGTTTAAGCAAGGTCCGAGCCTCGCCGTACGATTTGGGCAGCCCTTGCGGAAACGGAAAGCTTCGGCCAACGCCGATATAGAATCGGGACCGGAATACGGACTGCAAGGCGCGTTGGATGCGCTGGACTGCTTCTTGAAGATCGCCGGCTCTTTGGAACAACAGGACGACGATTTCTTGCCGTTCATTCACATGATGAAACGCAATGCCCGCATGATGCGGCTGCAGCAGCTCGTTGCAAATATTCGTGATGGAAAAGACGAGCAAGTCGAGCGCAGATTCGAATTTGCGCCGAATCCCGCCGTCCAGGACGGCGAGGCTGATTACGGCGACGCGGCAATTGCCGCTTTGCTGCCCGATGTTGTATTCGTCCTGCAGCGTTCGGGCGACGGCGCGGTATTGATCGGGATCCTGCAGCAGCCGCGAAAACATGTTGTCGGCAAGGACGGGCTTATATTCATTGGCCCGCATGCTGATTTGCTGCGAAGCCGCCCTCGTTTGCTCCTCCGAATGCCAGGACTCCAGCGCCTTTTCGAAGACGCTCAGCAATTCTTCCTCGTCGATCGGCTTCAAGATATAATCGAAGCTTCCGTATTTAAGCGCGCTTCGGACATATTCAAAGTCGTTATAGCCGCTAATGATAATAACCTTCATCCGTTCGCCGCGCTCGCGGAGTCTCTTCAGCACTTCGATGCCGTCCATCACGGGCATTCGAATGTCCGTGAACACGATTTGCGGCTTATCCCGTTCAATCATTTCAAGCGCTTCCTCGCCGTTGCATGCTTCCCGGACTTGCAAGACGCCGTATTTGTCCCATGGAATAAGCAGCTTAATCGATTCTCTCACCGGCGGTTCGTCGTCAATAATGAGTACCTTCATTCCGATCGGCTCCTTTCCTGTGCGAAGTCGGCAAGACGAGAAGTACGGTCAGCCCTTGAGGCCGGGCATGCTCAATGCTCATATGGGCATCGTTTGAATAATACAGCAGCAAGCGCAGCTGGACGTTGGCCAAGCCGATATGATCGGATTCCGCCGTTTCCATTTGCCGGCTTGCGGGAGGCTCCTCCAGCCGTTGGCGAAGCGCCGCCAATTGATCGTCTGTCATTCCGAAGCCGTTGTCGGTCACTTCGACGTGGAGCCGGCCCGTTTCCGAATGGAGGTAGCCGCGAACGGAAATGTGGTTGTTCGCATTCCCTCCTCTGAAGCCGTGTTTAAAGTAATTTTCGACGATCGGCTGAATGATCATCTTCGGAATTTGCAGCAGCTCCGTTTCCGGCTCGTACGCAATATCGGCCGTGAACTGATTGCCGAACCGCTGCTGCTGCAGCTTCAGGAACGAATGAATGTAATCCATCTCGCTTTTGAGCATGACCATCGGTTCGTCCATGTTCATGCTGTAGCGCATCATTTTGCCCAATAACGAAATTAACTTATAGACGTCGCGATTGCCCTGCTGCAGCGCCAGCGCCCCGATCGACTGCAGCGCATTGTTTAGAAAATGCGGATTGACCTGCGCCTGCAGCGCCTTCAGCTCGTTCGTCTTATTGGCCACCTCGAGCTTATATTCCTTCAAGACAAGCTCGTTGATCGTATGCATCATCGATTTGAAGCGCAGCGCCAGCGTGCCCAGCTCGTCGTTGCGGTTCATTCGAATATCGACGTTCATCTGACCGAGCCTGATACGGTTAATGTAGCCGATTAACTGGATAATGGGCGCCGTCATCTTGATCGAGATCATGACGATGACCGTGATCGAGACGATCATAAAGACGAGTCCGGTGAACAGGTTGAGCTTGAGCAGCTGCCGTTCGGTTTGGTACAAGAACGCGTCCGGAATTCGCTTGACGATCGTCCAATTCAAATAATCCAGTTCAACGGTATCGAAAATATAGACGGCTTCGTCGCCGCTGTCGGTTAAGCGAAAATGGTTAAGCCGTCCTTCCTGGGCCACTTCCCGCAGCCGGCCGACCCATGCCTCCTCCAGCCTCGTGCCGGTCAACCCGGTATCGGGCGCGTAAATGACGGTATTTGTCTCGTCGAGAATGTACAGCTGTTCTTCGCCCCTCGTATACAGCTGCGCTCCGATGCGGTTAATCGTATCCGTATTGAAGTCGACGGCCAGGATGCCGAGCTCCGTTCTCGGAAACAAATCGTACAAGGCGTGCTGATACGTCAGAACGGTCGGCTTCGCCGTCTGCAGGAAGCTCTTGCCGTACATGCCGATTGAATGCGGAGCATGAACCTCGCTTTGCCGGCTGCTCCTCATACGGGGGCGATATGGCTCGTCGGATTGGTCCGCGACGATCATCCGCGTATTGTACAAATAAGACCGGTCCGCCTGGGCGGCGTACAAATAAACCTGCTGCACATCGGCAAAGGACAGATTGATGCTTTGCAAGGCGTAACGAATCGTCTGTTCGGTGCCGTACAGCTCGTTGTCGGAAAAATAATCTTTAGCCCGGTTGTTCAACATATCCATCAACTGCGGATTATTGTAGATCGAGTTGGACATAAACCGAAGCGACTGCAAATAATTGAGCAAATTCGACTTGCCCTGATAAAGCAAGGCGGAGTTGTCCTTGACCGCCTTGTCCTCCAGCCGGTCCTGCGTAAACTGCTGCGAAATGAATAAGGAGGCGGCGAACGGGAGCAGGGCGGCAATGAGCATGGATAAGATCAGTTTGTTGCGAATGCTTCCGGAAATCGCCATCGTCTTTTCCTCCGGCTTCCTCTATACTCTCAGCTTCAATGTACCATTTTCGGCCTCCGCCTGTATAGCAACCGTTTTCATGACCGCAAAATATTGCACCTAATGCGCAAACGAGGAGGTGTTGTTGAAGGGCCGGACTCTACTAGAATGAAGCTACGCATCGGCGTATGAACGATTGGCAGCAAGGGAGGGAGTCTCCGGCATGGAGAAAAGTGGACGCAAGCTGGACAATATGGTGCATCAATGGGTATTCGTTGGTCCTATGCTGTTGTTTTTTGCCGTTATTGTTATTCTCCCGTTCCTGATGAATATTTATTATTCCTTTACCGAGTGGAACGGCGTCAGCTCCGAGATGAAATTTGTAGGCTTCGCCAACTATGAGCGGATCTTGATGGAGGATACCGATTTCCGCAATGCGTTCTGGTTTACGACCCGGTTCTCTATCGCGCAAATCGTGCTCACGAACGCGATCGGCTTTGCGTTGGCGCTGCTGCTGACAAGGGCGCTGAAGACGCGCAACGTGCTGCGGACGGTCTTTTTTATGCCGAACGTCATCGGGGGCTTGCTGCTCGGCTTTATTTGGCAGTTTATCTTTGTCAAAGGCTTCGCTTCCATCGGCGAGGCGACGGGCTGGGCGTTCTTCGAACTGCCTTGGCTCGGGGACGCGCCAACCGCGTTCTGGGGCATCGTCATCGTTGCCGTATGGCAGGGTGCGGGTTATGTGATGATAATTTATATCGCGGCTCTCGGCAATGTGCCGAAGGATTTGCAGGAGGCGGCGCTCATCGACGGCGCCAACCGTTGGCAGGTGCTCCGAAACATTACGATTCCGCTCATTATGCCGGCGTTTACGATCTGTTTGTTTCTGACGATCTCGTGGGCGTTCAAGATGTTCGATCTGAACTTGTCGCTGACGAAGGGCGGACCGTTCAATTCGACCGAATCGGTGGCGCTTAATATTTACCAGGAAGCGTTCCGCAACAACAAGTACGGCCTGGGAACGGCCAAATCGCTTATTTTCTTTGTAGCCGTCGCGTTGATCAGCCTCATTCAGGTCAGCCTGACGAAGCGGAAGGAGGTCGAAGCCTGATGGCGGAAACGGAAAAATATACGGCGGGCAAGCTGGCGCTCGAAATCGTCGGTATTTTGCTCGGACTGTTGTTCCTCGTCCCGTTTTATTTTCTGATCGTCAATTCGTTCAAGGGCTTCGCCGAGCTGCAAACGAGCACGTCCAGTCTGCCGAAGGCATGGACGTTCGACAACTACAGCCGCGTCTGGGACATTATCGACTTTCCCGCCGCATTTATGAATTCGTTCTGGATTACGGTATTAAGCAATATCGGATTGGTCGTGTTGAGCGCGATGGCTGCTTACCGCATCCTTCGGTATCCGTCGCGCTTCAATCGGATTTTGTTTCTGCTGTTCGTCGCGGCGATGGTCATCCCGTTCCAGTCGATCATGATTCCGCTGGTGCGGGTCGCCGACGGCGCCGGCCTGATGGACAGCATGTACGGGCTCATCGTCTGTTACTTCGGCTTTGGCGTATCGCTGAACCTGTTCTTGTACCACGGATTTATCCGCAGCATTCCGCTGGAAATCGAGGAAGCCGCATACGTCGACGGCTGCAGCCGGTACGGGTTGTTCTGGCGGATCGTGTTTCCGCTGCTGAAGCCGATTACGGTTACGGTCGTCATCTTAAATACGTTATGGATCTGGAACGATTATTTGCTGCCGTCCCTGATTCTGCATAAGGCCGAGCTGCGGACGATTCCGCTGTCGACGTATTCGTTCTTCGGCCAATATACGAAGCAGTGGGATTTGGCGATGGCTGCCTTGACGCTGGGCATCTTGCCGATCGTCATCTTTTTCCTCGCGCTGCAGAAGCATATTATTGCGGGCATTACCGCAGGTTCCGTCAAAGGCTGATCGGGGTCTCGCCCGTCATCCCGACAAGTTGCTCCAGGGAAGCGGGCAAGAGTGCCGCCGCGTTGGGTTGCCGCTCCAGGCAACATTTGGAGTTCATCATACATTCGTTTTACAATGATTCCATTAGGGAGGTTGCGAAAGAGATGAAAAAGACTTCATTAGTATGGCTGGTCGTCACGCTTATCGCCGCTTTGCTTGCCGCGTGCGGCGGTCAGAACGGTTCGAACGGGGGCAGCGAAGGCGGTGCGGACGGAGGCGGGAACGGCGCCAATGGAGGCAGCGGCAACAAAGAAGTGACGATCAAAATGTTTCAGTTCAAAGTGGAGATCGCCGATCAGTTGAATCAGCTCGTGCAGGAATACGAGAAAGAAACCGGCGTCAAAATCGTAGTGGAAACGGTAGGCGGCGGAGCCGATTACGGCGCCGCGCTGAAGGCGAAATTCAATTCCGGCGACCGTCCGGACATCTTCAACAACGGCGGCAACGAGGACCTGGAGCTGTGGCTGGAGCATCTGGAGGATCTGTCGGGCGAGCCTTGGGTGACCGATCTGGCTCAAGGCGCGGGGGACGGCATGACGAAGGACGGCAAGCTGTACGGCATGCCGATCGGCCTTGAAGGCTACGGCTATATTTACAATAAAGATTTGTTCGCCGAAGCGGGCATTACAGAGCTTCCGAAGACGCTGAGCGAGCTGGAAGCGGCCGCCCAGAAGCTGCAGGACAAGGGCATTACGCCGTTCGTTAACGGCTACGGCGAATGGTGGGTGCTGGGCAACCACTTCGCGAACGTGCCGTTCTCCGCACAGCCGGATCCGGATGCGTTCATTCAAGGACTGAACGACGGCAGCCAGCAAATTCCGGGCAACCAGGTGTTTGAAGATTGGGTGAAGCTGTTCGATTTGACGCTGAAATATGGCAACAAAAATCCGCTGCAAACGGACTACAATACGCAAGTGACCGACTTTGCGACGGGCAAGGCGGCCATGACGCAGCAAGGCAACTGGACGCAGGTGCAAATTTCGAACACGAATCCGGATATTAACATCGGTTTCCTGCCGATGCCGATTACCGACGACGCGGCCGCATCGGACAAACTGCAGGTCGGCGTGCCGAACAACTGGGTCGTCTACAAGGATTCTCCGGTTAAGGAAGAAGCCAAAGCATTTTTGAACTGGATGGTAACGTCGGATACGGGCAAACGGTATATTACCGAAGAATTCAAGTTCATTCCGTCGTTGAAGTCGATTCCGGTAAACGAGGAAGTGGCGGGACCGCTCGCATCCGACATTATGAAATACGTCGCCGAAGACAAGACGCTGACCTGGAACTGGTTCAAGTTCCCGGGCGGCGAAGCGACGAGCAAAAAGTTCGGCGACGCGATGCAGGCCTATACGGCGGGCAATATCGACAAGGACGGACTGCTCAAGCAAATGCAGCAAACGTGGGACTCGTTGAAGTAACGGTCTAAGTGCACGAAGAGAACAGGGCAGGCCGATTCAAGGCGGGCGCTCCATCAGGGGCGTCCGCCTTGCGCGTTGTCGGGAAGCCGCGGCCTTTCCGAAGAGCAAGCATCGCAAGACGGTCTAAGCTGAACCGGACAATCCTGCGAAGGTCCCGGAAATGCATTGTAGAGGCTATAGCCGTTTGTTACAATGAAGTGAAGACAAGTTTATGTTATACAAGCAGAACTCGGGAGGCGCACGAACCGGGCGGAACGAGAAATCGGGGGATTTCATTGAAGGAGCCGGACGCTTTGCATAAGGGTTGGTTTATTACGATAGAAGGCGGCGAGGGCGCGGGCAAATCGACACTGATCGAGCGGCTGGCGCATATATTGCGGCAAGAAGGGCGCGAGGTCGTCGTTACGCGGGAGCCGGGAGGCATTCCGATCGCCGAGAAAATCCGGGAAGTGATCCTGGATCGCGCGCATACGGCGATGGACGCCCGCACGGAGGCGCTGCTGTATGCGGCCGCGAGACGGCAGCATTTGGCGGAGAAGGTCGAACCGGCGCTGGCGCAAGGCAAGGTTGTTCTGTGCGACCGGTTTGTCGACAGCAGTCTCGCTTATCAAGGTTATGCGCGAGGGCTCGGCATGGACGCGGTATGGGAAATCAACCGGTTCGCGGTGCAGGATACGATGCCGGACGCGACGATTTATATGGATGTGTCGCCCGAGACGGGATTGGCGCGCATCGCGCAGGCGGCGGAACGGGAAGTCAACCGCCTTGATCTGGAACGCAAGTCCTTTCACGAGAAAGTAAGGGAAGGCTACCTGCTGCTAATGGAGCAGTTTCCGGAACGAATCGTGCGCATCGATGCGGAAGCGAAACCGGAGGAGGCGCTGGAGCGGGTTTTGTCCATTTTGCGCGACCGAATTAAAGGACTATTTGCAACCGATGTCAAATGATTAAGGTACGGCCTTGCCGATTGTCGCGAAATGCCGAACCGTAACGAAAGAAACGCCTTCAAGATCTGCAGTAACCACTACTCAAAAGATCAGGAGGAATGACGATGAAATTGGTCATTGCGGTTATTCAGGATAAGGACAGCAACAGATTGTCGAACGCGCTTGTGCGGGAAGGGTTCAGAGCTACGAAGCTGGCCAGTACCGGCGGGTTTCTGCGCGCGGGCAATACGACGTTTATGATCGGGATCGAGGACGAGCGGGTTCACGAGGTGTTTCAGGTGATCAGCGCCAACTGCAAAGTGAGAGATCAGCTGGTCACTCCCGTGTCCCCGATGGGCGGTTCGACCGATTCCTACATTCCGTTTCCGGTAGAAGTGCAAATTGGCGGTGCCGCCGTATTTGTAGTGCCTGTCGAGCGGTTTGAACATTTTTGATCGGGCGTGACTAAAAGATGAGAGTAGATCAAGGATGGAGACCGCTCGGCACGAATCGGGCCAATGCGGACTCGGCGGCCAAGCCGGTTCAATCGTCCAGCTTCGCGGACGTCATGCTTCAGCAGGATACGCAGCGGTCCAATGAGGAGCTGCAGCAGAAGCTTCAAGACATTCACCGCCAGGGAGAACGTCTGGCCAAGCTGATGACCGTTCGGGAGCTGAAGCTTTACCGGCAAATGGTCAAATCGTTTTTGGAAGACACGATGCGGCGCGGCGTCGGATTGAAGGAAGTAAGGGGCTTCGACCGGCGCGGCCGCGTCAAGCGGTACAAGCTTCTGGAGGAAGTTGACGCCGTGCTTGTCTCGATGGCGGAGGATATGCTCGACAGCGAGCAAGGACGGATCGAGCTGCTGAACAAGATCGGCGAAATTCGCGGCATCTTGATCAATTTATTGTTTTAAGTAAGGAGCAAGCGATGAACGTCGAACAAGCGGGCGTACAATGGAAGGCGGAACGAATTCTGAAGCATGCGCTGCAAAGCGGCAAGATTTCCCACGCTTATTTGTTCAGCGGACCGGCCGGATCGGGCCGGAGGGCTGCGGCCATGGGATTTGCCAAGGCCTTGTTTTGCTTGGGCGGAGGAGACGAGGCATGCGGCGAATGCCTGGAATGCCGAAAGTTCGAGCACGGCAACCAGAGCGAGCTGATCTTGCTCGGCCCGGAGGGGCAAAGCATCAAGATCGAGCAAATCCGCGAGCTGCAGCGCAGTCTGGCATACCGGAGCGCGGACTCCAAACGAACGGTATATATAATGGAAAGAGCGGAAACGATGACGGTGCAGGCGGCCAACAGTCTTCTGAAATTTCTGGAAGAACCGGTGTCGCCGGTGGTGGCGATCTTGCTGACGGACAATATGGGAGCCATGCTGCCGACGATTCGTTCAAGAGCGCAGCTGGTGCCGTTTTTGCCGCTTCCGCCGGAATATATGATGAAGCTTCTGCTGGAGGAAGGATTGCCTCCGCTGCTGGTCCGGGCAGCCGTTCATCTGTCCTCCGGACTGGACGGAGCGCGGGCGATTATCCAGCAGAATAAGTTTGCAGAAATCCGAAGCCTAGTGATACAATTAGGCAAGGAGAGCATGTCCCGATTCACCGCGGCTATGATCACCGCCCAGCAGCAGCTGTTCAAGACGGATTTGTCCGAACATGCGGGGCTGCTGTTGTCGCTTTTGACGCTATGGTTTAAAGATATGATACAATTCCAGGCCGGCAGGCAGGACAAGATGGTTTTTATAGATCAAATGGAATGGATAAGCAATCACGCTTTCAACCGCTCAAGCGCCGGATGGGTGGCTTGCATGGAGCATGTCCATGAAGCGGGCAAGCGCATTCGGGCCAATGTTTCGCCTCAACTGGCTTTTGAGCAACTATTGGTCAAACTACAGGAGGGCTAATCCTTGTATAATGTCATCGGTGTCCGCTTCAAGAAAGCGGGCAAGATCTATTACTTTGATCCTGTAGACCATCCCGTAGACAAAGATCAGCATGTCATCGTTGAGACGGCGCGCGGGGTGGAATACGGTAAAGTGGTGGTGGGACAGAAGCAGGTTGGTGAATCGGACGTAGTCCTCCCGCTCAAGAAGGTGATCCGGATCGCCGGCGATTCCGACGCGCAGATTGTCGAGGACAATCGCAAAGCGGCCAAGCAGGCATTCGAAACCTGTCTTGAAAAGATCAAAAATCATCAGCTTCGCATGAAGCTGGTTGACGTCGAATTTACGTTCGACCGCAATAAAATTATTTTTTACTTCACCGCGGAAGGAAGAGTTGATTTCCGGGAGCTGGTGAAGGATTTGGCCGGCGTCTTCCGCACCCGCATCGAACTGCGCCAGATCGGGGTCAGGGACGAAGCGAAGATGCTCGGAGGGATCGGTCCGTGCGGACGGGTATTGTGCTGTTCGTCTTGGCTCGGCGATTTCGAGCCGGTATCGATCAAGATGGCCAAGGATCAGAATTTGTCGCTCAATCCGACGAAGATATCCGGACTGTGCGGGCGGCTGATGTGCTGCTTGAAATTCGAGCACGACAATTACGAAAGCGTCCGCGAGGAGCTGCCGGCGGTCGGCAAAATCGTGATCACTTCGTACGGCGAGGGCAAAGTGACCGGAATCAACGCTTCAACCAAGACGATCTTCGTGCAGCTGTTCGATGTGCCGGGCAAACCGAAGGAACTTCCATTCGACGACGCAGTCGTCAAATAACGGCGGTTTCGCTATGACTCTGACAGGTGGGCTTTAGGCCCGCTCTTGAAGCTCTGGGGTGGGAACTTGGAGAAGAAAGACATTTTTATAGAAATGGAAGAGTTGGACAACCGGGTCGGATTGTTCCATGCGGAACTGAGCGCGCTGAAGGGGAAGGTCAAGGAACTGGTGGAGGAAAACAAACGCCTCAGTCTCGAGAACCATCAGCTTCGGCAAGTGCTGAAGAGAGAAACCTCGCCTCAGGGGGAAGCGGCCGCCGCCGCACAAACGGAAGATCAGCAGGCGGCGCGGGAAGCTTCCTTCAAGGAAGCCGCCGGGCAGGATGCCGCTTCCGGCCCTGGCGAGGGGCATGATAATCTTACCCGTCTATATTTGGAAGGTTTCCATATTTGCAACGTGTATTATGGACATCTTCGTACCGAAGGAGACTGTTTGTTCTGTCTGTCATTTTTAAATAAATAGCGGAATTTGTATCGACAGGCCGTCCTTATCTCAAAGGACGGCTTTTTTTGAAACGAATCTTTCGAACAGTATAATAGAGGCAAAGGAGCGAATAAGGTCGTGCCTGAACGCGATACAGTCAGCTTGGAGGAAGGCGAAAGAATCGACGATTTGCTGACCGATTCCGGGTTGAAAATTATACAAAGCAGGGAGGTATTCAGCTTCTCCCTGGACGCGGTGCTGCTGTCCCGGTTCGCCCGCGTTCCGAAGAAAGGGCGGATTGCGGATTTATGTACGGGCAACGGGGTCATTCCGATTCTGCTGTCGGAGAAGACGAAGGCGCCGATCGACGGAGTCGAGATCCAGCCGCGTCTGGCGCATATGGCCCAGAGAAGCGTGGCCATGAACGGCCTGGAGGAACAGATCCGAATCGTGCAATGCGATTTGCGCGATTATCCGAAGCAGGCGGGCAATGGAGCGTACGACGTCATTACGGTCAATCCTCCTTATATGCCGGTAACGGCAGGCGACGCCAATGAGAACGAGCATTACGCCATCGCGCGGCACGAAATTCATTGCACCCTGGAGGACTTGGCCAAGGCTTGCTGCGTCCTGCTTCGGCCCGGCGGCAAGCTGTTTATGGTTCACAGGCCTTCCCGGCTTCTGGATATACTGGAAACGTTGCGGCGCTGGAGACTGGAACCGAAGCGAATACAGCTTGTCCATCCCGATGCGAGGTCGGAGGCCAACATGGTATTAATAGAAGCGTCAAGGGATGGCAAACCTGAGATGAGGCTGCTTCCGCCGATCATGGTCTACAATGAAGAAGGGGTGCAGGTGGTATGATACAGCAAAAGAGCTTTCAAGCCGGCGAATCGGAAGCAAGCGGCGGGAACGAAGGGAAATTGTATGTCGTGGGGACGCCGATCGGCAATCTCGAGGATATGACGTATCGTGCCGTTCGGACGCTGAAGGAAGCGGATCTGATCGCGGCCGAGGATACGAGGCAGACGCGCAAGCTGCTTACCCATTTCGACATTCATACGCGGCTGGTCAGTTATCATGAGCATAATAAGACGGCCAGCGGACCGGAACTGATTCGTCTTATGCAGGAAGGAAGCGTGATTGCGCTCGTGAGCGACGCCGGGATGCCGGCGATATCGGATCCGGGGGCGGACTTGGTGCGCGAAGCGGTCGAGAACGGCATTCCGGTTATACCGGTGCCCGGAGCGAATGCCGCCTTGTCCGCACTTGTCATGTCCGGCCTGCCGACGGACGGCTTTCTGTTCGCCGGATTTCTGCCGCGCGACAAGAAATCGGCCGCGAAACGACTCGAGCAGCTGGCCGGCAGCCGCGAAACGATTATTTTATACGAATCGCCTCACCGCCTTCGCAAGACGCTGGAGCTGCTGCTGCATCATTGGGGAGATCGAAGAATTGCCGTCACCAGGGAATTGACCAAAAAACATGAAGAAGCGATCCGGGGAACGATTTCGGAAGCGATTGCCTGGTTTGGGGAGCATGACCCTCTCGGCGAATTTTGCATCGTGGCGGAAGGCGCGGATCCGGACAAGGCCGGAGGAACGGACGGCGACGCCGCGGAAGCCTGGTGGGCGGGCATGGAGCTGGAGCAGCATGTCGCCCATTATGAAGCTTCGATGAGCCGAAAGGACGCCATTAAGCAGACCGCGCAGGACCGGGGACTGCCGAAACGGGACGTATATAATGAAGTAAACCGCTAGGCCGGGAGAAAAGCCGCATACAAAAAAAAGGACCCTCCTGGCCGGGTTCTAGCGCAGGAAGGCATCAAGGAGTATAAAAAGGTTAGAATTAACATGTCGATATAATATGATTATAACCGAAAAATATTATTTTGTCACAGGTGTAGGCATTTCGGATAAACAAACATGACAAACAATTTTTCCTTTGAAGTACGAAACGTTCTCGGCGTTGCCGCAGAAGATGCATGCAGGCTCGTATTTCTTCAGCATGATGCGCTCTCCGTCGACGTAAATTTCAAGCGCGTCTTTCTCGCCGATGCCGAGCGTACGGCGCAGCTCGATCGGGATGACGACACGGCCGAGCTCATCGACTTTACGAACAATACCAGTAGATTTCATCATCATTAATCAATCCTCTCATCAATGTATTTTCGTCATCTTTCGACAATCTTTGTGTTTACTATGTTATTATAATACCAACTCTTCCCAAAACAGTCAACCTGGAAAATTGCGCGAAACAGCAGTCTTATTAACGAGTTGGCGGTTTATTTCAGAGGCTGGTACTGTAATAGAATACAACAACTTCGACAAAATGGAAACTACATTACGACACTTTTCGACATTCAAATTGCGATTTGTGTCGAAACTATGAACAAAAAGGAGATGAGGGAATGCGAGAACAGTTAAGGGAAGAAAAGGTATTTAAAGACCCGGTCCATCACTACATATACGTGCAGGACCAGACGATTTGGGACTTGATCAATACGAAGGAGTTTCAGCGTCTTCGCCGAATTCGCCAGCTCGGCACGACGTATTTGACGTTCCACGGCGCCGAGCACAGCCGGTTCTCGCATTCGCTCGGGGTATATGAAATTACTCGCAAGATCATCTCCCAATTCGAGCGCAACGGGTATCCGGATTGGCCGAAGGAGGAGCGGCTTCTGTCCTTGTGCGCCGCGCTGCTCCACGATGTCGGTCATGGTCCGTTCTCTCATTCGCTGGAGGAAATATTTGATACGGATCATGAAGAGTGGACCTGCAACATTTTGCTTGGCGATACGGATATTAACCGTGTGCTCCGGAACGTGGCGGACGATTTCCCGGAGCAAGTCGCTTCCGTCATCCAAAAGACGTATCCGAAGCCGATTGTCGTCAGCCTGATCTCAAGTCAAATGGACGCCGACCGGATGGACTATTTGCTGCGCGACGCTTATTTTACCGGAGTCAATTACGGAACGTTCGATCTGGAGCGGATTCTCCGCGTCATGAGGCCGTTCAAAGGCCGCATCGTCGTGAAGGACAGCGGCATGCATGCGGTGGAGCATTATTTAATGTCCCGCTATCAGATGTATTGGCAAATTTATTTCCATCCGGTGACGCGAAGCTCCGAAATTATATTGAGGCAAATATTCCGCAGAGCGAAGGAGCTGTACGGCAAAGGTTACCGGTTCGGATGGATGACCGAGCCGCTTCGCAAGCTGTTGGACGGGACGATGGAGCTGTCCGATTATTTAAGACTGGACGAGGCGCTTGTCCAAACCGCGTTTGCGGAATGGCTGGAGGAACGCGACGGTTTGCTGAGCGAGCTGTGCGAGCGTTTCCTTCATCGGAGATTGTATAAATACATTACAATAGAAGAACCGGATGACGAGCTGCTCGGCCGCATCGCGGAAGCGTTCGAATCGGTCGGGTTAAATCCGGATTACCATATGGAAATCGACTATCCGTTCGATCTTCCTTACGATGTGTACAAGCCGGATAAAAACGAAGGAGAAAAGAAGGAAAAAGCGCCGATTTTGTTGCTTGACGGCAACGAGCATGTCAGCGAAATTTCCATGAAATCCGACATCGTTCGCTCCATTACCGGCCTTCATCAGGGGCAATACCATTTGTATTACCCGGAGGAGCCGCTTCTGGGCCATAAAAAAATATTATCGCCGTTTATTACGGAATTATTTAATTTAAATCAAAGGGGTTAACGCACTATGGCTATGTTGTTCGACACGCATACGCATTTGGACTCGCATAAGTTCGATCACGACCGGGAGGAGGTTATCGCCCGGGCAAGGGAAGCGGGGGTCGGCTTGATGGTCAATATCGGCTGCGACCGGAAGTCGATTCCGACGACGATCGCTTTGGCGGAAGCATACGACTTCATCTACGCCGCCGTCGGCTGGCATCCGGTCGACAGCATCGACATGAAGCCGGAGGATCTGGCTTGGATCGAGTCGCTGACCTCCCATGAGAAGGTGGTCGCTATCGGGGAAATCGGCCTCGACTATCATTGGGACACATCGCCCAAAGAGACGCAGCATCGCGTATTCCGCGAGCAAATCAGGCTTGCGCGCAAGGTCGGCAAGCCGATTGTCATCCATAACCGGGACGCGCATGAGGATGTCGTTCGTATCCTTCGGGAGGAGCGGGCATCCGACGTAGGCGGCGTTATGCATTGCTTCTCGGGCAGCTGGGAGACGGCCAAGCAATGCCTGGACATGAATTTTTACATTTCCTTCGGCGGACCGGTGACGTTTCAGAACGCAAGGGTGCCGAAGGAGGTATTGGAGAAGGTGCCTCTCGACCGACTTTTGATCGAAACGGATTCCCCATATTTGACACCGCATCCATATAGAGGGAAGAGGAATGAGACGGCTTACGTCGGTTTGGTGGCGGAAGCGGCTGCCCAAATTAAGGGCAAAAGCTGGGAAGAAATGGTTTCGATTACGACCGAGAACGGAAAAAAATGTTTTGGTATCGTATGAAAGCGGGCAAAATAGAGAGAATTAATGATCTATGCTGAAATAAAACTTGTTTTTGTGGCCGAAATCCGTATTTTTTTCTTTGAGGAC
This sequence comes from uncultured Paenibacillus sp., assembly GCA_937895345.1. GTDB lineage: Bacteria > Bacillota > Bacilli > Paenibacillales > Paenibacillaceae > Pristimantibacillus. The sequence goes on along the minus strand of CALAWP010000052.1, from coordinate 23,746 downwards.
CCTCTTTTTTCGTGAAAATCGGATTTTATCGTGTCTTTACAACAAGGCTCTGATGAAGGTATGATTCAAATCAGAGCTTTTCGTTTTGTATCGGATTTCCAGTTCATCAGCGTAATGTATCAACCCCATACACTTCCTTCCGCCATCCCTGCCCGCGGCTCATCAAGGCGCCTGCCGCAATCGTTCTCCCATTGACGACTTCTGCTGCATTTGAATAATCGGTAAATGGTCGTCATAGGGATAATCAGGGAGGTGAAGGACGGCTTTCTGGAAATCGGGGAAGTTTTCGGCGCATAACGCGAACTTGCGCAGTCGACGGCACAACCCGTTAACGCCGGAAGCGGCGTGCTTGCACGCTAATATCTATAGTCGCGTCAGTTGTAACATGCGTAACACTTGGCGGCGGGGCTATGAAGGAGGACCGAAGAAGTGGGCTTAATCCAATCCAAGGACACCCATGGTAAACGATCATCCAGCATGACTTTCGCAATGCGATGGAAGCATGGTAACCTGCGTTTGATTATGTTGAGCGCTGCAATCTCAATCGCTATGACTTTCATGTTTTTGGTGTTGTTGTACGGAACGGCAAGCAAAAGCGTCTCCGTAGTAGTGAATGGACAGGAGAACGTCGTCAAGACGAAACAATGGGTCCTGCAACGCCTACTGGATGAACAAGCTATAACTATTGGACCTTACGACGAAGTGTCCGTCCCGCTGAATTCGCCGATCAAGAACGGGGACCGCATCGAAATCAATCATGCGATTCCGGTTACGGTGAAGGCGGACGGAAAGACATCGACGGTGTACACGACAGAAAAGACGGTAGGGGCGGCGATCGAGAAAGCCGATATTACGGTTCGCAGCCAAGATAAAATAAATCCTTCACCCGACTCGCCGGTAGGTCCGGACACGATGATCTCGATCGTGCGGGTGGATACGAAGATAACGTCTTCCGAGAAGACGGTTCCGTTCGATATCGTCAAGAAGGAAGATCCGACGCTCGAAAAAGGCAAGGAAAAGCTGGTCCAAACGGGTAAGCAGGGCGTCGTGGTCGAACAGAAGGAAGCCAGATACGAGGACGGCGTGCTCGTGTCGAGCAAGACGGTCAGCGAGATCGTGCAAGCGGCCGCGGTCGACCAGGTTGTTGCCGTCGGCACGAAGAAGCCGGAGCCGAAGGTGACGGTGCTGTCGAACAACAGCCCGAGCGTCGTGACGGTTACGAAGAACGATGTGACGTTCAAGGCGAAGAAAGTGTTGGATAACGTAACGTTGACGGCCTATTCCGCCGGCGTCGAATCGACCGGCAAGGACGTGGACCATCCGGAATACGGCATTACCGCTTCCGGCACGAAGGTGCAGGAGGGCCGTACGATCGCGGTCGATCCGGATATCATTCCGCTGGGCTGGTGGGTATATATCGAGGGAATCGGTTTCCGGCGCGCGGAAGATACGGGCGGCGCCATCAAAGGAAGCAAGATCGACGTTTATTTCGACAGCCAGAGCCATGCCATGAAGTTCGGCAGGAAAAAGGGGTATACGGTCTATGTCATAGGACCGACCAAACCTTCCGCCAGCTGACCGGTTAAGGCCGACTATCATCATCTTATCGTAATGTTCAATCAAATATGCCATGATAAGAAGAGGCACGTGCCTCTTCTTTTTTCACATGGATTGGCGAGCGAAAGGCGGACAAGCGCAATGATCAAGGAAGTGATCGTCGTCGAAGGCAAGGACGACACGGCAGCCATCAAGCGGGCGGTCGAAGCGGATACGATCGAAACGAACGGCTCGGCCATCGGCGAAGACGTATTGCGGCGCATCGCTCTCGCCAACGAGCGGCGCGGCGTGATTATATTTACGGACCCGGACCATGCCGGAGAGCGGATTCGCAAGATCGTGGCCCGTCATGCGCCGGGCTGCAAGCATGCGTTTTTGCCGCAGGAGAAAGCGATGTACAAGGGCGATATCGGCATCGAGAATGCCAGCCCCGAAGCGATCCGGCAAGCCTTGTCCTCTCTGCGCACGGAGACGGAGCAGCAGCAGGGCGACATTACATGGGAGCATCTGATGGAGGCGGGGCTGATCGTACATCCGGACGCCGCCAGAAGACGGCTGGAGATGGGCAAGCTGCTCGGCATCGGCTATGCCAACGGCAAGCAGTTTTACAAGCGCTGCGTCAGCTTTCGGATTACAAAAGCGGAATTTGACGAAGCCTATATGGAGATGGAGCGGATGACGGGAGGAAACCGATGAGCAAATCGATGAACGGCACTCAGGCGCCGGAGGTGGCAACGCCCAAACGGACGAAGGAAATTATTGCGCGACACGGCTTTTCGTTCAAAAAAAGCTTGGGTCAAAACTTTTTGATCGACGGCAATATTTTGACCCGTATTGTGGAGGCGGCCGGGCTCGACAAGAGCAAGGGCGCATTGGAGATCGGTCCCGGCATCGGCGCGCTGACGCAGCGGCTGGCGCGGACGGCGGGCAAGGTGACGGCTGTCGAAATTGACAACCGGCTCATTCCGATTTTGGAGGAAGTAATGGCGGAAGAGCCGCACGTATCGATCGTGCACGGCGATATTCTGAAGCTGGATCTTCGGGAACTGTTCAAGGAGCAGTTCGACGGCGTGCAGGGCGTGAGCGTCGTGGCGAATTTGCCCTATTACGTCACTACGCCGATTCTGATGAAGCTGCTGGAGGAGAAGCTGCCGCTGGAGCATATCGTCGTTATGATCCAGAAGGAAGTGGCGCAGCGCATGGCGGCGAAGCCGGGCGGCAAGGACTACGGCAGCCTCAGCGTCGCGGTGCAATATTACTGCGAAGCGGAAATCGTATGCGCCGTGCCGCATACCGTATTCATTCCGCAGCCTAACGTCGATTCGGCGGTCATCAAGCTGTCGCTTCGCGAGAGCCCGGCGGTGCAGGTGGAGGACGAGAAGTTCTTTTTTCAAGTGACGCAGGCCGCCTTCGCGCAAAGACGGAAGACGCTGCTGAATAATTTGCTGGCGCTCGCCGGCAAGGACAAGCGCGAGCCGTTGTCCGAGCTTCTGGTCTCCATCGGGATCGATCCCGGCCGAAGAGGGGAGACGCTGTCGCTTGAGGAGTTCGCCATGCTGAGCGGCAGCTTGCGCCAAGCCGGTCTGGCTTGAAGCCCGAGCAGAAAAATTCTCACCATTCCCGGCCCCAGCCCATAGGATAGACAGAGGTGATTGACCTATGAAGCAAGGGGACCTGGTCTTCCGCAAATCGTATGGCGGTGACGTGCTGTTCCGTATTGAGGCCGTTCGAGCCGATCTGGCGATTCTGAAAGGCACCGATTACCGGCTGCTTGCGGATGCTCCGCTCCCGGACCTGTCCATCGTGTCCGATCCCGAGTCGACGAATGCGGTACGGCAGGTGCGGATCAAGGTGAAGGAGTCGCTCAGCAAGATGCGGACCGACCAAGAGAGGCGGGCGATCCAAGCTCCCGAAACGAAACGGATGGCGCAGCAGCCAAACTCTCCCTATTTTGAAATGCCGGGCAAGGTGCTCCATCTCGACGGAGACATCAACTATTTAAAAAAAAGCATGCAGCTGTATCATACGATGAACGTGCCCTCGCACGGGCTGTACGTGCACGAGTCGCAAATGGCGAGCATGCTGTATCGGCTGCTGCCGCAATACAAACCGGACATCGTAGTCATTACGGGCCATGACGGCGTATTGAAGCAGCGAATGCCGAGCGAAATATACAGCTTGACCAGCTACAAAAATTCGCAAAACTTCGTAAACGCGGTGCGCGTCGCCCGGGAATACGAGAAAAACCGCGACGGACTGATCATTGTGGCGGGAGCGTGCCAATCCCATTACGAGGCGCTGCTTCAGGCGGGCTCCAACTTTGCCAGCTCGCCGGGGCGGATATTGATCCATGCGCTGGATCCGGTATACATTGCCATCAAAGCCAGCTATACGTCCATACGGGAAACGATCGATCTTCCGGACGCCATTCAAGGGACGATCAGCGGGATCGAAGGAGTGGGGGGCATCGAGACGGTCGGACGTTACCGAATCGGTCTGCCTAAACCTAAAGTTTCGTCTTCCTGAATCGATTTATCAAAAATGGGTGAATTCACCGTTGACAACTTAAATAATCCACTGTTATAATATTTTGCTTTGTTTGACAACCCCTCCTTTTTTGGTTATAATGGACGAAGAAAGAGGTGGTAGTGGACAATGGCAAAAAATGCGCTATTGGATATAAAACGAAGCTTGGAAGCCCACGTTGGTTCAAAAATTCGCCTTCGTGCAAACGGTGGTCGCCGAAAGACCATTGAACGCACCGGCACGTTGGAAGAAATCTACCCTTCTGTATTTATCGTTAAGCTGGACGAGGAGCAGCACGCCTTTAAGCGCGTTTCCTACAGCTATGCGGATATTTTGACGGAGTCCGTAGAAGTGACCGTATGCAATGATGAAGGTCAGGTTCGGATCGCTTTTCAACCATAGATCAGGCAGTATCGGCTGTTCGCGCGGACATTGCGTCCGCGTCTTTTTTTTATGATTCGGCGGGCCGATGCGCATACTAAGGGCGAGGGCAGTCTTGCGCCGCGGGCTGATCCCCTCGAACATACGACAGGGAGGAATTGCCGATGAGCCGCAGAAGGCGCAGCGTCATGTCCGAAGGGCTGAAGACGGAATTGGCCAAGGAGCTCGGATTTTACGATACGGTGCAAAAGGAAGGCTGGGGCGGAATAAAGGCCAAAGATGCCGGGAATATGGTAAAGCGGGCGATTCAGCTTGCCGAAGAGGCCGCCGCGAAATCATATCGCCCTTAATCATCGCGCCATCCGTTAATTTGGAATGCAAGCTAAGCAGGGCGGTCCGGGCGATCCGGTCCGTCTTCGTTTAGCTTTTATTGTGTTCGTTTGCTATAATGGGCATTAAGCTTACGAACGAACGGGTGAACATAACGGATGAAAATTTATGAGAAGGCTCCCGCCAAAATCAATCTGCTGCTGGACGTGCTCCGCAAGCGCGAGGACGGTTACCATGAAGTCGAGATGATTATGACGATGGTCGATCTTGCCGACCGGCTGGAGATGGAGGAGCTGCAGCGCGATACGATTATTATTTCGAGTCAGGTCGGCTATATTCCGCTCGACGAAAAAAACCTGGCGTTTCAGGCGGCCAGGCTGATTAAGGAAAGGTACGGGGTCAAGCAGGGCGTCTACATCCATCTGGACAAAAAAATTCCGGTGGCCGCAGGCCTTGCCGGGGGCAGCAGCGACGCGGCGGCGGCGCTCCGCGGGCTGAACCGGCTGTGGAAGCTCGGCATCGGCGAGGACGAGCTGTGCAAGCTCGGCGCGGAGCTCGGGTCGGATGTGCCGTTCTGCGTCACGGGCGGAACGGCCATCGCCCGGGGCAGGGGAGAGCGGCTGGAGCCGATCCATCATCCGCCGCAATGCTGGGTTGTATTGGCGAAGCCGCCGATCAACGTCTCGACGGCGGACGTATACGGAAAATTTCGCGTGAACGAAATCGAGAAGCACCCGTCCGTTGCCGGAATGGCGGATGCGCTGGCCAGAGGCTCCTTTTACGATATGTGCGCCGGCCTCGGCAATGTGCTGGAAAGCGTCACCTTGAAGCTGTATCCGGAGGTGCTGCAGCTGAAGGAAAGCATGATCAGGCTCGGCGCGGACGGCGTGCTCATGTCGGGCAGCGGTCCGACCGTCTTCGGCCTCGTCTCCAAGGAAGCCAAGCTTCCGCGAATCTATAACGGGCTGCGCGGATTTTGCAAAGAAGTGCATGTGGTAAGAATGCTTACATAATCTTGACGTTCTTCTTGATTAAATCCGTATAAAAATGTTATATTGTCTTTATAATATTCGGATTTAATGGGGGGAAGCGGTTTGAAGAAATTGAAACGAAGCTCCAGACTGGTAGAAATGACACAGTATCTGCTGAATCGTCCCCATACGTTAATTTCGCTTACAGCATTTGCCGACCGGTATCAGTCCGCTAAATCTTCGATCAGCGAGGACTTGGCTATTATAAAAGAAGTATTCGAAGAAGAAGGCATCGGTGAATTGCATACGCTTGCCGGAGCGGCGGGCGGAGTGAAATACACGCCTTTGATGGATCATACGAAAGCTCTCGAGATCATGAAAGACATTTGCTTAAAGCTGGAGCAGCCGGACCGCGTGCTGCCCGGAGGTTATCTCTATATGACCGATATGCTTGGACAGCCTGAGCTGCTGGCCGATGTAGGCAAGATGTTCGCGACCGCGTTCGCCAACCGCCGGATCGACGTCATTATGACCGTCGAGACCAAGGGCATTCCGCTCGCTTACGCCACCGCTTCATGCCTGAACATTCCCGTTGTCATCGTGCGGCGGGACAATAAGGTGACGGAGGGCTCGGCGGTCAGCATCAATTATGTATCCGGCTCCACGAAGCGCATTCAGACGATGTCTTTGGCACGGCGGGCGCTGAAGGAGCAATCCCATGTGCTCATCATCGACGATTTCATGAAGGCCGGAGGCACGATTCAGGGCATGATCGATTTGCTTCATGAATTCAATGCGACGGTAGCCGGCGTGGGCGTATTCGTCGAGTCGGGCGAAGTGGGCACCGAGGAGCGGCTTCTGGAGGATTACGTCTCGCTCGCCAGGCTGACGGCCGTCGATATGAAGACGAAGCAAACGACCGTCGTGCCCGGCAATTATTTTGGCTAAGCTGAAAATTTTGCATAGATGACAGGGGGATTATGATGACGATCAATCACAAACCGGCCGCCGTCGCGACGGACAAGGCGCCGGCAGCCATCGGACCTTATTCGCAGGCGGTCAAGCTGGGCGGACTGCTGTTTACCTCGGGACAAATACCTTTGGACGCATCGGGCCGGCTCGTGGAAGGCGGCATTGAGGAGCAGACTCATCAGGTATTTCGCAACTTGGAAGCGGTTTTGGCGGCGGGAGGAGCGACTTTCGGGGATGTGGTGAAAGCGACCGTATTCATCAAGGACATGAATCAGTTCGCGACCGTCAACGAGATCTACGCTTCATATTTCGGAGACCATAAACCGGCGCGCTCAACCGTTGAAGTTGCGAGGCTGCCAAAGGATGTTCTTGTCGAAATCGAGCTCATTGCATCGACAAATGTCGAATGAAAACGAAAAAAATTCAACTGCCAAAAAATATTTTAATTAGAGCATCATTTTACCAAAAATAGAGAAGGATTTTGCACAGAAACGTGGAATTATACACCAAGTCTCAGATAGGCAAAGGTGGTGAACACAAGTGCAAATTACTGATGTAAGACTCCGCCGTGTGAACTCGGAAGGCCGCATGAAGGCTATCGCTTCGATCACCATTGACAATGAATTCGTCGTTCACGATATACGTGTAATTGACGGTAACAATGGCATGTTTGTCGCGATGCCCAGCAAGCGCACTCCGGATGGAGAATTCCGCGATATCGCTCATCCTATTTCTTCCGCTACGCGCGAGAAGATTCAGGCGGCCGTGTTGGCCGAATATGAGCGCGCAGCCGATGAGGTTGCCATTGAAGAAGGCGCTTAATTACGAAGGTATGAAAGTTAGCAAACTTTGGGTTGGTTGGAAAAGAGGGCCGAGGCTCTCTTTTCTTTTTTTTCATAATGAGCTATATTCATGGGGAGAATGGCATGGATGGGAGCGGGTACGATGAAACATATGGCCATTGTATTGGCGGCCGGTCAAGGCAAACGGATGAAATCGAAATTATATAAAGTGCTGCACCCCGTATGCGGCAAGCCGATGGTCGGCCATGTGCTGGACGCGGTGACGGAAGCGGAATGCGAGCGTATTGTGGTCGTGGTCGGCCACGGAGCGGAGAAGGTACAAGCTTATCTCGGCGATCGGGCCGAATTTGCGCTGCAGGAGCGTCAGCTCGGCACGGGGCATGCGGCGCAGCAGGCGCAAGCGCTGCTGGGCGGCGAAGAAGGCACGACGGTCGTCGTATGCGGCGATACGCCGCTCGTTCAAGCTTCGACGATTCGCTCGATGCTGAAGCTGCACGCCGAAAGCGGCGCAGCCGCGACGGTATTGACGGCGTCCTTTGACAATCCGGCGGGCTACGGCCGCGTGCTGCGGGGAGAGGACGGGACCGTAACCCGTATTGTGGAGCATAAGGACTGTACGCCGGAAGAAGCCAAGGTGCGGGAAATTAATACGGGCACGTATTGCTTCGACAACCGGAAGCTGTTCGACGCCCTGTCCAAGGTGAACAACAACAACGCGCAAGGCGAATATTATTTGACCGACGTCATCGGCATCTTCCGGGAAGCGGGCGAAACGGTGCAGGCTTACTGTACGGAAGACTTGGGAGAGGCGATCGGCGTCAACGATCGCGTGGCGCTTGCCGAAGCGGAGCGTTTGATGCGGGAACGGATCAACCGGGGCCACTTGGTCGAAGGCGTTACGATTATCGACCCGGCCTCCACGTATATAGAAGCTAGTGTGACTATCGGCGCAGATACGATTATATATCCGGGTACGGTGCTGCGCGGTGACACGGTCATCGGCGAGGACTGCGTCATTGGGCCGCAAGCCGACATTTCCGGCAGCCGCATCGGCGACGGCGCAACCGTCAAGCATTCCGTCATCACCGATTCCGAGGTAGGCGCAGACAGCTCCGTCGGTCCTTATGCAAATCTGCGCCCAGGCTCGAAGCTGGGCAAAGGCTGCAAGGTCGGCGATTTCGTCGAGCTGAAGAACGCCGTTCTCGACGACGGCAGCAAGGTGTCCCATCTCAGCTATGTAGGCGATGCCAAGGTCGGCAAGGAAGTCAACATCGGCTGCGGCGCTATTACCGTCAATTACGACGGCTACAACAAAGCGGTGACGGAGATCGGCGATTACGCCTTCATCGGCAGCAACGTCAATCTGATTGCGCCGGTCAAGGTCGGCGAAGGGGCTTATGTCGTTGCGGGTTCGACGGTCACCCAGGACGTGCCGGCCGGCGACCTGGCCATTGCACGCGAGCGGCAAGTGAACAAGCCGGGATATGCGGAGAAGATCAAGGCGCGGGCGAAGGCGAAAAAGGAACGTTCCGGCAAAGCCGATTAAATTTGGCGGCGGCAGGGTAAAGCTATATGGAATGCGATTATGCGAAGGAGGATTCCATATGGCAAAGGCTGTAGCTTTGCAAGCGGAGGAACGAACGGCGAAGTCCAAGGGCGACCGGCGCAAGCTTCGAATGAATGGTCAGGTTCCGGGCGTCGTATACGGCAAGCGGCTGGCCGGAGGCGCCGCGATTTCGGTGAGCGGAAAGGAGCTGGAGGCGCTCCTGCGCTCCCAGCCGAATGCGGTGCTGGAGATGAACATTCCCGCGGCCGGGAGCCATTCGGTCATGATTGCCGATGTGCAGCGCGATTCCTTGAACGGCGAGCTGATTCACGTCGACTTTCATCAGATCGATATGAACGAAGAAGTGCGGGCCCATGTCCGAATCGAAGTCGAAGGCGATTCGGAAGGCGTGCGGGAAGGCGGCATTTTGCAGGTCATCTTGCACGAGCTTGAAGTGGAATGTTTGCCGGGCAGCATTCCCGATACGATAACGGCCGACGTTTCCGGCCTTGGCATCGGCGAGAGCTTGCTCGTCGGCGACCTTCGGATGCCCGAAGGCGTGGAGGCCAAATCCGATCCGCAGTTGGTCGTCGTCACCGTGCTGGCGCCTCAGAAGGAGCTGAGCGAGGAAGAGAAGGAAGCGCAGGAGGTCGAGCTGAAGGAAGCGGAATCCCGTTCCGAAGATGCGAAGCATGACGAGATTGCCACTTCGACGTAGTGTCTGCGGAATCACGTGTGAAGTGATTGCAGCCCCGTCGCAGCGACTGCGGAATCACGTGTGAAGTGATTGCAGCCTCGCCGCAGCGAACTGCCCCTGTCAAATGTTGCGACAAACCGCCCGAAGGGGCGGTTTTTGTTTCAAGACCGTGGCGGGACTAACGATGGATCGACCGCAGCTTGGCGCTTAAAGGGCGATTGCGGTTCCTTTTGCGGCTTCGTTTTTAGGGCGGAGTATGCTACAGTGGGAGATGAAGGAGTGGTGGAACGCGATGAAGTGGATCGTGGGACTCGGCAACCCGGGAACGGCCTACCAGCATACGAGACATAATGTCGGATTTATGGTCATTGACGAGCTGGCCAGACGATGGGGAATCGCCGTTACGCAAAGCAAATGCAAGGCGCTGATCGGAGAAGGCCGCGTACAAGGAATGAAAGTGGCGCTGATCAAGCCGATGACGTATATGAATCTGTCGGGAGAAGCGGTCCGGGCTTTTATGGATTATTACAAAACGGAGCTGGGCGACGGCCTGGTCGTATACGACGACCTGGACACCGAGATCGGCAAGCTGCGGCTGCGCTATCAGGGGAGCGCCGGAGGGCACAACGGCATCAAGTCGCTGATTCAGTACTTGAACACGCAGACGTTCAACCGCATTCGGATGGGCATCTCGCGGCCGGAGCCGGGAGTCGTCATCTCGGACTATGTGCTGTCCAATTTTCCGAAGGCGGACAAGGACAAGCTGGCCGATATGATCGGCCAGGCGTGCGATGCGGCGGAATACAGCCTGACGGCACCGTTCGAGGAGACGATGGCGAAGTTTAACCGCTGATCGTTAAAGGCCGGCCGATCGGGGCATACTGAAGGGTATAACGACTCTTCAGGAGGCATAATATGGCTGTAAACTATGTTTGCAAGCATTGCAAGACGCCGATCGGCTCTATCGACCGGCCGGAAGTGACGGAGCAGCAGCTCGGCTTCCATTTCTTGACCCCCGAGGAACGCGGCGATATAATATCGTATGACTCAAACGGGGACGTAACGGTTAACATCGTTTGCGAATATTGTAATGAAGCGCTTCATACGAACCCTGACCTGCATATGGTCGGCAATCCGCTGCAATAGCGCCGGATAAACCGGGCATCAAGCGGCCGCCGAAAGCCCGGCTGGCGGATGTGTTTGCCGATGCCGCATGGCACGGAAGGGGAAGGGCTTCGGAACAAACGAAACGCGAGCTTACGCAGTCGAGGACGGCGTAAGCCGTTTACGCTTGGCTTAAAGCATCGCGGTATGGGTGCGCAAATGAGGCAGTAACGAGGTGGTGCAGACGTTGAAAGCGCTAATAGAAGCTTTTGCCGCAGATTCGGACGTCCAATCGGTCATATCCGGAATCCGCAAAGGGATGAGAGAGCAGATGGTATCCGGCTTGGCCGGTTCCTCGCGCCAGGTGTTTATCGCGGCGCTGGAGGAAGCCTTGCAAAGGCCGATGCTGATCGTGACGCATAATATGTTCTCCGCCCAAAAGATCGTGGAAGATTTGCAGGAATGCCTGTCTGCCGAGCAGGTGCTGCTGTATCCCGCGAATGAGCTCATGGCTGCGGAAGCGGCGATTTCGAGTCCCGAAACGCTGGCGCAGCGGATGGACGCGTTGACCAAGCTGTCCAGCGGCTTCCGCGGGATTGTTGTCGTGCCTTTTTCCGGCGTTCGCCGTTATTTGCCGATTGCCGGCGTTATGGCGGAGGCGGAGCTGGCGCTCAAGGTCGGCGATACGCTGCCGATGGAAGACTTCCTGAGACGGATGACGTCGCTCGGCTATACGAGAGGCGACCGGGTCGAATCGAAAGGGGAAATGAGCGTCCGCGGAGGCATTGTCGACTTTTATCCGCTGACCGCCGCCGGAGCTTACCGGGTAGAATGGTTCGGCGACGAGATCGATTCGATTCGCATGTTCGATCCCGCCGATCAGCGTTCGACCGATCAATTGAATGAATGTGTCATCCCTCCGTGTCAGGAAATATTGGCGGATGCGGCCCGGATGGCGGCGGCGGCCCGGCATGCCGAGGAGCTGCTGCAGCGGCAGCTGGACAAGATGACCGACCGTACGGCGAAGGACCGCCTTCGCTCGGAAATCGGCGGCGAGCTGGAAAAGCTGCGGGAGCAAGTCTATTTTCCTGAAATCTATAAATATATTGCATTGCTCTATCCGGAAAGACAAACGATTATCGACTATATGCCGGAGGATACGCTTCTTGTGCTCGACGAGCCGACCCGTCTGACCGAAACGGCCCGGCAGCTCGAGCGCGACGAGTCGGAATGGTCGCTCCATCTGCTGCAGAACGGCAAGTCGCTGCCGGGGCTGGCGCTCGCGCGGGATACGGAGGAAATTTTGCAGCACCGGCCGTTCCAGACGATCTTTCTGTCTTTGTTTCTCCGGCAAATTCCGCACAGCCAGCCTCAGAACATTTTGAATATGACGACCCGTTCCATGCAAAATTTCCATGGGCAGATGAATGTTCTGAAATCGGAGATGGAGCGGTGGAAAAAGATCGGCGCCACCGTTATGATGCTGGCGGGCAACAAGGAACGGATGGACCGGATGCGGAGAGTGCTGGAGGATTACAGCATCGACGTGCCGCAGCTGCTGGAAGGCAATCTGCAGCAAGGCTTCGAGCTGCCTTCCTCCCATTTGGTCGTCATAACGGAAGGCGAGATGTTCTCCCAGAAACAGCGCAAGGCGGCGCGCCGGCTGGACCGCAAGCTGGACAACGCGGAGCGCATCAAAAGCTACACCGAGCTGAAGGTCGGGGATTACGTCGTCCATCAGAACCACGGCATCGGCAAATACGTCGGCATCGGAACGCTGGTTATCGGCGGCATTCACCGCGATTATTTGCATATCGTGTACGCCGGCGGGGATAAGCTGTCCGTACCGATCGATCAAGTCGATCTCATTCAGAAGTACGTAGGCTCGGAGGAGAAGGAGCCGAAGATCAACAAGCTGGGCGGCAGCGAATGGACGAAGGCGAAGAGCAAGGCCAGAGCGTCCGTCCAGGATATCGCCGACGACCTGATCAAGCTGTACGCTTTGCGGCAGTCGACGCCGGGTTACGCCTTCGGACCCGACACGTCGTACCAGCAGGAGTTCGAGGCGATGTTTCCGTACGACGAGACGCCGGATCAGCTTCGCGCCATTAAGGAAATCAAGCAGGATATGGAAAAGCCGATGCCCATGGACCGGCTGCTGTGCGGCGACGTCGGCTACGGCAAGACGGAGGTCGCCGTCCGCGCGGCGTTCAAGGCGGCGATGGAGAGCAAGCAGGTGGCCGTGCTCGTACCGACGACCATATTGGCGCAGCAGCATTACGAAACGTTCCGCGAGCGTTTCTCGGGTTATCCGATCAACGTGCAGGTGCTGAGCCGGTTCCGTTCCCGCAAGGAGCAGAACGAGACGATCAAGGGGCTGAAGAACGGCACGGTCGACGTCGTCATCGGGACGCATCGGCTGTTGTCGCAGGACATTATCTTTAAATCTCTCGGTCTGCTGATCGTGGACGAGGAGCAGCGCTTCGGCGTATCGCATAAGGAAAAGCTGAAAAAATTAAAAACGAACGTCGACGTGCTGACGCTGACGGCAACGCCGATTCCGCGCACGCTCCATATGTCGATGCTCGGCGTCAGGGATTTGTCCGTCATCGAGACGCCTCCGGAGAACCGTTTCCCGGTGCAAACCTACGTGCTGGAGCACAGCCCTTCGCTGGTGCGCGAGGCGATCGAGCGCGAGCTGGCGCGCGGCGGGCAAGTCTATTATTTGTACAACCGCGTGCAAGGAATCTATCAAATGGCGGAGCAGATCAACGCGTTGGTGCCGGACGCCCGGGTAACGGTCGGCCACGGCCGGATGTCAGAGCAGGAATTGGAGAAAACGATTCTCGATTTTCTCGACGGCGAATCCGACGTGCTGGTCAGCACCAGCATCATCGAGACGGGCGTCGACATTCCGAACGTCAATACATTGATCGTGCACGATGCGGATAAGATGGGCTTGTCCCAGCTGTATCAGCTGCGCGGTCGGGTCGGACGCTCGAACCGGATCGCTTACGCTTACTTCACGTACCAGCGGGACAAGGTGCTGGCCGAAGTGGCGGAGAAGCGGCTGCAGTCCATCAAGGAGTTTACGGAGCTGGGCTCCGGCTTCAAGATCGCGATGCGCGACCTGGCCATCCGCGGCGCCGGCAATTTGCTGGGCGCGGAGCAGCACGGCTTTATTGCGTCGGTCGGCTTCGACATGTATTCGCAAATGCTGGCCGAAGAAATCGCGAAGCGCAAGGCGGAAATGGGCGGAGCGCCCGCGGCGGAGGAAAAGCCGTTCGCAACGGCCATCGACGTCAGCGTGGACGCCTATCTTCCATCCGACTATATTTACGACAGCATTCAAAAAATCGAAATTTACAAAAAGGTGGCCGCCGTCCGCACGTTCGAAGAGGCGGATGAGCTGATCGACGAGCTGATCGACCGCTTCGGCGATTTGCCGCAGGCGGTAAGCAATTTGATGTCGGTGGCCAGGCTGAAAATTTACGGATCGCTGCACCGGATCGAAAGCATCGTGCAGCGCGGCGACGATTTGGTATTCAAGTTCGAGTCTCCTCCTCCGGGAGGCAAGGCAGTCCGCAAGCGGATCGACAACCTTTGCCTGCAGCTGGAGAACCGGTTCCGCCAAAGCGGGGAGCAGGAGACGCCTTATACGCTGCTGCTGCGGGGCAAGGGGCTCGACATGGACAAGAAGCTTTATTTGTCCGAGAAGATGCTGGAAGGGCTGAAGGCGGCCGTATTCAAGGAAAAAGAGCTGCAGAACGCCACCTCCTAGCGCCGATTCGCTTTCCGCCATCCTTATCTGCTACAATAGGGGATAGTTTATCAATGGAAAGGGGATTCAACAATGTTGCATCATATACGCAAATCGGCATGGCGCAGAAGCGCAATGCTCGTTTCTGCGACTATGCTGGCCATGACGATATTGGCGGCATGCGGCGGCGGAAACAAAGAGCTGTCTTTGCAGTTCCAGGGAACGGACAAAGGCGACGTCGTCGCTACTTACAAGGGCGGTCAAGTGACGCAGGCGGAGTTCGACAAGTATTTGGACTTGTTTGTCGTCGCACAGCCCGCATACGAACAAATCGTCATGATACCGGATTTTCAAAAAATGATTTTGGAGCAATACGTTTCCTATAAGGTGCTGAGCGGACAAGCCTCCGAGGAGACGCTGACGCAAGCCCGCAAAGACGCGGACGAGCAGCTGAAGCAATTCAAGGAGTATGTGGATCAGGACGAGTCATTCAAGAAGCTGGTCAAGGACAAAAAAGTAACCGATGCCGACATGGGCACGTTCCTGCTGTTGACGACGGTCGTTGTCGCGCAAGTCAACTCGATGGTTACCGATGCGGATATGGACGAAGCGTACGAGAGCATGAAAGCGAACTTCGGCACCTATTCGGTTCGTCATATTTTGGTACAGACTCACGAGCAGGACGCTGCAACCGGCGAACAGAAAGAAGTTCGCACGCTTGAAGAGGCGCTGGAAATCGCCAACGAAGTGAAGGCGAAGCTGGACGCGGGCGGCGACTGGAACGAGCTGGCGAAGCAATATTCCGACGACCCGGGCTCGAAGGAGAACGGCGGCTTGTACGAGAATGCGAAAGGCAGCGGCTGGGTCGAGTCGTTCAAGCAAGCGGCTTTCGAGCAGGAGCTGAACGCCGTCGGCGAGCCGTTCCAATCGGAATTCGGCTATCATGTGATGAAGGTCGAGAAGCGCGAGCTGCCGGAGCTTGACGCATTGACCGAGGACGAGAAGAAGGCGGTGCAAAATACGGCCGCGATGAACGTGATGGACAAGTTCATGCAAGAGGAAATGCCGAAGCAGGAGCTCAACATTACGCTGCCGGAGCCCGAGCCGACGGAAGGCGCGGATGAAGGCGATGCGGAAGGCGGCGCGGGCGCGGGCAATGCCGAGCCGACCGAGCCGGCTGACGGCGCAGGCAATGCCGGCAACGCGGAGAGCACCGCTCCGGCCGGGCAATAAGCGATTTAACGATAACGGGATGTCCCCAAGGTCAAATCCGACCTTGCGGGCGTCCTTTTTTTGTTTGCTGGACGTTATCGACTGCTTTTGCAATTACATTGGATAATTTTGCAGGACTCTGCGAAAGATAACAGGAAAGCGATATCGGGTCGTTGCGTCCAAATTTGGAAGTCAGGCGGTGAAAGTATGCCATTGTTCGGTAGAACGAAGCCAAAACGCGGAACGCAAAACGGAATTAAGAAGGATAAATCAGTCCGCAGCGATTACGAAGGAATGAACGTTGACGGAGATCTGGAACAATTCAAATCGGTCATTCGATCGGCCCTCGGCGAAAATACGGATTTGGCGGAGCGGCAAATCAAAATTTTCGGCCGGTATAATGCCGTCCTTTATTATTTCGACAATATGGTGGATCATACAGCCATTCAACATTCACTGTTGAAGCCGCTGATGCATTCGCTGCCGCTTCAGGAAGGACAAGAAGATCGGATCGATCAATTGGTTGACACCCTTATTCATGAAACTCTGTATTTCTGTTCCGTTGTTTCCGAGAAGGAGTTCGGAACGATAATCGACGCCGTCCTGACCGGCAAGACCGTCATCGGTATCGAAGAAGTTGGCAGAGCCATTGTCGTCAGCACGCGGCAAGTTGATAAACGAAGCATTGAACAGCCGGCCACGGAGCAGGTGATTCGCGGCCCGCGCGAAGGCTTCATCGAATCGCTCGGAACAAATATCGCTTTGCTCCGATATAGGGTGCAGTCGCCCGATCTGCGCATCGTGACGAGAACGATAGGAGAAAGAACCCGGACGACGATTGCCATTTGTTATATGAACGGCATTACAAATCCTTCGATTGTCGAAGAATTGGACAAACGGCTGGCCAGAATCGAAATCGACGGCGTGCTTGATTCCGGGTACGTGGAGCAGTTCATTGAAGACAACCATTGGTCGCCGTTTCCGCAAGTGCAGTATACGGAACGTCCGGACAAAGTGGCGGCCAATTTATTGGAAGGAAGAGCGGCGGTTCTGGTAGACGGTTCTCCGCTCGCCCTTCCAGTACCGACCGTATTCAGCCAGTTTTATCAGACGGTGGAGGACTATACGGAACGATTTTTGCTGATGAGCGCCATCCGGCTGTCCCGGCTCGTTGCCCTTGTGTTCTCCCTCGTATTTCCATCGCTGTACGTGGCGATTATATCGTTCAACCCCGAGCTCATTCCGACCGAGTTTGCGGTGGCCGTGGCCGGCGGCCGCGCGGGGGTGCCGTTTCCGGCCGTCATCGAGGTGCTCATCATGGAAGTGTCAATGGAGGTGCTGAGGGAGGCGACGATCCGGCTGCCGCAGCAGGTGGGCGGCGCACTGTCGATCGTCGGCGTGCTCGTCATCGGACAAGCGGCGGTAGCGGCCGGCTTTGCCAGCCCGATTACGGTCGTCATTATCGCCTTGACGACGATCGGATCGTTTGCGACGCCGGCCTATAACATCGCCTTGGCGCTTCGGCTGCTCAGGTTTCCGTTAATCATTATAGCCGGCATATTCGGATTGTACGGCGTGATGATCGGGCTGATCCTGATTGCCAATCATCTGCTGACGTTAAAGTCGTTCGGCGTTCCGTATTTGAGTCCTATGGTGCCCGGGAGTTTTCAAGGGATGAAAGATTTTCTCATCCGGGGACCGTTCGCCTGGATGAAAGTAAGGCCGGCTTTTTTGCGGACGCAGGATGATGTAAGGATCAACGTTCGCGATTTGAATCGGGAGGGGCGGGATTCGTCCCTCAAGCCGGATGAAGACGGGTCTTGACAAGAAAGGGAGTGTTCGCATGGGAACGGACCGGCAAGTTACGGTCATGCAAACGTCGGCCGTGGTCGTCAGTACCATTATCGGAGTCGGCGTGCTGTCGCTGCCGCTGTTTGCCGCGCGTGCGGCCGATTCGGCCGCGCCGATTGTTACGCTGCTCGGCATCGCCGTCGCCTTTGCAGGCATTATTCTGATTGCCTGCCTCGGCATGCGGTTTCCGGATCAAAGCTTGATCCAGTACAGCGAAACGATATTGGGAAGATGGCTGGCAGCTGTCGGAAGCCTGCTGATTATTCTGTTTTTTGCCGTCTTGACTTCGCTGACGGCACGGGAATTCGGCGAGGTTGTCGTAACGTCGGTGCTGCAAAGAACGCCCCTGGAAGTGACGGTTATCGTGATGCTGCTGCTTGCCGCCGTTTCCGCCCGCAATACGGTAACCGCATTATCGTATATCCATACGTTTTATTTCCCGTTTCTGGTCGTGCCGGGATTGCTGATTGCCGTATTGTCGCTGAACAACTCCGAAGCGATCAATCTTCAGCCCGTCATTTGGACGGAGGCGGGCAAGGTGCTGAAGGGCGTATTGACGGTCGCCGCTTTGTTTCAGGGATACTTTATATTAACCGTTGTCATCCCGCACATGCGCAAACCGAAGAAGGCGCTCAAAGCGAGCCTCTGGGGCGTCGCGATCGCCGGAGGGTTGTATTTGATCATTGTAGTGGCCGCCGTCAGCGTGTTCGGCGCGCAGGAAATCAAGAAGCTGCTGTGGCCGACGCTGGAGCTGGCGAAAGGCACTTCCTTGCCGGCCAACGTGCTGGAACGGCTGGATGCCGCATTTTTGGCCGTGTGGGTAACGGCCGTTTTTACGACGCTGCTGTCGAGCTACTACTTGACGTCCCTCTCCTTGTCCCAGTTGTTCCGGCTGAAGGATCACAAGATGTTCGCCTACATTTTGCTGCCTTTCGTTTTCGTGGCGGCGATGCTGCCGCAAAATGTCGTGCAGCTGTACGATATTATCGAAATTGCGGGGAGATTCGGGTTGGTGTTGACGATCGGTTATCCTTCCTTGCTGCTTCTGGTCGCGGTCGTAAGAAGAAAGCGCGGGATGTCTTATGAAAGCAGCTGACTATCCCGTTGTCCGCATAATGCTCGTATCTCTTGCCGTCCTGCTGGTCGCTCCGCTGCTGAGCGGATGCTGGGACAGGCTGGAGCTCGACGACCGGGCGATTGTGCTGGGCGTGTCGATCGACGAGGTGAACGATGAGGAATTGTTAGCGGAAGAGTCGGAAGTTACCCATCTCCGCGGCACGATTCCTGCGCCAAAGAAAGGAATGATACGGGTCGGCGTACAGATTGCGCTGCCCGGGCGGATTCCGCTCGGACCCGGAGAAGGGGGAGGCGGCGGAGGCGGCGGCGGAGAAACCAACGATACGATTTGGGTGCTCGACGTCGTCGGCCATACAATCGACGATGCGTTTACGATTTTGCAGCAGCAGGTGTCCAGCCGGCTCTTCTTTGGCCATTTGCGCATCATTGTCGTATCGGAAAAGATCGCAAGAAAAGGGATGGGAAACATCAACGATTATTTTCGCCGCAATCCCGCAGTGCGAAGAATGGCCTGGATGATGGTGTCCAAGGGCAAGGCGAGAGAGATGCTGAACGCTTCTCCCAAATTGGAGCGGATTCCGACGCTTTATTTGATGTCCACGCTGGATAACGGCATACGGCTGGGGAAATTTCCGAAGGATTATATCGGCCAATATTGGAGCAATACGTCCAAGCTGGGTCAAGAGGGGTTTCTTCCTTACATCGACATCAAGAAAGAACAGAACGTCGAAGTTTCGGGGATTGCGTATTTTAAAAGCGAGCAAATGGTGGGTGTCACCAAAACTCTGGAAATTGCTGGTTACCTAGGCCTTCGGGGCGTTAACCCGGCCGGCTACAGAACTTTTGTCATTCTGGATAAAAACGACTTGTCCACTGCGGTTATGGTCAATGTCAGGCACCGGGATGTGAAATGGAGCTTGCAAATAAAAGACGGCATTCCCCATTTCACGATCAAGGTGGAGCTTGAAGTCGATCTGGACGAGAAATACACAAGCAATTCAAAAGTCGTCAGCCTTTCCGAAATACAAAAAATTGAAAAGCAACATGAAGAAGTGTCGGTCAAAGCTTATGAAAACTTTTTGCGCAAAACGCAAGTCAAACAATCGGATTTTATTGGGTTTGGCGAATACGTAAGGGCCAAAAACCCTGAATTCTGGAAACAGCATATTCGAACGAAAGAAGATTGGCAGCGCATGTACAAGGACGTCACTTTCGATATCCAGGTGGATGTAAGGCTTCGCCGAATGGGGATGAAGACGCAATAAGGAGAGCGGGGCGGCGGAGAACAGAGAGGGAGGGGTGATGCAATGGTTATGGGAGCGGTGTCGCATAATTTAACCGGGTACACCATCTTTTTATGTATTTTTTGTGGGCTCCTGCTGCTTTTGATCGATGCCAAATTGTACCGTATGTCCTCTCAAAAGAAAGAGAGCAGGGTGAGCCGCGTATTCGGATGGATTCATATCCTGCTCGGCTCTCTGTTGTTTGTGGTTAGTTTTCTAACGTAGACGCATTTCGTTCCGGTTCGCCGCTCCAGGCAAAATGATAATTGTATGATATAGGAAAATATGATATCATATAAATATCATAATGATATGGGGTGAGCGCTGTGAAGGAGAAAAAAGCGGTTTATGTCAGCGGTTATTTGGCTTTGCTGGTTGCTTTGGCGGCGGCTGTTGGAGGCATTTATTCCATGGTGGATGCGCTGACGGAGCCGCGTACGCCGTACGGCATCGTGATTCTCGGCATCTTGCTTCTCGGATTATCCGTGCTTTGCGTGACGTCGCTGGTGATTGTCCAGCCTAACGAAGCGAAGGTCGTGACGTTTTTTGGCACGTACATCGGAACGGTATCGGAGAGCGGGCTGTGGATGGTATTGCCGTTGACGACGAAGATATCCGTATCGCTCAAGGTGCGCAACTTCAACAGCCAGAAGCTGAAGGTGAACGATGCCGAAGGCAATCCGGTCGAAATCGGCGCCGTTATCGTATTCAAGGTGACGGATACGGCGAAGGCGACGTTCGACGTCGATCATTACGAACGGTTTGTCGAAATTCAAAGCGAGACGGCAATTCGCCATATTGCGGCGCAATATCCGTACGATACGTTCAGAGACGAAGACAAGCTGTCGCTGCGCGGCAATGCCGACGAAGTGGCGGCGGAGCTGCTGAGCGATCTGCAGGAACGGCTCGAGGTCGCAGGCGTCGAGCTTCGTGAAGCGCGGATTACGCATCTGGCCTATGCGCCGGAAATCGCCAGCGCCATGCTGCAGAGACAACAGGCGATCGCCATCGTATCCGCGCGGCAAAAAATCGTCGAAGGCGCCGTGGGTATGGTCGAGACGGCGATCAAGCAGCTGGAGGAAAAAGGAATCGAGCTCGATCCGGAACGCAAGGCGGCCATGATCAACAATCTGATGGTGTCCATCGTTTCCGACCGGGCGGCGCAGCCCGTCATCAATACGGGATCGCTGTACAGCTGAGGCTGAGCGCCATGGCAAAAGAAAAGAAAGCATTTCCGCTTCGTCTCGATCCCGAGCTGTACCGCGCGCTGGAGCAATGGGCGGCGGACGAATTCCGGAGCGTCAACGGCCATATCGAATTTTTGCTCCGGGAGGCGCTCGGCAAGGCGGGCAGGTTGAAGACTTCCCGCAAGGACGGGGACGGGTAACCGTCCCCGCGCCCGCCGAAGGCGCAGCCGCTCCGGTCCGTGCATAAGAAACTGGGAACGGATGAATACTATGGGCAGATTCACAACATCACTCGTTAGCAGCCGGCCCGGCCGAAAGCCGGGCGGCCGGCATGCGGTTGCGATTATTCTGGGACGGCGCGCAGCATGGCGCCGCCCATATCGGCGCAAGCCGTTTACGCTTCGTTTACAGCATCCAGTGTATTCAAAATCCTCTAGTGAAAGCGGGGCAACATGAAATGAAAGCAACTGGAATCGTACGTCGCATCGACGACCTCGGACGCGTAGTCATTCCGAAGGAGATCCGCCGTACATTGCGTATTCGCGAGGGAGACCCATTGGAAATATTCGTAGACCGGGACGGGGAAGTGATCCTGAAGAAATATTCCCCGATCGGCGAGCTCGGCGATTTCGCCAAGGAGTACGCAGAGTCGCTGTTCGAAAGCACGGGCCATACGACGCTCATCTCGGACCGGGACACCATTATTACGGTAGCGGGCGCTTCCAAAAAAGAACTGATGGATAAGCCGATCGGCGCCATTCTGGAGTCTTGCATGGACAACCGCAAGACGGTGGCGGAAACTGCGGGCGGCACCTATGAAATCGTGAAGGATATGCAGGATACGTACAGCTCTTTCGTTGCGGCGCCCATCATTGCGGGAGGAGATCCGATCGGCACGGTTATCCTGCTCAGCAAGGACGAAGGCGTCAAGATGGGCCAGATGGAGACGAAGATGGCGGAGACGGCCGCAGGTTTTTTGGCCAAGCAGATGGAACAATAACAAGCGGCGCCCGGCGGCCGCGCAATCGAACATACGGCTTCCCCGATCCGCGCGATCCATGGCAGGGGAAGCTTTTCATTTGCCCGAATATAGGATAGTATAAATTTCACCATGTATTGTCGGGAGAGTGAAGGAATGGGCCGCGAGTCCAAGCGGAGGGCGCGGGCCCGCCTGTGGGGAAGCGGAGCGGCGGCATTGGCGGGCGCGGCGCTTCTGTCCAAGCTGATCGGGGTGCTGCAGAAGGTGCCGCTGCAAAATTTGGCGGGCGACCGGGTGTTCGGCCTGTACAATGCCGTATATCCGTTCTATCAGCTGATTGCCGTGCTGGCGACCGCGGGCATACCGGCGGCCGTGTCGATTGTCGTCGCGGGACGGCTGAAGGACGGAAGCGGAGGAGAGCGTTCGGCGGCCTTCGGCGCGGCGCTGCTTCTTGCGGGAAGCGGCTTGGCGGCCGCCGCTCTGATGTGGCTTACCGCAGAAAGCGCTGCCTTATGGATCGGCGACGCGGCGGCGGCGCCTGCAATCCGGGCGACTTCGCTGGCGCTGCTTGCCGCGCCGCTCGCCGCGGCGCTGCGGGGCTATGCGCAAGGATACGGAAAAATGGCGTTATCGGCCTCCTCTCAGGTGATCGAGCAGCTTGTCCGCGTGGCCGTTATGGTGCTGGCGCTGGCCGTCGGCTTGAAGGCGGGATGGCGGGAGGAATCGATCGCGGCCGCGGTGATGACCGGTTCGGCGGCAGGGGCGGCCGCGGCGCTTCTGCCGCTCGGGCTGTTCGGATGGCGGATGCGGGAGCGTCGCGGCGCTCCTCCGGCTGCCGAACGGGCGAAGCGGCTGCTTCGCGATATGAAGGAGCTGGCCGTCTATGCTTTTCCGGCGGCGCTGGCGGCGGCGGTCGTGCCCGCGCTGGGCGTGATGGACGCCTTTACGGTGCCGCGGCTGCTGCTGACGGGCGGCCGGCCGGCGGCGGAAGCGATGAGCCTGTTCGGCGTCTACAGCCGGGCGCAGCCGGTCGTGCAGCTGGCCGCGATGATGGCCGGAGCGGCGGCCGCGGCGCTTGTGCCGGGCATGGTGCTCGCCCGGAAGAACCTGGGATCGGAGCTGCTTCGCCTGCGTCTGATGCTGCTGCTTCGCGCCGCCTGGGCGTTGGGGGCGGCCGCGGCGTTAGGATTGGTTCTGCTGGCCGAACCGATCAATGTGATGCTGTACGCCGACGCGAAGGGAACGGCGGCGTTTGCGCTCGTCGGCTGCACGGCCTTGGCCGCCTGCGCCAACGGGGTTGTCGCGCCTGCGCTTCAGGCGCTAGGCTCGGCGCGCATGCCTGCGGCGCTGCTGCTATTGGCCGCGCTGCTAAAGGGCGCGCTGAACGCCGCGCTGGTGCCGTCCCTCGGCATCGAGGGAGCGGCCCTGGCCGGCGCGATCGCGCTGACGGCCGCCGCCCTGGCCGGCACGGCGGCGGTCCGTTATGCGGCGGGGCGGGCGGCGCTGCGCG